>PKEU01000216.1 GCA_002919195.1 bacterium
CGATCACCTGCCGGTGGGCCAGCTCCCCGTTTTCATAGGTGAGGAGAACCCGGGTCTCGAGAATGCCTTCCTTGCCCTCGCGGATGATCCTTTCTTCGCCCTTGGCGAGATGAGGGTCGGCCCAACGCAGGGTACGGAAAGGAATGCTCTCCCTCTCCACCACCTCTTGCTGGGTCACCCGGATGACCCGAATCTCCATCCCATCCTCCAGGGGCGTCTCGCGCACAGGGACAACGCGGTCCATGGGACCCATCCGCACCTCGCCCCGGACAAGGGCATCCCTTACGGTCCCGTAGGGGATGACGAGCTCGAGCCTCTGGCCGTCGACCAGGAGGGCCACCCGGGTGCCGCGCGCGATGGTGATGCGAGTGCCCGGCGCGATTTTTTCCGTCAGAGGCGGGGTGAGCTCATCCCCTTCCTCAAGGACCAACCCCGCGGCCTTGAGGGCATGAGCCACCGTCCAGCCGGAAACATCGACCGTGATCGGCGGCTCGTCGTTGATCTGGATGACCACCTGCTTGGGGGCGTAGAGCGTGTAAAGGTAGACGCCCAGCCCGGCCACGACCAGGACGACCAGGCCCAAGAGCCAGACGAGCCCCCGGCTGACGGTGGGCTTTTGGGTCTGCATCTCACTTGCCGCCACGAGCCTCTTCCTTACCTTGGTCAAGATCCAGTTCCCGAAATTTCCCCAGCTTCGCCGCGAGCTCCTCTTTGGAAAGCTCGTCCATGCGGTCCAGCGCGTCGATCACCTCGTCGAGGTCGGCCGCGGAGATCCGCCCCAGCTCGTAGAGACGCTCGTACGCGCGGATAAAACGGAGCTTCAGGCGCTCCGTCTCCTCAAAAAGCCCTGCGATGGCTGACACCCCCCGGCGCGAGAGTCTATCCCACCGGCGCGTCCGGCCGATCGGTCTCTTCGATAAAGCGGGTAAACTCCCTGATAAACCGGAGCTTGGCGATGCCCGTCGGCCCTTTGCGCTGCTTGGCGAAGATCACTTCCACCAAGCCTTCGGTCCCTTTTTCCTTGGCCAGCTCCGGATAGTAGTAATCCTCCCGGTAGAGAAACATCACCACGTCGGCAAATTCCTCGATGTTGCCGCTGTCCCGCAGGTCCGACATGACCGGCTTTTTGTTGTCGCGGCTTTCGACGCTCCGGTTGAGCTGGGAAAGGAGGATGATAGGCAAGTCCAGCTCGCCGGCAAGATCGCGGATCTCGCGCACGATGTCGCCCACGACCAGCGCCCAGTTTTTGTTGGAGCCCGCGGGCGGCTTGATCAGCTGGAGGTAGTCGATGATGATCAAGCTCAGGTTGGGATGCTCCGCCTTGACTTTACGGGCCTTCGCCCGGATGTCGTTGACGGTCATGCCGCGCTTGTCGATGACAAAAATGGGCAGATCGTACATCTCGTTAAAGATCGACTGCGCGAGCTCAAACTGCCGTTCGTTGAGCTTGGTCGAGTAATCCATGGGCGTGATCTCGTAGCCGCCGTCGGGCCGGCGAAAGCGGAAGAACTCGCTCACGACGATGCGATCGCCGATTTGCTCGTCGTCCATCTCCAAGCTGAAGATGAGGACGCCGAGGCCCCTTTTGGCCACGTTGACGGCGAAGTTGAGCGCCAGCGACGTCTTTCCCATGCTCGGCCGGGCCGCGAGGATGATCAAGTCCTTGTTTTTAAAGCCGGTCGTCATCACGTCGATGGCAGGAAAGCGCACCGGCAGCCCATAGGGCTTTTTCCCCTCGCGCCGTTCGACGAGCCGCACGTAACACTTGTTGAGCACCGTCATCAAGTCTTTAATCTCGTCTGCATCTTGAGCGACGTTGGTCGCCTCAAAGATCAGCTGCTGCGCCTTGGAGATGTAATCGTCCAGTTTTTCCTCGGTTTCTTCGAGGATCATCTTCTGGATCTCCTGGGCAGCCCGCAAAATCCGGCGCTTCGCCTCTTTTTCGACGAGCGACTCGACGCTCGGCAAAAGCTCGACTTCGCTGGCATAAGCCTCGGTCAGCCGGATGAGTGCCTCGTCGGGCGCCGGCAAGGCGCCTGACTTGCGCAGTTGGTTGTAGACCTGGGTGTAAGAGATCCGCCCACCTTTGGAGTAGATATCGTAGATCGCCTCAAAGATGACCCGGTGCTGCGGTTCGAAAAAGTGCGAAGGCGAGAGCCGGTCGATCACCGAGTCGATCAGGTGGGGATGCTTGATCAAAATGCCGAGCACCCGGCGCTCGGCGTCGATATCACAGGGTACCAGGGGCCTTTCCTGCGAATCAACCATCGTACTCATCGGGGTACAGTTCCTTCCACCTCTCGACCCATTCGGGGCTCACGCTCTGGTATGCGGCCGCGTTGGGCGATCCTTCCAAAGAGTGATCGCCCTTGGCCCGGCCTTCGTCGCCCGAAAGCACCCGCGACGCCCGCTTCTTTTCGTGCAGGTCCGCCAAGGTGCGGATGCCGTCGTTGTACCAGTTGCGCAAGATCCCCTCGAGGTACGAGATTCTCGGCACCTCCGCCGAACGAACCGTCTCTTCGATCGCCAGCGCGACGACCGCGCCTTCCATACCCTGCTCTTCAATCCAAAAGCGGAGCTTTTCGTATTGCGTCGGACCGATCATGCCGATGCGCTTGTGGTAGATCTGCATGACCGCCTGCATATCGGGGTTTTCCGATTCGGGTTCGCTGGATGCGGGCTCGACCAGGCGGAGCATCCGCGAGGCCTTGCGGCGTTTGGAAAGGGGCGAGCGCAGGGGCGTCTTGGCTTGAGCGCCTTCGGCCACTTCGCCCGTTCCTTCCCAAGAGGCGACCTGCCGCAGGCTCTCTCGCCGGGGCGCGTCGTCGGCGGCCGCAGCTTGATCCTGTGCGCTCTCTGCTTCTCCTTCTCGGCCCGCGAGCGCCACCCCGCCAAACCGGGCGCGAAATGCCCCTTGAGGGAGAGGCTCGTAAACGATAAAAGCGTCGCCCTCTCTTTTGACCAGTTCGTACTCCTCTAAACGGGCGATCGCCCTTTGGATCTCATCGGGGCTCAAACCTGCCTCTTGGAGCAAGCGGGGCTCAAAGGGTTGATCGACGTGGACCGCGTAGCGCATGTTGAGCCATACTAAGGTAGCTGCGGCTCCGATCACCGGTTGGTAGACGGCGAAAATCTCGCCCGCGACGGATAGATGAGGCAGATGGTGTTCTCCCAGGCGCACGCGGTGGCCACCGTGATGACCCAACAGCCATTCAACCTCCTGGTGATCCACGTTGCTCCAATCCGACCTGCTAAAAGGCGAGAGAGCTTGACCGATGCGGGATGCTGGCTTTCACGATGCAAGGCGCACAATGAGCCTGCAAACGCCGCCCACGACCCGCTCGCGGCGCTCTCCTGGAGTGGAAAAAAGGAAGATCCAACGATCTTCCCGTGCTCATTCCCTTGCAAGAAGTTACGGTTGTTGTCTTCGTCGGTGGGTGCCTAACTCCTGCCGGGCGAGGCAACTTTTGCCCCCCGGCTATACCCGCGCTGAGCTGGGATTTTCTTGTTCCGGCGCCGGCGGAGGTAGGTCCAACAGCCGGTCCATCCGGCAAGGAGCGTTGCGCCGAGCGCCATCTTGGCGAAGAGCGACCAGCGCAGCGCTGCCAAGTAAGGCTCGACGGGACCAAAAGCGGGAATCGCCGCACCGCGCTGGCCCGCGACCGTCCAGAGGAGCCACGCGAAAAACGCAAGCGGCGGCAGCGCAAAGCCCAGCGCGGCGAGGAGCCTTTTCACGGTCTCACGCCCTCGAAAATCCAATTTGGTTGCGAGCCTTTTCCTCAAACCGCTCGAGAGCCAACTGGATCAAGCGGTCGAGCAGCTCTGGATAAGAGAGGCCCGTGGCCTCCCAGAGTTTGGGATACATGCTGATGCGGGTAAAGCCGGGCATGGTGTTGATCTCGTTAATAAAGATCTCCTCGGTCTCAGGATGGACGAAAAAGTCGACCCGGGCCAAGCCCGCGGCGTCGATCGCCCGGAAGGCCGCGGCCGCCAGCTCCCTCACCCGGTTGGAGGCTTGTTCGGAAATGCGGGCGGGGATGATGAGCTGGGACGTGTCGTCAAAGTACTTGGCGTCGTAGTCGTAAAACTCGCCGCCGGGAACGATCTCTCCGCAAATGGATGTCTCCGGCTCGTCGTTTCCCAGGACGCTGCACTCCACCTCCCGGTAACCTTCCGCCGCTTTTTCGACGATGAGCCGGCGGTCATAGCGGGCCGCCTCCTCCAGCGCCGGCCGCAACTCTTCCCTCTTTTTCACTTTGGAGACGCCCACGCTGGAGCCGAGGTTGGCCGGTTTGACAAAGCACGGGTAGCCCAGGCGTTCCTCGATCGCCTCCTGGATCTCGGCAAAGCTGGTTTCCAGTTGCTTTCGCAGGACCGGCACGTAGTCGAGGACGGGGAGTCCGGCGCTGCGAAAGACGTCTTTCATCAGGATCTTGTCCATGCCCACGGCTGAGCCTGCCACCCCGGAGCCGACGTAGGGCACGTTGGCCAGCTCCAGCATCCCTTGGATCGTCCCGTCCTCGCCGTAGGGACCGTGGAGCACGGGAAAGACCACATCAAAACGCTTCCGCCCTTCCTCCCGCGCCGGGAAGGAGGGTTCGGCCACCATAAGCCCCGGCTCCGTCGGATCGGGCCAAAAGGCCGCCGGAGTCACTCGATGGGGCAGCTCTCCTTTGACCGCCTCCTTGAGGGCCTTAAGCGGATCTTCGCCGATCAGCCAGCGCCCGTCCTTGGCGATGCCGATGGGAATCACCTCGTATTTTTCAGGATCGAGGGCCCGCATGATCGACTCCGCCGACATCAGACTCACTTCGTGCTCTCCCGAGCGCCCCCCAAAGAGGACGGCAACGCGAAGTCTCCTCGACAACGGCACTCCCCTCCAAATGTCGCGCCTCGCCGCGGGCGAAAAAGGGGAACCCAAGAGCACCCGGTTCCCCCACGGCATGGTTATGCAAGTGTGCCTATCTATTTTACAACGTCTCGCCAGCGCAAGGAAGGCGGGAGGCCACAATTGCTTTTAGCAAACAAGACGAGAAGCAGGGCTTGGGGAGTGTGGCTTTCCAGAAAAGCGTCGTCATCTCCCTAAAGCGCCTGCTTCCCTTGTGAGAGGCCGAACAAGGCGAAGGATGATGATCATCCAGCGACATAAGGGCCTCGAACGACCTCTCGCTAGGTATTATGGAGCGCGGGCGCCCCCGGCAATCTGGCAGTTTCCTCCACCGGCCGCAAAGTTTGGGCCGAGCTTGGGGGACAGGAATCGACACCCCCGTTGGGAAAGAAGTTAGGGTCGACAACAGTGAAGGCGGGTGACCAATTTGGAGCTATGGTTGACGGAGCGGGAGACCGACCACGTCCTGACGAAGTGCCGGATCGACCGCACGTTGTACCAGGGGCGTTCGAAATACCAGCATGTGGCCGTTGTCGAGAGCAGGGAGTACGGTAGGATGCTGGTGCTCGACGGCATCGTGCAGACCAGCATCCGAGACGAGTTTATCTACCACGAGATGATCGCCCACGTGCCGCTGACGATCCACCCGCGCCCCGAAAAGGTCTTGGTCATCGGGGCAGGCGACGGCGGCACTATCCGGGAAGTGCTGAAGCATCCCGAAGTGAAGCGCGTCTGCCACGTGGAGATCGATGAGATGGTCATCGAGGTCAGCCGCCAGTACTTCCCTGAGCTGGCCGGCATGCTCGACGATCCCAGGGTGGAGCAGCATATCACCGACGGGATCCAATACGTGAAAGAGCAGACCGCGGCGTTTGACGCGATCATCATCGATTCGTCCGATCCCTTAGGGCCGGCGGAAGGGCTCTTCACCGAGGCCTTTTACGGCGACGCCGCCAAAGCCCTCAAGCCCGACGGCATCATGGTGGTGCAAGCCGGGCCGCCCTTTTACCTGCCCAAGCTCATCCGGTCGATCTATCGCGCCATAGAGAAAAGCTTCCCCACCGTGCGCCTGTATTTCGCCAGCATTCCCACCTACTCGGCAGCGCCCTACGCCTTTGTGCTGGCTTCCAGGCGCCCGTTGGACGACATCGCTCCCCGGCGTGAGCTCGCAAACCTCCGCTACTGGACACCCGAGATTCACCGGGCGGCCTTTCTCGTTCCGCCCTTTCTCAAAGAGATGCTAGAGATCGATGGGTAGATTGTCATGGCGGGGGGGGGGGCGGCGCCCCCCCCCCCCCCGGCCCCCCCCCCCCGCCCCCCCCCCCCCCCCCCCCCCCCCCCCCCCCCCCGGCCCCCCCCCCCCCCCGC
>PKEU01000186.1 GCA_002919195.1 bacterium
GGCGCCGGTGGGGCTAGGCGCAATCCTTACCCTGACGTTCCCGTCCATAACTGCTGGGACACTCCTCTTGATGCGAAACTCGTTGATCGCGTACAGCGTTTTTCTTTCTCGGGCGGCGATGACCTTCTCAAGGAGCTCCCAGGCGCGGGCCCAAGGTCACAAGCCTTGAGCCCCTTATTTAGCTGATGATAGAGTAATACGCCTCGACTTCGTCGTCGGGGGCCGCTTGCAGATGCTCGCGAAGCTCCTCGATGATCTCGCCGTCAATCTCGCTGATTCCGCTGTCTAAAGCCCGCCGGCACACGGCCAAGCTCGCATACGAGTGACGATGGGTCGAGACAAAATCCAAGATCGCTTCGATCTCGGCCTGCCTTCCTCTTTCCCTTGGCAGATCAAAATCAAACATCGCGAGCCCACCTCCTCATGCCTTTGCCATTGAGGTAGGAGTGCTCGACATACCCGCTCTCCATGCAGGCTTTCGCCGGCCATTTTCTTCCACGGATTTGCCAGGGACTCTCAGCTGAGCTCGCCCAGAGCGTCCCACACGTCGAGCTTGGCCTTCACGCGCTCGATGACGGCATCGGTAAACTCGGTGGTGGTCGCGCTGCCTCCGAGGTCGGCCGTGCGCACCCCGCTTTGGACGCACTCTAGAGTGGCTTCGTAGATCGCCCGCGAGGCGGCCTGGAACGGGGATCCCTCCATATAACTTAAGAGTGCGGCGCCGGCAAGGATCATCGCCATGGGATTGGCGATGTTGCGCCGGTAAAGGGACGGCGCTGTACCGTGGGGCGCTTCGGCCATGACCACCTTGATCGCGCGCTCCTTGTCGAAACTGAAAAGGAGCGATTCGGCGCCGGCGATGCTGCCAAAGAGTTGGAGGACAAGATCGCTCAAGCAATCCCCGTCACGGTTGAGCGTGGGAATCACCAAGGGTTCGCCGCTGGCCGACAGGAGCAGCGCATAAGTCGCGTCGATCAGCTGAGGCTCGTAGGGCACATCGGGATAGAGGCGGGCAGCCCGGTCCATCTCTTCTTTAAACATGCCCTCGTAGACGGGACTTACCGTAAACTTGGGTCCGCCAAAGACCTTCGCCCGCACCTTGCGGGCGTGGAGAAATGCGAACTCGCACACCTGGCGACAGACGGCCCGCGAGATTTTTTCAGTGCGGTAAGCGACTTCGTCCTCGCCTTCGCCCTCCCGCCATTCCTTGGCTCCGTAGGCATCCCCTACCGCCATCCGCACCACCCAGATGGGAGAGTGGATGCCAGCGATCGGCCGGACCCCGGGAATGCGCCTGCCTGTCCTCAAGATCACCGAAGCCCCGATCTCTTGGCGCAGGATGGCGTTGGCGCTGCCGACGTCGCTGGGATCCTCCGGCGTGATCGTGGCCGCTTTAAGTCCAAATCCCGCCTGTTTCATGGCCTCCGCCGCCTCAAAGACAACCCGATTTTGCGTCCGCCGGCGGTTTTCGAGGCTGAGGTCGAAGGAGATGAAACGCAAAGGCGCTCGGATTACTTCTGGCGCCAGCACCCGCAGCGCCTCTTGCAACAGTTCCTGACCCGTTTGGTCACCTTCGAGGACGACCACATCGACCGTGCGGCTCATGCGAGGATCACCCTGCCTTGGTCATCGCGTCCATTTGGCTGTGGCCAAGTTGAGCAGCCCTTCGGGCCAAGGCGTCCACTGCAGCGTAGCATCGACGGCGTAGATATCGTACTGCGCGTATCCGTAGAGCATCGCTGCGCTTTCCGTAAGATATCGTTGAATCTCCCGGTACGCCTCCAGCCGCTCCACTGGATCGAGCGTCCCTTCGGCTCGCTCCAGCATGGCGTCGAGCGTGCGGTCTCTATACTTCCCGTAATTGGCCTCTCCCCGCGAATGCAACTTGGGCCACAGGGCTCCCGCAGGATCCATCGAACTGTTGCCCCACTCGCCCAGCCAGGCTTGGCGGTTTTCCCGCTGGATCGCCTCCCGCAGCGAAGGCCAGTCGCTCCACACCCGGACAAAGGCCGTCACCCCCACTTCGGCCAGCATCTCACCGATGGCTTCGGCAACCCGCCGCTTCCCCGGGATCGTATCGAGTTCAAATTCGAAGCCACGGGGATAGCCTGCCTCTGCCAGGAGCTGCTGGGCCCCATCGGGATCGTAAGGAATCGGATGGACGTCCGGGTCGAAACCGTAGGTGACGGGAGAAAGGAGCGTCGCGACAGCAACCGCCTCCCGCTCCATCAGGGCTTCGACAAGCCGGCGGCGATCGACTGCCATATTGAGCGCAAGGCGGACCCGCGCGTCGTTAAAGGGTGGGCGCGAGACGTCAAACTCGACGAAATGGACCCGGCTTTGGGGGACGGCCACGGCCTTGACTCCGGCTGTTCGCTGTAGGCGCCAAAGCGCGTCGGGGGGCAGCCCGACGCCGATGTGGGCGCTCCCTGAAAGGACCCTCCGGAGGCGCTCCTCCGCTGACGCGACGACCTCGATCCGGATGTGTGTGGGCTCCCCTTGACCCGCGGGCCCCACCCTGCTCAAGATGATCCGATTTCCCCGGTCCCAACGCTCGACGCGAAAAGGCCCTGTCGGCTTTACTTCGCCTTCGGGGCTCAAAAGGGCGATGGGTTCCCTCGCGAGTTGGGCCACGATCTGGGGCCACGGCCGGCTCAACTTGACCCAGACGGTATCGCCTTCGGCCCGCACCGAGGCGATGGCGCTAAGGCGCGAGCGGGCCACCGACGGAAAGCCGTCGATTCCCGCCGGCGAGATGAGCCGCTCCAACCACTGGGCGATCTCCCGCGCCCCGTAGCGTTGCCCTTCGGGAGTTTCGAGGCCCGGCTTGACTTGGATCCGCCACGTCCGCTCGTCTACCGGCTCGATGGATTGGGCCAAATCCAGGGTGAAGCCCACACCCTCTCTTGAGAGGAGGCGGCGGTAGAGAAGGTGGTGCACCGACTCGGTGATCGCGTGACGATTAAAGCGCGCGGGATCCAGCGTGAGCACGTCTTCTGGGACGACCACGACGAGCTCGCGCCGGGCTACACGATCCCCGATGGGCGCATCGGGGGCGCCGTATGCCGGGACAAAGCCTCTCATCGCGAGCCACGCCGTGACGCTTGCCAATATTCCGATGATCACGACGCGCCCAAGGCCGCCCCAGATCTCCCGTCTCAACGTGTCATCTCCCTCGATTGGCCTAAACGGCCGGGCTTCCGACGCCGATACGGTGGTATGAGGAGCTTTTGGCGACCAAGGAACCAGGAGGCGATGGCCTTGTCACGCATTTCCCGTAGCAGCCGGGCACTGGACCGCTCCCGTCTCAAAGAGGCGATTGCCCTCTCTTACGACCCTAAGACGGACCGCGCGCCCGTGGTCGTGGCGAAGGGGCGGGGACAAATCGCCCAGGCCATCGTCGGCAGGGCCCAAGCCCATGACGTGCCGGTCATCTCCGATCCCGTGTTGCTCGACGCGCTCCGCCTGGTCGAGGTAGGCCAAGAGATCCCACCCCGCTTGTACCATCTGGTGGCAGAGCTCTTGGCCTTCGTCCACAACCTCGCGGAAAAGGGCGCCGGGCCCCGACCGGCTTCCCCGCCCTCTCACCCGCATCACTTGACAAACCGCATGATGACGTCCATCAACTCGTCGATCGCCTCGTCATCCTCGGAGGCTTGGATCGCCCGCCGCACACAGCCCCTGGTATGATCCTCCAAAAGGACCAGCCCTACCTTGTTGAGGGCGGCTTTCACCGCGGCAATCTGAATGAGGATCTCGACGCAATACTTATCTTCTTCGACCATGCGGGAAATGCCCCGCACTTGCCCTTCGATCCGTTTCAGGCGGGCAAGGAGCTTGGCCTTATCCCGCTCGCGGTACTCGTTCATCGCCCGCGCCTCCGCCCGGGTGATCCGAGGACGGATCGCTACGCCATCTTGGCCGCGATCGCCTTGGCCATCTCCAAGGTGCCGACGGCCGTCGGATCGTTGCGATCTTCTTTCAGGTCGTAAGTGACGTGACGGCCCTCCGCCAAGACGGCCGCGACCGCCTGCTCGAGACGCTGGGCAGCCTCCCACTCGCCCAAGTGACGCAGCATCAGCATTCCCGAAAGGATCAACGCGGTGGGGTTGACCTTATTTTGCCCCTTGTACTTGGGCGCCGAACCATGGGTTGCCTCAAAGACGGCCGCCTCGTCACCGATGTTGGCGCCGGGAGCGACTCCGAGCCCGCCGACGAGACCCGCTCCGAGGTCCGAGACGATATCGCCGTAGAGGTTGGGCATGACCAGCACGTCATAGTTGCCCGGCTTTTGCACCAGCTGCATGCAGATCGCGTCGACCAAGACCTCTTCGTATTCGATCTCGCCCTCGTACTCTTTGGCCACCTCGCGCGCCACCTGGTAAAAGAGGCCGTCGGTGTACTTCATAATGTTGGCCTTGCTGACCGCCGTCACTTTCCGCCGGTTGTTGGCCTTGGCATACTCAAAGGCGAACTTGACGATCCGTCGAGTGCCTTCGGCCGAAATGGGCTTGATCGAGATTGCGGCGTCCTCGCGGATCTTTTCGGGCGCCCAGGAACGAATGGTTTTCGCCTGTTCGGATCCGGCTTCAAACTCGACGCCGGCGTAAAGATCTTCGGTGTTTTCCCTGATGATGACAATGTCCGTCTCCGGATAGCGCGACTTCACACCGGGATAATACTTGCAGGGCCGAACGCACGCGAAGAGATCCAGCTCTTGCCGGAGGGCGACGTTGACGCTGCGAAATCCAGTGCCAATGGGCGTGGTGATGGGCCCTTTCAGCGCCACTTTGTTGCGGCGGATCGACTCCAACACCGAGTCGGGCAGCGGCGTGCCGTACTTTTCCATCACTTCGGCTCCCGCTTCTTGCACGTCCCACTCGATGTCGACCCCGGTCGCCTCAATCGCGATACGGGCCGCTTCGGCCAGCTCAGGACCGACGCCATCGCCGGGAATCAGGGTGACTCTGTGCTTCATTCGCTTTCCTCCTTGCATCATTCGACCTCGCCGGTCACCCGGCTTTCGTCGCTCTCCAATCCCTTCTTAAGAGCCTCCCAGGCCAACACCGCGCACTTGATCCGGACGGGAAATTTCGAAACGCCGTGCAAGGCTTCGAGGTCGCCCAGGTCAGCCTCCTCCACGGCCAGTTCTCCCCGCACCATTCCTTTGAAACGCTCGACCAGCTCCAGGGCCTCCTCCAGGCTCTTGCCACGGATCGCCTGGGTCATCATCGATGCGGACGCTTGACTGATCGAACATCCCCGGCCTTCAAAACGGACGGCTTCGACCCGGCCTTGGTCGAGTTTGAGGTAGAGGGCGATCTCATCGCCGCATACCGGGTTTTTGAGTTCCACCACCACCGTGGGATCCTCCAGCCGGCCCTTGTTGCGGGGGGAGCGATAATGGTCCAGGATCACTTCACGGTAAAGAGCTTCAAGGGACATGCGCAAAAAACTCCTTTGCCCGCAACAAGCCTCGCACCAGCGCGTCGATGTCTTCGCGGGTGTTGTAAAGGTAAAAACTCGCCCGCGCCGTAGCCGGCACGTCGAGCCAACGCATCAAAGGCTCCGCGCAGTGATGGCCAGCCCGGATGGCGATGCCTTCCTGGTCGAGGACCGTCGACAAATCGTGCGGGTGAATCTCGGCGTAGTTGAACGCAATCAGGCCGGACCTCTCCTCTTTGGGGCCGTACAGGACCATCCCGTCCAGCTCGCTCAAGGCTTCCCAAGCGTAAGCCACCAACTCACGCTCATGCTCTTGGATGGCTTCCATCCCGATGGCCTCCAGGTAGTCGATGGCCGCGCCAAAGCCGATGGCGCCAGCGACATTGGGCGTGCCCGCTTCAAATTTCCACGGGATGTCGTTCCACGTCGACCTTTCGAGCGTAACGGTGCTGATCATCTCCCCGCCAAAGAGGAAGGGGTCCATCGCCTCCAGGATCTCTTCTTTGCCGTACAGCACCCCAATGCCCATGGGGCCGCACATTTTGTGCGCCGAAAACACGAAGAAGTCGCAATCGAGCGCTTGAACATCGACGGGCATGTGGGGCGCGCTTTGAGCCCCGTCGACGAGGATGAGGCAGCCCACCTCGTGGGCCTTTCGGGCGATGTCCGCCACCGGATTGATCGTGCCCAAGACGTTGGACGCGTGGGTAATCGCGACGATCTTGGTCCGCGGCGTGAGCAGCGTGTCCAGGTTTTCCAGATCAAGCCTTCCCTCGGGGGTCAGGTTGAAAAACTTAAGGCG
>PKEU01000187.1 GCA_002919195.1 bacterium
CCCTCGCGCTCCAAGCGCTCCAGCGTCTCTTGGAGGGGCTCGACGTCGACTCCAGCCTCCTGGAGGAGCTTGCGGGTGCCGATGTAGACGGTGCGCCCTTCGACCCTCGCCCGCACTCCTCTTCCAGGCATCGCTTCAAACTCCTCGGGCTCGCCCACGGAGGCCCCCCGGGCCTTGGCGCCCTCGACGATGGCCTCGGCCAGCGGGTGTTCCGAGCGGCTCTCGGCGGCTGCCGCGAGGGAGAGGAGCTCTTGCCGGTCAAATCCCGAGTGCGTCGCGACGTCGGTCAGCTGCGGCTTGCCTTGAGTGATGGTCCCCGTCTTGTCCAGGACGATCGCGGTGAGGCTGTGCGCCTTTTCCAAGTATTCGCCGCCCTTAAAGAGGATGCCGTGCTCGGCGCCCAGCCCGGTGCCCACCATGATGGCTGTGGGGGTGGCAAGCCCCAGCGCGCAGGGGCAAGCGATGACCAAAACTGCCGTCATGTTGAGCATGGCCCGGGTGAAGTCTCCGGTCACGCCGATCCAGGCGAAAAAGGTGAGGAGAGCCACGCCGACGACGGCGGGGACGAAGTATCCCGAGACCACGTCGGCTAGGCGCTGGATCGGCGCTTTGGAACCTTGAGCCTCCTGCACGACGCGGATGATCTGGGCGAGAGCCGTGTCGCGCCCCACTTTGGTGGCGACAAAGGTTAGGGTGCCGTGCTTGTTGATGGTGGCGCCGATCACCTCGTCGCCCGCGCTTTTTTCCACGGGGATGCTTTCGCCAGTGAGCATTGATTCGTCGACGGTCGAGTAACCTTCGATCACTTTGCCGTCGACGGGAATCCTTTCCCCGGGGCGGACGAGGACGACGTCGCCCACGGCCACCTCTTCGATCGGCACGTCGACGGGCTCGCCGTTTCGGATCACCCTCGCGGTCTTGGGCTGAAGGCCCATGAGGTGTTTAATGGCTTCAGAGGTGCGCCCTTTGGCCCGGGCTTCGAGGAGTTTGCCCAGAAGGATCAGCGTGATGAGGACGGCGCTGGTCTCAAAGTAATATCCGTGGATCCCCAGCCGCTCCCCGGCAAAGAGGCTCGCGAGGCTGTAGACGTACGCGGCCGATGTGCCGGTGGCCACCAACACCGACATGTTGGCCGAGCGATTTCTCAAGTTGTGATAAGAGTCGACGTAAAAGGGCCAGCCGGCGATAAACTGCACCGGCGTCGCCAAGACCAGCTGCACCCACCCGTTGTTGAGAAATTGGAGGATCGGGTGATCGACGTGGCCGGTGTGGCCGATCATCGAGAGGAGCAAAGGCAGGCTCAGCGCCGCAGAGAGAAGGAAGCGGTTTCGCTGGGAGCGGATCTCCTTTTCCCGGGCCTTTTGCTCCGCGTCGAGCAAGGCGCCTGGTTCGGCGTCGTTGGCTTTATAACCCAGCGATTCGATGATGCGGATCAAAGAAGGCACATCGGTGACGCCGGGGATAAATTCCACCGTCGCCGAATCGGTCGCCAGATTGACCGAAACGTTTGTGACGCCCATTTCTTTCCGCAATCGCTTTTCGATGCGGGCCGCGCAGTTGGCGCACGTCATGCCCGAAATGGCAAGGCGCGCCTTGGCTTGGGGCACATCGTAGCCGATCTTTTTGATCGTCTCCGTCAAGGTGATGACGTCGATGGCTCCGGGCACGAGCTCGACGCTCGCTCGTTCGGTTGCGAGGTTGACGCTCGCCTGCCGGACGCCGTCGAGTCTGGCAAGGCTCTTTTCGACGCGGCTTGCGCAGGCGGCGCAGGTCATGCCGACGACAGGCAGGGAAAGCGTCAGGGTTTTCGCCGGTTGGCCGGTCTTTGTTGCATTGGGACCGCTCACAGGGTCCACCTCCAAATCACCAGGCAAAGTATGCCCGGATGATACCCCATAGGGGTATCTGTCTCCATTGTAAAGGCGCGTGGGAAAGGGTGTCAAGCGTGGCCTCCTGGCCGGCGAAGCAAAAAAGCCGGAGGGGTTCTCCGGCTCAAGCGACGAGCTTGGGACGGGCCAAAGGCTAGAAGTCGTCCTTTGATGACCGGCTCGGTTCGGGCGAACGCTTATCTTCGGTGAGGATCTCGTCGATGATCCCGTACGCTTTGGCCTCCTCGCCGTTCATGTAAAAGTCGCGGTCGGTGTCGCGGGCGATCACATCCAAGTCTTTCCCCGTGTACTTGGCCAGAAGCTGGTTGAGGCGGTCGCGGTCCCGGAGGATCTCCCGCGCGTGAATCTCAATGTCGGTCGCTTGCCCTTGGATGCCACCCCACGGCTGGTGGATCATGATCTTGCTGTTGGGCAGAGCGTACCGGCGTCCTTTGGCTCCTGCCGCAAGGAGAAAGGCGCCCATGGAGGCGGCAAGGCCGACGCAGATGGTCCTTACCTCGGGCTTAATGAGCTGCATCGTGTCGTGGATGGCAAAGCCCGCCGTGACACTGCCCCCGGGGCTGTTGATGTACAAGTTGATATGGGCGTTAGGGTCCTGAGCCTCCAAAAAGAGCAGCTGCGCGACGACGAGGTTGGCAACGTGATCGGTGATGGGGCCGCCAAGAAAGATGATGCGATCCTTGAGCAGGCGCGAGTAGATGTCATACGCCCGCTCGCCTCGGTTGGTTTGCTCGATGACCGTGGGGATGAGCACCATGGTGGACAAATCTCCCTTCGTTTCCTTAGAGAGGGTGGCCTTACGCCTCTCGTACAGAGTATGCCATCGGAAAATCCGAAACCATGTGTTTGACCTTTCCTGACCAATCCGGTCAAGGCCATTATACGTAAGATCGCCAGCGGTGTCAATCAAATCCAATTGAGCCTTTTTGACGAAGGGTTTTCTCCGTGGATGACCAACTGTATAACGAAGTGAAGAAAACGGTCGAAAGACCGGAAAATAACGATCAACTCAGCAGATGGATGGTAGGCCGATGACAGAGTCGAGACTCCTCGTAACGCACATGTATGCGGCAGACCCAAGGGCACACGTTTTTGCAGGGAAGCTTTACATCTACCCGTCCCACGACATCGATGCAGGCATTCCCGAAAACGACGACGGCGATCACTTCGCCATGAGGGATTACCACGTCCTCTCGATGGAGGAGATCGACGGAGAGGTGCACGACCACGGAGTCGTGCTCCGCCTCGAAGACGTGCCCTGGGCCGAGCGCCAGTTGTGGTCCAACGACGTGGCCCACAAGGACGGCAAGTACTACATGTATTTCCCTGCCAAGGATCGCGAAGGGATCTTTCGCATCGGGGTCGCGATCAGCGACTCTCCGGCGGGCCCGTTTCAGCCCCTGCCCGAGCCGATGACGGGCGCCTATAGCATCGATCCTTGCCTTTTTGAAGACGATGACGGCACGTATTACATGTATTTCGGCGGCATCTGGGGCGGGCAGCTGCAGCGGTGGGAGTCGGGCGCCTACGATCCGTCGGCGCCGCCGGAGCCGTCGGGAGACCGGCCGGCGTTGGGGCCCAGGGTAGCGCGGCTTCGTGAAAACATGGTGGAGCTTGCCGAAGAGGCGCGGGAAGTGCAGATTCTCGACCCCTCGGGCGAGCCCATCAAGGCCGACGACCACGACCGCAGGTTTTTTGAGGCGGCGTGGGTGCACAAGTACCAGGGGCGCTACTACCTCTCCTACTCAACGGGCAACACGCACAAGATCGTCTACGCCATCGGCGACAACCCCTACGGCCCCTTTACCTATCAGGGTGTTGTGCTCACACCGGTGGTCGGTTGGACGACCCACCACTCCATCGTCGAGTACAGGGGGAAGTGGTACCTCTTTTACCATGACTCGTCGCTTTCGGGCGGGAGGACGCCTTTGCGGAGCGCGAAAGTGACGGAGCTCCTCTACCGGCCCGATGGATCGATCGTCACCATCGACGGGATGACAGGGCGAAGGCTCCAAGATTGAGCGGATGCAAACGATGCGGCCCCTTTCGCTCTCTTTCAGCGAGAAGCGAAAGGAGCCGCTTTTTCGCTAACGCAAGCCGCGCTCATCACGCCGTGACGTCGCACGGCGCGCCGACGGCGTACGCCGCTTTCGAACCGGGGCGAAACGCCGCCCACGCCGCGCCCGGGCGTTGCGGCCTTTCCGAGTCGGTGCGACCGGCAAACGCGACGGCCAGCTGCGACTCACGAAACCAGACGACTCGGGAGCGCAGCTCCGTCGCGCTGAGCTCGGGATGCTCGATGCGGACAAAGGCCGTCTTTCCCGGGTGAAGGTAGGACGTCACCCACGGGGGCACCTTGAGCCGCGCCCCGCCGCGGCTGATCGAGCGGATCGTCGCTGGAAAGCCGATCACGACGTGGCTTTCGCTGCCGATGCGAAGATGCACGTAGGCTTTGAGGCTCACTTCATGGCGGGGAAACGCCCGCCGCTCCGCCACGACCATGTCCCACTCCCCCTTGCCCGAGGCAAAGACCCCTATAAGGCCTGGGTTTCCCCTTGCGGTAGCACTTTGCTCCTTGCATCGTACTATCTTAATCCTTTCCTTGGCAAGGCGCAATTGCAAACCGGGGCCGTTTACTCGCCGGCGATTCCCGACGTGCCCATGGTCTCCACGATCTGCGATTGGTTGATGACGAAAACGGTGATCGGCACCGCCATCAAGATCACGGTCACCGCGGCCGCGACGCCAGCGCGGCCCACGCCTCCCCCGATGATCTGGCTCAGGGCATAGGGGAGGGGCTTCAATTGTTCGGCATAGAGGAAAAGTGAGCCCTGGTCGGCCCAAAGCTGCTGGAAGCTGAGGATGATCAGGGTGAGCCACGCGGGCTTGACGATCGGCATCACCACGTGCCAGTAGCATTGAAATTCGCTCGCCCCGTCGATGCGAGCCGCCTCCAGCAGCGTGTCGTGCACCATGTGGTCAATGAAATTGCGGAGCAAAAAGACGCCCAGGGTCGCCCCCCACGCCGGGACGATGACGGCGGCATAGGTGTTGATCCAGCCAAGGTACGACATGATCAGGTAGTGGGGGATGAGAAGCACCGCCCCGGCAAACATCAAGGAGAGGAGGATCGCCTGGTTGATCAACCTTTTCCCCGGAAACTCGTGCTTGGCCAAAGCGTAGGCGCATAGCGACCCAAAGATGACGTTTCCCGCCGTGCCCAGGGCGACGATCAAGAGGGAGTTAAAGAGGTAGCGGGTGATGGGCACCCAGCTTTGGCCCATGAGGACAAAGAGGTCGTAGAAGTTATCCATCGTCGGGTGCCGGGGCAAAAACTGCGGCGGGAAGATGAAGATTTCGCTCAAAGGTTTAAAGGCGTTTCCGATGGTGTAGACCATCGGCATGGCCATAAACGCCGCGATCACCACGAGGATCGAAAAGATGACCACATCGCCCGCGGTGGAGCGGTAGAGCCGCACTCTGTGGGCACGCAAGATGCTCATCGTCAAGACCCCTTTCTCCGTTTCAAAACCTCTGTCATTTCGCTGCCCGTGCTGGCGTCGACTCGCCGCTTCCGCCCGTCACGCGAGCTTCGCGAGCAAGCGTTGGACGAGCCGCTGCACCGTGACCATCGCGAGAAAGAGGAGCACTGCCATGGCTGAGGCGTAGCCCATTTCGTAACGGACGTAGCCGTAGTCGTTGACGTGCTGCATGATGGTCCAGGTGGCCCAGTCGGTGGGCGTCGGCCCTGTCAAGGCTTGCAGCTGGGCGGCGGCGGCAAAGGAGTTGGTGATGCTGATGATCGCTCCAAACATCAGGTGGTTTTTCATCATCGGGAGCGTGATGTACCAAAGCTCTTGCCAGCGGTTGCGAATGCCGTCGATGGCGCCCGCCTCGTAATGGACCCTGTCGATCCCCTGCAGCCCGGCGATAAAAGTAAGGAAACTGACGCCCAGGCTCATCCACAACACCACGATGATGACGACGGTCATCATCCACTGGGGATCCTGCAGCCACAGGATGGGTTTGTCGATGATGCCCCAGTAAAGCAGCATCCCGTTGATATAGCCGTAGGAGTCGCCGCTAAAGAGCAGTGTCCACATGAGGTACGCGTTGGCGGAGATGCTCGGCGCGTAAAACATCAAGGTGAGGAAAGTCCTCACTTTGGGATTGAGCTCGTTGATGAGCCACGCGGCGACAAAGCACATCACGTAGCTCAAAGGACCGGTGATCGCGGCGAAAAACAGCGTGTTTTTCACCGCGATGAGAAACACCTCGTCTTCCAAAAAGAGAGTGAGGTAGTTTTGCCAGCCCACCCATTTGGGCGGTTGAACCATGTTGAAGTAAGTGAAGCTGAG
>PKEU01000107.1 GCA_002919195.1 bacterium
CTGATTTCCGACTATCGCCAGCGGTACGACGAGTTGATGGCGGGATCCGTGCTGAGCTCCATACCGATTATCCTCCTCTTTCTCTTCATGCAGAGGAGCTTCATCTCTGGCTTGACCGCAGGCGCGGTGAAGCAGTAAGCCCCTTGAGCGCGTCCATTACTTTCAGCATCCACTACTGATGGGAAAAGGAGAGCCCAGATGAACCAGATGAATCAAGTTCACGTCCGCGTTCATCCTCACGTTCGAGGCCCCAAGGTAGAGCGGTTTGTCTACAGCCAATTTGCTGAACACCTTGGAAGATGCATCTATCCGGGAATTTGGGTCGGAGATCGAAAGGACATCCCAAACGATGGCGGCATCCGCCTTGACGTGGTGGAAGCGTTGAAGGCCTTGGAGATTCCCGCACTCCGGTGGCCTGGCGGCTGTTTTGCAGACAATTACCATTGGATGGACGGGATTGGCCCGCGGGAGCAACGGCCCAAACGCCACAACCTCTGGTGGAAGCAGTCGGAATCCAATGCGTTTGGCACCCACGAATTCTTGCGCTTTTGCGAAATGATCGGGACCGAGCCGTACATTTGCGTCAACGTGGGCAGTGGCACCGTCGAAGAAGCCCGGTCGTGGGTGGAGTATTGCAATTGCGTGGAGGAGACCCACCTCACGCAGCTACGGGCACAAAATGGAGCGCCCACACCGTGGAAGGTTCGCTTTTGGGGCGTCGGCAATGAGCTTTGGGGCTGCGGCGGGCGCATGCGGCCTGACCAGTATGCGGATCTTTTCTGCCAGTTTGCCAACTTCATGCGCAGGACGGATCCCACGATCGAGTTGATCGCATGCGGGTCCAGCTCGCGAAACATGGAGTACTGGAACGAGATCTTCTTTGAAAGGCTCTTCTCCTACCGCCTGCATCACTGGGGCCCTCTTTTTGAGTACCTGGCGATCCACCACTACTTGGGACGCACGCTGTCGGATCTCAACTTCACTGATGACGACTATTACGGACTGATTGGAGAGCTCGACCAGCTTCGCAAGCATGTCGAAAAAGCCGCAGCGCTTTGCCGGGCCTACTCGACCCCCGATGCGCCGATTCGCCTCATCATCGACGAATGGGGCACGTGGTACGTGGAAGCCGTCACCGAGAACGGCTTGTACCAGCAAAACACGATGATGGACGCGATCGTCGCTGCGCTAGGTTTTCACCTGTACCACGATTACGCCGAGGACATCTTTATGACCAACATGGCCCAGACGATCAACGTGTTGCAAGCGCTGATCTTAACCAAAGGCCCCAAGGTGTGCAAGACCCCGACGTATCATGTGTTCGACCTCTTCAAAGGCCACAAAGACGGCCAGCGCCTGCCGGTCGACGTCAGCTCGCCGCCGCTGCCTCGAGTCGAAGGGCGGGCGGCCGTCTCCGTGTCGGCGACGCGCGCTCCTGGGGAGAAGGGGCAGATCACAATCTCGCTCGTCAACGCGCACCTGGAGATGCCCGCCTCCGTCGCGATTGAATTTGGCCAGCCGGTCACCCGCGTCGACGGGCGCATTTTGTCCAGCGACGCCGTGCGCGATCACAATACCCCCGATGAGCCAGAGCGCGTCGTACCGAGGGATTGCAAAGTTACGCCCAACGTGGACGGAACAGTGACCATCGACCTGCCTCCCCACTCGGTAGCTGCGCTCACTGTGTCGTTGTAACGAAAGCGTGAAGCAAAGTGAAGTAAAGGAAAATGAAAAGAAGGCGTGAGGCGGTGGGCGCGTTCTCGAGTACCGCGGTGTGGCTTTAGGGCCCAAAGATCCGAGAGATGCCTCGTAGATCCAAGAGATCTTTCTTTCTGAAGCAACCGAAGATCCAAGAGATCCGAATACCGTGATGTTCCCGCCGGCAGGCTCGCGCCTCCACGCCAATCACCGGTTAGGCGAGTGCGGCGCGAGCCCGCTTCCCCAGCCACGCCTTCCGTGTACGCCTTCCGCATACACTTTCCGTCTGCACCCTACGTGTACGCCTTCCGCATATACACTTTCCGTCTGCACCTTCCGTGTACACCTTCCGCGTACACTTTCCGTTCGCACCTTATGTGTACGCCTTTCACATGCGCTTTCCGTCCACACCTTCCGTGCACGCCTTCCACGTACGCTTTACGTTCACATCCTCCGTGCTCGCCTTCCCCATACACTTTGCGTCCACACCTTGCGTCCACGGGTCGCTCGATCACAGCCCCCGCCCCAGTTCTAGGCCTGATAGCCATTTGGGTGGTCGCTTGTCGCGACCTCATCGTCAACCTTCAGCGTCCGAAATGTGCTCTCAAATCGCACCCCGCGACGAGCCGCGGGCCATCGCAGTCATTCCACCCCCCTTTCAGCTGGCCTTTTGCCAATCTGGTTCACCGCGGACAAATGCCCCAAAGCACCCTCGCACACTTACGAGGCACATTTCGGACGCGTCGGCGTTTGCTCACCACTCTTCTGCGCCATCGCCCCTGTGGTCACTCTTCTACACCTTAACCCGCGTCGTCACCCTTGTGCGCCGTTGGGCACGTCATCCCGCTCATACGCTGTTCCCGACATCCCGCTCGTTTGCTGTTCCCATCGTCACGGCCGTAGACTGCTCCCGTCATCTCGCTCATGCGCTGCTCGAGTCGTCGCGCTCGTGCGCTACCGCCGTGGTCACACTTCTGCGCCTTGGGTCCCGCCGTCTCTCCTGCGAGCCCTTGACGCCGTCAGTCTCGGGGAAGTTGTGACTCCCGCTGGACGTCTAGGGCCGCTTGCCTGTCCGGAAAGTGCTCTGAAAACGCGCGAGCTACCGGGCCGTGGACGTGTCCTATCACTCGACAGGCTTCTGAGCTGGGGTTTCTTTTTCACCGACCACAGAAAAAAGCGCGCAAGGCATCTTGCGAAAATTTTCGGGGCACTTTTTGGACGTGTCGACGGTTTGAACGGCCAAAACTGCCAGACTTCGGATTGAACCAACAATGAAACGAGGGCCTCCTGCCATTGATGCTGCCGGCGTAAAAAATGCAAAGAGCGGATCCACCAACAGAAAGGATGACACGGCCCTACCGGAGAATCGCTTTACCCTGCAACCCGATGGGACAAGACGGCACGGATGATTAAAGACTGAATCTGAGACTGGATTTGGCCTCGTGAAACCTTTATTTCGGGAGAGAAGCCCTTGAAGGTCATCCTGCTGGGCGCGACGGGCGCGATGGGCCGGCGTGCTGCCGAAGCCCTGGCCCAGTCGCCCGAAGTGGAAGTGCTCACATTGACGGGCCGGCGTCTTGAAGCGGTGCAGGCGTTGGCGGAAGAGCTCGGCGGTCCCAGCCGGGCCATCACCCTTGACGTCAACGATTACGACGCCTTGGTGTCCGCCCTGAAAGGCCACGATGTCGCGGCGAGCGCGATCGGCCCCTATTACCTCTACGAAACGCTCCTCGCCAAAGCGGCGATCGTCGCCGGCGTTTCCTATGTCAGCATCTGCGATGACCACGACGCCGCCCAGGACGTTTTTGCCCTCGACAACGCGGCCAAAGAGCGGGGCGTCACGATCCTCACGGGTGCGGGATGGACGCCGGGGCTTACCAACATCCTGGCGAAAAAGGGCGTCTCCATGCTCGACGAGGCCAAAAAGATCCACATCGCTTGGGTCGGGGCTCTCGCCGACGCCGACGGCGTTGCGAGCCTGCTTCATGCGCTGCATATCTTCACCGGCGAGGTTCCGACCTTCTCGCAAGGGCGGCACAAGACGGTCCGGGCCGGCACGGGCAAGGAGATCGTCACCTTTCCAGAGCCCATCGGACCCGTCGACGTTTACCACACCGGCCATCCTGAGCCGATCACGATTCCCCGGTTTATTCCCGGGCTCGAAGAAGTGACGCTCCGGGGCGGCCTCAACGAAGCCTTGGTGAGCCGTTTGACCCGGATGCTCACCAGAATGGGGCTCACCCACACCCCCGAGGCGCGCGACCGGCTCTTACGGTTGATGAAGCCCTTCCTACCCTTGATTCAAAAGCTCAGCGGACCGCCGAAGCCCATCTCGGGCGCCCACGTTGCGGTGCACGGGATTAAGGATGGAAAGCCCGCCGTGATCGAAATGACCGCTGTCGGGCGCATGAGGGATCTTACCGCCCTTCCCCAGGTCGTCGCCACGCTCATGGTTGGGCGGCGCGAAGTCTCATTGCCCGGCGTCATCGCACCCGAAGCCCCGGGAGGTCCCGATCCTGACCGGTTTCTCGCCGCACTCGAGGAAATGGGCCTCACCATCGAAACCCGAGTGTCATGATCCCGTTTCGTGCCGCGTGATGTGACCGTTTCGCACCCACACTTTGGGCTGCTTCCTTGGGAAAGGGGAAGGCCAGCGTGAAGAAGCGGCGCTTGGATCGCCTTGTCCACCCGTCGCCGTGGACGGCCGCTTTAACCGGTGTGGCTCTTTTGCTAGCAACGCTGGTGACATATTTAGGCGGCGGGACGACCCACGTGTTTCCCCACCTTTACTACGTGCCGGTCGTCTTCGCGGCAGCGACTTTCGGCGTGCGGGGCGGGTTGCTCGCGGGCGTGTTGGCAGGCCTGCTGTGCGGTCCATGGATGCCGCACGATGTCGCTTTGGGCATTCCCCAGACCCCTCAAAACTGGATCGTGAGAACGGTCTTTTTCGGTGGCGTCGGCGTGCTGGTGGGGGCCATGGCCGGCCGGTTGCGGCTACGCATTTTAGATTTGGAAAAGCTCAACGAGCAAACGATCCTCGCCTTTGTCAGGGCCGTCGACGCCAAGGATCCCTATACGGCGCAGCACTCGGAACGGGTGGCCCACTTCGCCCGGGCGATCGCCCAGGAGATGCGCCTTCCTGCGGAGGCCGTGAAGCGCATCTATCGTGCGGCGCTCCTTCACGACATCGGCAAGATCGCCATTCCCGGCAGCATCCTCAACAAGCCTGGCCGCCTTTCGGACGAGGAATACGAGATCATCAAGCGGCACCCCATCGAATCGGTAAAAATCATCAGCGGCATTGACCAGTTCCGCGAGTACATCGACGGCGTCCGCCATCATCACGAGCGGGTGGATGGACGAGGATACCCGGATGGCGTCAGTGGAGCCGATTTTTCGCTCGACGCGCGGATCATCGCCGTAGCGGACGCGTACGAGGCGATGACGTCCGACAGGGCTTACAGGGCCGCGCTGACGCCGGCCGAAGCGATTCGCCAACTGCGGGAATCTGCAGGAACGCAGTTTGACCCCGCGGTCGTCGACGCCTTGATCCGGGTGGTCGGCGAGCACGGTGAACCTCGTTGACGTCACGGCAGCACGTGAGAAAGCGACCACTCCGAGCCACTCCGAATCCGGACGAGCCTGCGCTTCGCAGGTACAGTAAGGCGATCGCCGTTTCGGTTTCGTCTTCATCGTTCGAAGTTCGGGGTCCGCAGAGTAGCGGTCCGCGTCGGTCCGCATCACATTTGAGAGCCGTTTCGAAATCCGCTTACGCCCGTTATCCGCCGGTCCCGGTCGCGCCGGCGGCTCCGCCTTTCCAATAATCCAAAAGGTACCTCACGACGCTGTCCTCGTCGTTGGGGCCGATGACCTGGGTCGCGTGGGCCTTTAACTCGTCGGTCGCATTGGCTACGGCGATGGCCCGATCGGCCTCTTGAAACATTTCAATATCGTTGTTGTGGTCGCCAAACACGATGAGTTCGGCATCATTAAGTGCGTAACGCTCCCGGAGCGTCCTGATGGCATGGGCTTTACTGGCGCGCCAGTCATGAACGGTTAACCAATACCAACCGGGCGAGTAGTGGTTCTCGAAAAACTGCGTCTTGATCTTTTCCCCAAACGCCTCCTCCACGGCGCCCCGCAGTTCGGAAAGCGGCTCTGGCCTGCCGATGACTGTGAAGCAGACCACGTCATCACGAAACGACTCCGCTAAATCGCTCGCCCGGCGCCACCGGCGATCGCCCACGCTGAGGCGGTCATTGAGGTACCACGCCATGCCTTCGTTGACGATCTCGTTGTAGTAGACGCAATCCTCCGACCCGTCAAAGGTTGAGATGAACGGCACGAATCCTGCTTCCCTCACTACGCGGTAAAGTTCCTGGACAAGGTCCCGCTCAATGTGGTTGACAACCTCGTGCCGGCCCGTCTTCAGATCGGAAAGAAACGCGCCGTTGAACTCGATCACCGGCAGTTTGAGGGTGATTCCGTCGAGAATCATGCGCACGGCGACCACGCTCC
>PKEU01000164.1 GCA_002919195.1 bacterium
CTCGGCGTCCACCTCGGCTTCCAGCCCGGCGATCACGACGGGCCGATCCGCTTTCTCGGCTACAGCGATCCAGGCGACGGATTGTTTGCCGCAGGGGCTTTTGTCTGGCTCGAAGGCGGCAAGGCGGCCGATTCCAAGTGGCGTCAGCTCTCTTATCATATCGGTCGCTTCCTCACCGGGCACGTTGCGGTAGGCGCCGCCGTCAAGCACATCGCGTCCCCCGAGGGACAACGCTGGGCTGGCGATCTGGGACTCTATGCGCCATTCCAGCAAAACTGGATTGCGGCCCTTGTCTACTACAACGCCTTTGGGGGGACGGACCTCGATCCCGAAGAACTCGTCGCCTCCATCTCCTACATCTCTCGCGAGGGATGGGGGTTTTCGGTGGAAATGGGGACGCCCCTTTCTTCCTCCCACATGAGCCCGATCGTCGCGTGGGTGCTGGACTTGCCCGTCGGCTCCAATGCCATGCTGCGGGCCGGGCACCGCAGGTATCTCGACAGCGACGCCGGCACCGAATGGCTGGGCGCCCTGCGGTGGGACTTCGGTAGCTTTCTCCTCGACGCCGGCGTCGTCTGGCCGCACGAAGGGGTGGCGATCTACCGCATCGGCGTGACGTTACCCTTTTAAGGCTTAGGGAGTCAGGTTAACACGAGGTTAGGACGTCCGCGCCAAGAGCTCTTCCACCTCCTCCAAGGTGGGCATCGCCTCAGAGCAGCTGTGCCGGGTGACGACGATCGCGCCGGCGGCGTTGGCAAAGCGGAGCGTTCGCTCAGGATCCCAGCCCTGCAATAGGCCGTAATTGTAGGCGGCGCCGAAACCGTCGCCAGCGCCCAGGGTGTTCATCACCTGCACCTTGATCGCAGGCACAAAGAGGGGGCCACCGTCGCCAAAGAGCATCACCCCTTGGCTTCCCCTCTTGGCCACCACTTGCCGTACGCCCAGCCTGAGCAGGTTGGCGGCCGCTGTCTGGGGATCGCTGGACTCACCCGCCATCGCCAACTCGGCCTCGTTGGCGATCACGATGTCCGCCATCTTGAGCGCCATCCGGTAGTAAATCCGGGCGGCGTGGGGATCGTCCCACAGCATGGGCCGCCAGTCGACGTCGATCACGTTGAGCCCGCCCGCGAGCCGGTGCTCCTCCAAGGCCGCGAAGACGGCCTCCCGGGAAGGCGATTCGCAGAGGGCAGTTGCCGCGATCGAGAGGATCTTGGCCTGGCGGAGCTTGTCCATGTCAATATCGTCGACGGTGAGATGGGTATCGGCGCAAGGCTTACGGTAAAAGAGGACCTTGGAATCACCCGGCGGGAAGATCGAGGCAAAGGCGAGGCCTGTTGGATATTTGGGGTCGACGGCCACCATGGAGGTGTCGACCCCTTCTTTTTGCAGACGCGCGAGCAGGAACTCCCCAAACTCGTCGGGGCCCACCCGGCTGATGAGGCCTACTCTCGCGCCAAGGCGCGCCAGGCCAAAGGCGGTGTTGGCGGCAGAACCCCCAAGGTACTTGCTAAAGCTCTTGACCTCCGCCAGCGGGGTGTGGAGCTGGTCGGCGTACAAGTCCACAATGAGCCGGCCCAAAGTAAAGATTTCGATTACGTCGGCCATGGGAGCGCCCCTCCAGTTGTGCATGGAAACGCCTTGAAATCATGAGTCCACGGGTCGAGACCGTAAACGAGGTTGTGCGACCGCCGGCAGCCTAGTAGTAAAACCTCTGGCGTTCGCGGCCCTTCCGGTAAGCCTCGAGCGCCTCTTGCACGCCGGGCTGCGACGACACCTCGGCCACTGGCACATCCCACCAGCTCTCAAAGGACGGCACGCTCTTGGTGGGGTCCACTTTCACGTGGATCAGCGCGGTGCCTTTCTCTTGATCCGCCGCTTTGAGCGCTTCCCGGAGAGCATCGGCGGTGTCGGCGTAAAAACCTTTGGCTCCCATGCTTTCCGCGCTCTTGGCGTAGTCGATGGCAAGATACGGGCCGCTGAGGCGGCCGGTTTGCGCATCCCGGGCCCGCAGTTCGTTGCCGAAAGAGGGGCTGCCTGACGATCTTTGCAGGCCGTGGATCGATTGAAAGCCACCGTTGTCGACGAGGACAATGGTGAGCTTGTACCCCTCCTGCACCGCGGTGACGATCTCGGAGTTCATCATCAAGTAGCTCCCGTCGCCGATCAACACGTACACGTTGCGGCTGGGGTCAGCCATCTTGATGCCGAGGCCGGCAGGGATCTCGTAGCCCATCGTCGAGTAGCCGTATTCGACGTGGTAACCCTTGGGATCGCGCGCCCGCCAGAGCCTGAGGAGGTCGCCCGGCATGGTCCCCGCGGCGTTGACCACCACATCCCGGGGACCGCTGTGCTCGTTGACGATCCCCAGGACCTGGGCCTGGCTCAATAGGTGTCCCTCTTCGCCCCGCCGGAGCCTTTCGACCGTCTCATCCCATTCCGCCTTTTCCCGGGCCACTTCTTGCTGGTATGCCTCGCTCGTGCGGTACCCCATCGCCATCAAAGCCGAAGCCAGCGCTTCGATGCCCTCGCGGGCGTCGGCAATGAGCGGCAGGGCGCCAAATTTATACGCGTCCATCGGCGCGATGTTGAGACCAATAAACCGCACCTCGGGATGGGCAAAGGCCGTGCGGGACGCGGTGGTGAAGTCGCTCAGCCTGGTGCCGATCGCAATCACCAGGTCGGCCTTGGCAGCCAGGCGATTGGCCGCCGTGCCGCCGTTCGCGCCCACGGGACCCACGAGCCACGGATGATTCCACGGGAGCACACCTTTGCCCGCTTGGGTCTCCGCGACGGGGATGCCGCAAGAAGTGGCCAGCCGGTCCAACGAGTCCCAAGCCTCTGAGTAAATGACCCCGCCGCCCGCGATGATCAAGGGCCGCTGGGCCTTTCGGATCATCTCCAGCGCTGCCGCGAGCTCGCTTTCGGGCGGCAAGATCCGGGGGATGCGGTACACCCGCTTTTCGAAAAAGTGGGCGGGATAGTCGTACGCTTCAGTTTGCACATCCTCCGGCAGCGCCAGGGTGACCGCGCCTGTCTCGGCCGGATCGGTCAGGATCCGCATGGCCTCGGGCAGGCTCGAGAGGATCTGCTCCGGACGGTTGATCCGATCCCAAAAGCGCGAGACGGGACGGAAGGCATCGTTGACCGAAAGGTCGTGGCTCATCGGGTGTTCCAGCTGCTGGAGCACGGGGTGCGGCAGCCGGCTGGCAAAGGTATCGCCCGGCAAGAGAAGAACGGGCAAGCGGTTGATCGTCGCCGCCGCCGCGCCGGTCAGCATGTTGGTCGCCCCCGGCCCCACCGATGAGGTGCAGGCAAAGGTCTGCAGGCGGTTTTTCGCCTTCGCGTAGGCCGCGGCCCAATGCACGCCGGCTTGCTCATTGCGTGGTTGATAGTACCGGAGAAGATCCAGCTCCTCCAACGCTTGGCCAAGGCCCGTGACATTCCCATGCCCGAAGATCCCGATCACACCGGCGAAAAAGGGCTGCTCAACCCCGTCTCTCGAGACGTACTGCGCCGCCAAGAAACGCACGATCGCCTGGGCCATCGTCATCCTGACCCTTTTCACGGTGCATCCCTCCGCACAAGTCTTTGCCTTGCTCCATCCGGGCGCTCCCGTTTCGCCCGTCAAAACCAGCGGCTCGTCACCACTTTCTTCTCTGTATAAAATTCGATTCCGTCCAATCCGTTGACGTGAAGGCTCCCGTAAAACGACTTTTTCCACCCGCTAAAGGGAAAAGCGGCCACCGGCGCCGGCACGCCGATGTTGATGCCGATCATGCCGGCGTTGGCGTAACGGCGAAACTGCCGGGCCGCTTTGCCGCTTTGGGTAAAAAGGACCGCGCCGTTGCCGTACTCCGAGCGGTTGACGAGATCAATCGCCTCTTCGATGGTTTCGACCCTCACGGTGCTGAGGACAGGCCCAAAGATCTCCTCGCGGGCGATGGTCATATCGGGATGGACCTGATCAAAGATGGTGGGCCCGAGGAAAAAGCCCTGCGGGGGCACGCTAGCCCGCCGGCCGTCAAAGAGGAGCCTTGCGCCTTCTTGCTCGCCCTTGGCGATGTAGCCCTTGACCCGCTCGCGGTGCTGTTCGCGGATGAGGGGGCCCATTTCGGTCTCGGGATCAAAGCCTGAGCCGACTTTAAGGTTGTTGGCCCGCTCGATGAGCATCTCTAAAAACTCATCCGCCACCCGGTTTTGAGCGACCAGCACGCTGCCGGCCATACAGCGCTGCCCGGTGGAACCGAAGGCCGAGCCCACCACGGCTTCGAGGGTCACGTCCAAATCGGCGTCGGGAAGGACGATCAGATGATTTTTGGCGCCGCTGAGGGCCTGGACCCGCTTACCGTGGGCGGCCGCTTCCCTGTAAATCGCCGCGGCCACAGGCTGCGAACCCACAAAGGAAATGGCGCGCACCTCAGGGTGCTCCAGCAGACGGGCCGCCGCCTGCCGGCTTCCGTGGACGATGTTGAAAACGCCCTCCGGCAGCCCCGCCTCCAGCAGCAGTTGGGCCAGCAGCACGGCGGTCCGGGGCGTCCGCTCGCTGGGCTTCAGCACAAAAGTGTTGCCGCACGCAATCGCTACAGGAAACATCCACAGAGGGATCATGGCGGGGAAGTTATAAGGGCAGATCCCTGCGACGACTCCCAGGGGCTGGCGGTACATCTCGACGTCGACATTGGTCGCGACGTTTTCCAAGTTGCGCCCCTGCAGGTGCATCGTGATGCCGCAGGCCAGCTCGACGCACTCAATACCCCGCTCCACCTCGGCCCGGGCCTCGGCGAGCAGCTTGCCGTGCTCTAGAGTGATCGAACAGGCCAAGCGCTCCTTGTTTTCCTCGAGAAGGCGTTTATAACGAAACATAATTTGCGAGCGCTGGTACACGGGGCGATCTCGCCATGCCGCAAAAGCTTTGGCCGCCTCAGCGACGGCCCGGTCGACCACCTCGCCGCCCGAAAGAGGCACCCGGGCGATCACCTCACCGGTCGCCGGGTTAAAGACGTCGTCAAACTCGGTGACGCCGGCGGTCTCCCACCGGCCGCCGATCAGGTTTTTCAGCGTCTCTTGATCTCGTCCCGCGGATACGGTCCCGCTCACACAGCTCTCCCCCTCATGCCCGCTGCCAAGTTCGCCGTCCTCGCGGCGCTGTCTGGATCGGATCTCGTGGCGAAACTTTCAGCGCAATCCGTCAACAAAACTTCTCCGGGGCCTCGTTCAAACCTTCGCTCCGCAGCAGGCAGCCGTCTTTCACTTCCGAATTCTCCCCTCAAAGACGCGCGTTCAGGGCGCGCCACGGCCGCAGGCGGCCGACGCAAGGAGGCGATCCAGTGGAGACGACGGTCTATCTCATCGTTGTTGACGGGCTCAGAGCAGATTTCGGCAAGAGGTACTTCAACGGGCTCAACCGCTGGCTCGAAGAAGGAAAAGCTGCCTACACCAAGTTGCGCTCGGGATTGCCCTCAGACTCCCGTCCCTCTTACGCCCTCATCGCCACCGGGGTCGACGGCTCTGTCAACACCATCACCAGCAACGGGTCCCGGCAGCGCTGCCCGGTGCCTAACATCTTTGGCCTCGCCCGGCAAAAAGGCCTGCGCACGGGCGGCGCGATGTATCACTGGTGGTCCGAGCTCTTTAACAAAACGCCTTTTGACCCCGCTACCGATTACAGGCAATACGACCTAGAGCGCGACATTCAAGATGGCTACTTCTACAACGCTGACGAGACACCCGACGAGGTCATTTTTGAAAAAGCCCGTGAGATCCGCGCTCACTCCCGGCCCCACTTGCTCGTCATCCATCCCATGAGCGTCGACTACGCCGGAGACAATCTCGGCGGCGCCGCGAGCGCAGCCTACCGGGAAAACTGCATTCGAGTAGGGGAGCTGTCCCACCAATTTATAAAAGAGGTGATGGCCGAAGAACCCGGGGCCTATTTTATCGTTACGGCAGACCACGGCGCACGAGACCAAGGGGGCCACGGCGGCGACAGCGACGAGGAGCGCCTCGTCCCATGCTGGCTTTTGGGGCCCAACGTCCGGCCCATCGGCGAGCAGGAGATCAGAGATCAGCGGGCGCTGGCGCCGACGATCCTCTGGCTCCTCGGCCTCG
>PKEU01000082.1 GCA_002919195.1 bacterium
CTGTCGCGGCTCAGCGCGGAGGCGCAGGAGACCGCTCACCTGGCGACTCGTTCCGGGCACGAAGTGATCTATCTCGACACCGTGTTGCCGCAAAGCTCGTTTGTGATGTACACGCCGGTGGGGGCGAGGGCGCCGGTTCACTCGACCGCCCTGGGAAAAGCGATGGTCGCCTTTCTCCCGGACCAGGAGATCCACAAGCTCCTTCAGCGGTACACCTTTCAAAAGCTCACGCCCAACACGATCGATTCGGCGGAAAGCATGTGGGGGGAAATCGAGGCGATTCGCAGCCGGGGCTTTGCGCTCGACCGGGAAGAGAGCACGCTCGGCGTGCGCTGTGTGGCATCTGTCGTCGTCAACCGGATGGGGTACCCGGTGGCAGCCATCTCGGTTTCGACGGCATCCCATCGCCTCCAGCGAGAAGAAGCCGTGAACGCCCTCTCGACCATGGTCTGCGCCGCCTGCCGCAACGTGTCCCGGGCGATCGGAGGAAACCTGGGGCCGGATCCGGAGCTTTGGTTCCGGGAAGTGAGCGGGAGATGAGTGGAAAGAGCCGGTCGACTCCGCGGGTTAGGCGATCGGCATCGCCCTAGAGTGCCAGTTGGACGGTGACGCTTTCCCCACTCGCCACGGGGATGGCGGCGCCGTAGGCGTTTCTTCCGTGAAGATCGAACTCGGTGGTTTCCACTGTCTCCCCGTTTACCAGGCATTTCCCCGGAGACGGAAAGAGCGCTGTCCAGATCAGCTCAGGGCCCGAAAGGTTGGTCAGGGTCGTGGCGGTTTGCCCTTCGTGGCGGACGCTGATGACGTTTCCTTTGATGGGCACAGACTGCACCTCGGCCCAGCGGAGGTAGGCGGGAAGGTGCGACAGGGTGGAGACGGCCGTCGGGTTCGTTGCGCCGCCGTCTCCGACCGATACGCCCATCAGCCCCATCACAAACGCGCCCATGGCCGCGAAGGAAACCTCCGGGTACTCCCGCCGCTCGAGCTGCGGGTGGGTTAGCTCGTACAAAGCCGACGTGGCGGCGGCGTCAAAGCCGTACCGGTAGAGCACTTCCGGCAGATACGAAAGCATTTCGATGTTGCCGACGCCGCGCTCAAGCACCCACTGGATGACGGCGTTTCTTTTGTCGACGGGCTCGACAAGGCCAAAGTAGAGCGGAAAGATCGTGAACTCGGGTAGATACTCCTTCCAAAAAGCGCCGTCATGCATCAGCGCGCCGTAGGGCCGGTTTCTCGCGGCATCCCACCACTGGCGGAGGTAGATCTCCTGAATGCGCTTGGCCTTCTCTTCGTAAACCAGCGCTTTGCCAGGCTCGCCCTGGAGCCGCTGGATCTTGGCGTACGAACGAAACGCGGCAAATTGCGCCGCCACAAGATCCGCGGCGAGCTTGGGGTGCAAGTCCGATTCGTGGTACGAAGCGATCCCTCGCCGTCCGTACTCGGGATACCATTCGGGAAACCCGTCGCCGTCCCGGTCCCACGTGCGCACGTAGTCGTCGACGGTTCGGTCGTAAAACTCCAGAAACACGGGATGCTCAAGGTACCGCCGGTCGCCGGTCCAGCAGTACTGCCGGTAACAACAATCGAGCACGTCGAAGTTGGCGGGGAGGTTGTACCAAAAGTCCGTGTCGTCGGTGTAGTCGACGGGCGCCGGCCGGTCGTGGCGGTCGATTTCCCAAAAGCTGCACCAATCCCGCGACGGGCTGATGTTGACCGCAAATTTATAGAGCATGTTGTAGGTGTGTTCGGCTAAACCCAGAAAGTGAGCTCCCGTCGCCTGGTGCGCCGTATCCCGCATGCAAAAGGCTTCCCGCCCCGGCAAAGCGGCTTCGTACCACTTTCCCACAGGATCGCCTTCGAAGGCATACGCGAGCGCCTGCTCTTTGGCCCATTGAAACGCCTGCGTCAGCTTTGGATCCGAACACGAAAAGTCAATCGAAGAGCGCATCCCTTCACGGCCCGGCTGCTGCATCGATTGCCTACCCCCTCAAACTAACAACTCTCCCGCTTGACGAGCTGAGTCTCCAGGATGTATTCCTTGCTCCGGGGCGCTTCTCCGGCCATGAGCCGGTTAAAGAGCTCAAAGGCCAAGAGGGCCATTTCCTCGATGGGAACCCGCAGCGTGGTGAGCGGGGGAATGGCGTATTGCGCGAGCTCGATATCGTCGTATCCCATGACCGCCACGTCCTGGGGAACGGAAACCCCCGCCTCGTAAAGGGCGCGCAGCGCCCCGAGGGCCATGAGATCGTTCATCGCAAAGATAGCGTCGGGAAGGCCCGACCGCCTGCCAAGGCTCCCGCCAACTTGACGCAGGCGCTCCCGACACGCCTCATAGGCGATCCCCGCGCTAAAACCGCCCTCGAGCACTTCCAGATCACCGGGGTCCAAACCCTCCTCGGCCAGGCGCTCGCGAAACCCCTGCATTTTGGAGACCGCCGGATACCGGTCCATAGGCCCTGCAAGGACCCAAAACCGCCGGTGGCCTTTCTTGAGCAGGTAGTCCGCGGCCTTCCACCCGTCCTGCACGTCGTTGGTCCTGACCGAGTACAAGCTCAACCCCGGCACGTGGCCGTTGACCAGCACGAGGTGCGACATCTGGCTCATGGTTTGGAGCAGCGCCCAAGCGGAGCGAGAGACGATCGACGCGCTGGTCGAAGCTTTCAACCGGCTCCACCCAGACATCCAGGTGACCGTGACTTACCCGGGCGAGTACGAAGACAAGATTGTCTCCATGGTCGCAGCCGGCGTCGCCCCCGACATCATCCAAGTCCAAAACGGCTGGCAGCTCAACATGTTTGTGGCCAGGGAAATCGTCCAACCGCTCAACCCGTTCCTCGATCTGTACCCGGTTGCGGCCGATACTTACGTTTCCTCCAAGATCCTGGACGAGCTCACCTACGACGGCCGAGTCTACGCCTTGCCCAAAGGCTGGACCACCAAGGTGATGGCGGTCAACCAGGATATCTTTAATGAGCTCGGCTTGGCTTTGCCCAATGAAAACTGGTCGCTCGAGGATTTCCGCCAGACGGCCATCCGCATCACCGACCCCCAGGGCGGCCGGTACGGTTCGATGGAGCTTTGGGATACGTTGTGGATGTACACCAACGGCGGACGCATCCTCGCGGACGACAATGAAACCGTCCTCTTTGACGAACCGGCGGCCGTCATCGGCTTTGAGTTTGCCGTCGAGATGAACAAAGACCCCCGGGCGACGGTGCAAGCCGGCGTGTGGAGCCAGACTTCCCAGGACCTCTGGTACACCGGCCGGGTGGGCATGTGGCCCGACATGGGGGCGTGGACCCTTCCCAACTTCCGCACCCGGGACGTGCAGTGGCAGTTTTGGCTGACGCCCCTGCCGCACAACACCACCAAACCCGGCGCGATCCCGATGGCCGTAACCGGTTTCGCCATGACGTCGACGACCCAAAACCGGGACGCGGCGTGGGAGTTTATCCGTTGGGCAGGCAGCAGCTATGAGGCGCAGGCCATCATCGCCTCTGGCGCGATGATCCCGGCCCGGCGTGACGCGATCGAACTGTGGCTGGACCACGATTGGCCGGGCGCCGAAAGCTTCTTGACGGAGCTGGCGTACGCTGTGCCGGAGCCAAGGCACCCGTTGATGGACCAGATCAACCGGATCATCGGGGAAGCGTGGAGCAAGGTGCGTGCGGGCGAACTGTCAGCCGCTGCCGCGCACGAGGATGCCGCCCGGCAGATGAGGGCGCTGATATCTCAGGGGAAATAGGTGTAGGCGTAAGGGAAGAGCTGCGTGGCAAGAGATACGGCGTCGTCGTGTTATGGACACGTTGCAACGTGATCGACGCCTTGCGGCGTGGTGGGCTCCCGGGCAGGGAGCCCATTGTCGTGCTCGGGGGACTCTTCGGGAAGAAGCTGTTGAGGGGCTTTTCGAGTACCTGTCTCTGCGTTAACAGAAAAAGAGCCCCAACGATGGGTGGCGTCCTCGCAAGCCCATTGTCCCACGACATCTCGCTATTTCAGCTCGTCAACCTCCGGATTCTCTTTCAACTTCCGGATCGGAACGTTACCCTCACGCTGTTGTAATAAGTGCGTGACAAGGGCCTTCTCAACTGCTTTGGTAACACGGAGAACGAGTCGCCGTTCCTCGTCCGTCAACTGTTCCCAACCGGGCGGCTCCGTCCTCTCTTCAGACGCACCTTGCTCAGTTGACACATTCATCAAAGGCGCAGGGTCGTCGATCTCACCGACGAGATATGCTGTCGACGTGTTGTAGAGCCGAGCAATCTTAACCAGGACGTCATACGGCGGCTGATTTTTGCCCCGCTCCCAATGGCCCACTGCGCCGCGAGTCACGTTGAGGTGCCTTGCGACGTCCTCTTGGGTGAGCCCGCTTCGCCTTCTCATTTCTCGAAGCCGCCGGGATAACAGTGATCTCGCCCTCCGGTCCTGTCCTCTATCTAAGAGTGAGCATAGCGATACAACTTGTATCGGGCCATGGATGGATACCAAACAGCGCGTATTAGCTTGACTAGATACGATACGTATCGTATATTGAGATACGAAATGTATCGATAGGGGTACTATTGATAACGGAAGCGGGGTGGTGCAGGAGGAAGGTCATGCTTCGCTGCGCGTTCACTGCATAATCTGAACCAACACGCGTGCAACCAATGGGAGGGTCGATAGAATGCAAACTTCGATCCGTTGTGTTGGTGTACTCCTCATCGTGAATCTCGTCCTGAAGGCGGCAGTGATGATGACGACATTCGCCTCGGTTTCATCAACGGTTCATGCAGCAGAAGGCGTGGTCGTCTGGTACACCCGTAGCAACCCGACCGAAAACGCGTGGCAGCGGCAGGCAATCGCCGACTTTCGCAAGGTAAATAGCTCGATCAGGATCGAGCACATGATTACGCCCTGGGATCAGTATGACCAGAAACTGACAATGCTATTCGCGGCAGATACGCCTCCGGACCTCTTCTCAAACTGGGCGTGGAACGGTTTCATGGACATGACGCTTCGGGGAATGACTTTGCGACTTGACCCCCTGATTGAACGAAGCGGCTTTGACATCTCTGTGTTCCACCCGTACGCGCTCGAGTACTACCGTTATGAGGGCGGGCTCTACGGCCTGCCGCTGATGATGGCTCCGTCGGCACTTTGGTACAATGCGGATCTTTTTGATGATGCCGGCCTCCCATATCCAACGGTGGACCCGCACGATCGCAGTTGGGATTGGGACGCCCTCGTCGAGCTTGCCAAAAAGCTGACCATCGACCGAAACGGCGATGGTAGGATCGACCAGTACGGTGTCAACGCGCCGTACGGAATGTGGGGCGGACTGCCTAGCGTTGTGCAACTGTTTGGCGGCGACGTCTTCCCGCCAGAGGCGTACGAAACAGGTATCGTACGAAGCGCGTCTTTGGCCGACAATCCGATCGCTTTGGAGGCGGTCACGGCCATCACGGACCTTATCTATACCCATCGTGTTGCCCCTACTCCGGCTGAAGGCGAGGCGATGTCGGCCCTCGGAGATCCTTTCCGCACCGGCCGGCTGGCCATGAACATGACCGGCGGCTGGGGATGGTGGACATATGGCGACATAAAGGCCTTTCGGGTGAGAGCGGCGGCTCAGCCGTGGGGCAATCCGGAGCGCCGCCGCGAGATTGTCGTCGGTGCCGATCCTTGGCTCATCGCGAGCACCTCTCAAAACGTTGACGCCACATGGGAATTCGTCATGTGGCTCTTGAGTGAGGAAGGCCAAAAGGCCGCGATTGACGCGATGGGGATGCCTAGCGCGCGAATGGACCTTTACGAATACTGGTTCCAGCGTTGGCCTCAACACACTCCCGACGAGCTAAACACCCTCTTCGTGGGCTCACTGGACTACGCACGGCCCGCAGCCGACCATCGTCTCCAAGGTTACCTAGAGCTGGGTAGAGCCATGGAAAGCGCGATGGAGCTCGTCGCGTTGGGCCGGGCGACGCCGGCCCAGGGTCTCGCGGATGCCCAAGAAAGGGTTGATCGGATCATCGCAGAG
>PKEU01000024.1 GCA_002919195.1 bacterium
CCTGGAAGCGGCGGGCAAAGCGGGCGCCGACTCGGTGATCGCGTCGCTCTCCGCGGGGCTGGATACAACCCTGGGCCGCACCTTTGAAGGAGGGCAAGACCTCTCCGGAGGCCAGTGGCAAAAGATCGCCATCGCCCGAGCCTATTTTCGCGACGCCAGGGTATTGGTGCTCGATGAGCCTACCGCGGCCCTGGACGCCCGGGCCGAGCTCGAGGTGTTTGAGCAGTTTAGGGCTCTCGCCGGCGACCGGACGGCGATCTTCGTCTCGCACCGCATGGCGTCGGCCCGCATCGCAGACCGCATCCTGGTGCTCGATAGCGGCCGGTTGATCGAAAACGGAAGCCACGACGAGCTGGTGAAAGCTAACGGGGAGTACGCGCGCATGTTTGAGATGCAGGCCCAGTGGTATCGCCACGATGCGCCCTCCGCTTCGACAGCGCTCCAGAGGCTGTTGGGAGGGGAGAGTGGATGAGCCGGCATCCTGCGACCCCTCGCGGCGCCCAAACGGGCGGGGGCCAAACGAGCAGTAACGCCGAGCAGGCCACCCCCCCTAAGCGGCGCACCCTGTTTCTCATCCCCCGTCTCGTCTGGGCCGCAGCCCGGAGCGCGCCCCTCTCGAGCCTCCTCCTCGTGAGCGGCGCAGTCGTAGGGGGTGTGGTGGCAGCACTGGAGCTGGTGGTGATCCAACGGCTCGTGGACGCTTTGGCGGCGGCGCTGGCCGCGACGGCGGCAGCAGCCTCCGGGGAAAGTGCCGGGGCCGTGAGCTTACCGGCGGCTCAGTTGGTCGCGGTGCTCCCGTGGGTGGGGTGGCTTGCGGCGGCGATGGTGGGCCAGACGCTTCTTGAGCTCGTCGGCCATTTGGCCGAAGTCGACGTGCAGGAGCGCGTGGGGATGCACCTGCAGCGGCAAGTGATCCTCAAGGCCCACTCGGTGGAGCTGGTTTACTTTGAGCACCCGTCCTTTTACGACGCCCTGGAGCGGGCCAACCAGGACATGGGTGGGCGAATCGTCACCCTCATGCGCTCTCTCGTCGAGGTGCTGGGTTCGACGACGGGCATGATCGCCGTCTTGGTCGTGCTCTGGCAAACCCACTGGTCGCTGGCCCCCATCATGGTGGTGGGCGTCGTTCCCGGCTTTTGGGTGATGCTGGCCATGCGGAAAAAGACCTGGTGGGTCTACCGGATCCGTACCCCGCAAAACCGGCTGGCGATGTACTTCAGCAACCTGCTCACCCGCCGGGAAGACGCCAAAGAGGTGCGCCTCTTTACCCTCGCCCGCCACTTGCTGGAGCGGTGGCTCGCGCTGGCTCAAAGCCTCGCCGTGGAGCGGCGGCAGCTCGAGTCAAAGCAAGCCTGGCTCGGCGCCCTCACCAGCCTCGTCAGCACGGCGGCCTACTCCGGTTGCTTGCTCATCATCGCCTCGTTGATCGCCGGAGCCGCCGTCACCGTGGGTACCTTTTCCATGCTCATGCAGGCGCTCCAGCAGTTTGCCATGAGGATCGGTCAGGTCATGCAGAGCCTCTCCGGCGTCCACGAGCAGAGCCTCTACCTTTCGGACCTCTATGAGTTTCTGGAAATCGACGCGCCGCGCTCAACACCAGCCCAAATTCCTGCGACCGCCGAAACGGTCCGCCGGGACCGTGAAGCGGGGATTGAGGGAGCGCCCATCCCGCGGGAACTGCCGCATGCGGCCGAGATCCAACTGATCGACGTCTCGTTCCGATACCCCGGCGGCGACCGCCTGGTGCTCGAGGATGTCAACCTCCTGATCAAGCGCGGCGAGCGGATCGCCCTCATCGGGGAAAACGGCGCTGGCAAGTCGACGCTGATCCGCCTCATCCTGGGGCTTTACCGGCCAACGACGGGGCGGATCCTCCTCGACGGGCGCGATATCCATACCATTCCCCGGGAAGAGCTCCACAGGTACTTCGCGGCGGTGTTTCAAGAGTACGCCCGCTACCAGTTTACCGTAGCCGACAACATCCGTTTCGGCAGGCTCTGGGACGCCACCGACGCCGATGTGAGGCGGGCCGCCCAGCAAAGCGGGGCGGACGAGTTTATCCAAAGCCTCCCCGAAGGGTATGGCACGCTGCTTGGCCGACCCCTGGGAGGGGTGGACCTTTCAGGAGGTCAGTGGCAGAAACTTGCCATCGCCCGGGCTTTGGTGCGGCAGGCGCCGGTCGTGATCCTCGACGAGCCCACGGCGGCGCTGGATCCCAAGGCCGAGGCTGAGGTGTACCGGCAGTTTGGCGAGATGACCCGGGGACGGACGGCCATCCTGATCTCGCATCGCCTGGGTTCGGCGCGCCTTGCCGATCGCATCGTGGTCCTCAAAGGCGGCCGGATCGTCGAGACCGGCACTCACGACGAGCTCTTGCGCGCAGGCGGCGAGTACGCAGGCTTTTTCACCCTGCAGGCTCAGTGGTATCAGTAAGCTCGCTACCGGGTGAAGACGTGGTTGCCGATCCGCATGCGGGCAGGACGCGTCGCCCACCAAGCGGCATTGACTGTCTTGTCGGGATTGTAAAAAAAGAGCGCGCCCCGGGTGGGATCCTCGCCACGCAAGGCGGCAATGGCCGCTCGGCGTGATTCTTCGGATGGCACCGGGAAGCGGTGCAAACCGCCGACGGCAAACTGGTTGGGTTCATAGATCACATCGCGGATCGTGTTGGGAAAGCGCGGGTCTTTCACACGGTTGACCACGACCGCTCCTACCGCCACCTTCCCTTGAAAAGGCTCGCCCCTGGCTTCGACGTCGATGAGGCGAGCAAGAAGCGTCACGTCCGCGTCACTCGCCGGGATGACAAACTCGCCCTGGGGGGAGGGGCTGCCCGCGGAGAGCAGGAGTGCAGCGGCGAGAATCAAGACGACGACGACGGTGGAGTCCAACGAAAGTACACCTCCGGGGTCTTAGGACCTGCGATTTCACCTTCATTTCAAAGAAGGACTCGCTCCCTCTATCATAACCCATCGGCTAATTTTTGAGAGTGACAAAAGGCACGGCGCAGCTGTTTTCCCGGTGAAAGCGGTGACAAGGACCAGGAGTTCGGCGCCTCGCGACGAACGCGCTCTTTAAAAAGGGTCAAAATTGACAAGATCGGGGAGAGTGTAAAGTGAACGAGGTCCGCATCGGAGTGATCGGCGTCGGCATCATCGGTAAGCGTCACGTCGAGGAGTACGCCACCATCCCGGGAGCCAAGGTTGTCGCTGTGGCGGACATCGACGAGGCTGAAGCCCAGCGTGTGGCCGCCCACTACGGAATCCCCCACGTCTACGCCGACTTTCGTCAACTGCTGGAGCGGGATGACATCGACGCGGTCGACGTCTGCCTGCACAACAACTTGCACGCGCCGGTGACGATCGCCGCTTTGGAGGCGGGCAAACACGTCTACTGCGAAAAGCCGATTGCGGGCAGCTACGCCGACGGGCGGGCGATGGTGGAGACAGCCCAACGTGTCGGCAAAAAACTTCACATTCAAATTTCCAACCTTTACAGCAAGGAAGTGAAGGCTGCCAAGACGATCATCGAAGAAGGTGGCCTCGGCCGCATCTACCATGCCAGGTCCAAGGGATTTCGCCGTCGCGGCCGTCCGTACGTCGATGGTTACGCCACTCCTGCGTTTGTAAAGAAAGAGGTGGCCGGGGGAGGCGCCCTCTTTGATATGGGCGTTTATCACATCGCGGAGATCCTCTACTTGATCGGCGCGCCCGAAGTAGAGCGCATCACGGGGAAAGTTTATCAAGAGACGCCCATCGACGAGCGGCGCCGGGCGGAAAGCGGGTACAACGTCGAGGAGCTGGGGACCGGGTTTGTCCGCATGGAGGGGGGCCTGACGCTCGACATCATCGAAGCGTGGGCCATGCACCTAGACCGGTTGGATGGCAGCATCATCCTGGGCTCCCAAGGCGGCATTCGCCTGCGTCCCTTTAGCTACCACACCACCTCGTGGGATATGGAGCTGGACGCGACGATCAACTTGGATGCGATGGAGTACCGGCGGAGCCGGCTCTACGACAACGCCGACGCCTACCAGTCGTCGCAGCGCCACTGGATCGCGGCTTTGCAGGGGAGGGTGGAGCTCCTGCCCACGGCCGACATCGCTCTCAAGACCATGTTGATCCAAGAGGGAATCTACCTCTCGGACAAGCTGGGGCGCGAGGTGACAGCCGAAGAAGTGAAAGGCGGCTCCCAGTCGACGGCGATCGCTGTTTAAGAAACGGGAACAAATGGGGGAAGCGGGCGTTTCCCAGAGCCGAGAAACCTCGATTGGCAAACGACGAGAAAGAGCCAAGGCCAGGCGCCTTGGCTCTTTCTCGACCGGGTTTGCGATTCAGCCTCGCTGCCAAGTGACGTTGTTGACCAGCTCCGCCTTGCCGCTTCGGACTGAGCGCAGGCCGGCATCGAGAATCGCCATCGCTCTAAGGTTGAGATCGATGTCGAGGAGCGGGTGGAGCGGCTCGCCGGTGTCCAGGTGATGGAGGAACTCCTGGGCGATGGTCTCCCGACCGTGGGGGAAGGGCTCACCCCGGTAGACGGCGGTCGGCTCAGGCTTCCGTTCTTTGTAGACGCGCACCTCCCCGCCGGAGACAACCATCGTGCCTTCGCTCCCGTAGGCGACGATCCCTGTGGGCACGCCGGGCTGGTAGGTAATCCAGCTGCCCTCGAGCAAGGCCAGGGCGCCGGGGAAGCGGACGGTCAGTACCGCGAGATCTTCGACATTGCCAAAGTGGCTCTGCAGGTTGGCCGCCATGCCCGTCACCGCGACGGCCTCTGCGTCCAACAGCCACGAGGCCAGGACAGCGCCGTAGCAACAGTAATCCAGCAGCGCCCCCCCGCCGGCGTCCGCCTGGTACCACCATTCTTCGCCCAGCTCTTTGGGGGAGAGGACCCCGGTGACAACGGTGCCTCCCGGATGATGGCTGCCATGGGACAAGGGGCCCAGGGATGCGCCGTTGCGCCACTTGATCTGCAGGACCCTTCCGATTTCGCCGGCAGCGACCAGATCCTTTGCCTTGCGCATCGCCGGATCCCAAGCTGAAGGCCAGTTGACCGCCAGCGTCACCCCGTGGTGCGACGCAGCCTTGGCCATCCTCAAAGCTTCGCTCAAGCTGGCCGCCATCGGCTTTTCCGTCAACATGTGCGCGCCCGCCTGGGCGATCGCCTCAGCCACTTCACCGTGGCGGGCATTTTCCGGACAAAAGATGACGAGGTCCAGCTCTTCATTGGCGAGCATCTCTCGGTAGTCGTCGTAGGCCTTGGGGATCTTAAACTCCTCCAAGGCCCGTTTGAGGTTGTGGCCGCGCGTTGCCGGAACGTCCGCTCGCAGCTTGGAGGCGGGCAGGGTATCGGCGCAGGCTACCCACTCTACTTGCTCCGACTGAGAGAAGCTGCGGATCAGCTCGTTGATGTGCATGTGCGCGAAACCGATGACTCCCGCCCGGTAGCGTCGCTTGGTCGCCATAGGCACGTTCGACCTCCGTCTCGTTGGTACGTCTGCTCATGGGCATCATTCCACGAACCGCTGGCGACTCCTGGCATTGCCTGCACTTTTCGAGGATTCTGGCCTTTGGTTCCGTATTATCCCACCATGAGGTGATAGCGCGGATGGAACGACGGGAACTGGGAGCGACGGGCCTTTGGGTGACGCCCCTTTGCATCGGCTGCGCGGCGCTGGGCAACATGCCCGAGACCTTCACGTACGGCGTGCCGGAGGAGCAGGCCCTCGAGACCCTGAGGCGGGCTTTTAATAGCCCCATCAACTTCCTTGATACCGCCGCTTCGTATGGCGACGGTGAGAGTGAGCGGAGGATCGGCCTGGCGCTGCGGGAGCTGGGAGGGTTGCCTCCGGGGTACGTCCTCTCCACTAAGGCGGATCGCGACTTGAAAACGGGCGACTTCAGCGGGGATCAGATGAAGCGGTCCGTCGAGCGGAGCCTCCGGCTCTTGGGCCTCG
>PKEU01000151.1 GCA_002919195.1 bacterium
TTGCGCGCTTGCCTCCTTTGCCCAGCGGAAAGGCGAGGGGATTATGCTCCCCTCGCCTCCTTGAACGGCCTAATGAACTCACGCCAGATACGGGCGCTGGCCTCCATCGACTGGGGACGTTCGCGGCCAAGCAGGTCATGCGGTGTAAGCATTTTCCGCTTCTTGACGTCCTCGCCAAAGGCCGGCGTCCGGTGGTTGATGATGTTGGCCGCGTGCCAAGCTAACGCTTCCATCATGCGGTCGTAGCGCCGGCGCCGGCCCTCCAGCGCAAGCTCGAATTCCCTCCACGTCATGCCCCAAAAGGCATCAAGTGGAATGTCGTGCTCCCAGCACAGCCGCTGGTACTCGTCATAGGGCAGACTCTGCCCCTCAGGGGGCGCTATGCTTCCCCCTCATCATCCTCGCCGGCGTCAACCTCGCCCTCGGCGTCCTTGGGCTTGATAAGTCCCGCCGCCTCCAAGCCCTCGAAAATCTTGTCGATGTAATAGTCGATCTTAGCAACTTCCAGGTGCTGCAGCACCTTAGTCGCCGCCCCACGGCCGTTGGCAGGATTGGACAGACCCGCGACCAGGGCCTCCCGGATGACGTGGAAGCCGATGTTGCCCTCGCTCAATACCTTGAAGAAGCTCTGACCGAGCCGCTGATCGAGCTGCGCCAGCGCATTAAAATCGTACCGCAATTGATACGTCTCGCCGCCGATTTCGATGGGTACATAGCCCCGATGCTTGTTAGCCATCGTATCCCTCCGTTATAAGTACGTAGGGACGGCACAATGGCCGTCCCCATGTCGCCTCCATTACGGCGTTACCGGCGTCTGCTCGCCCGTCGGCTTGAGCGTCACCGACAGAACCAAGCCGCCCTCCAACTCAGCGGTGATCTGGGCGTTCGTGACCACAGCCTCGAACTGCTCGGGTTGGGTGAACGCCGGATGATTCACCTGGAAGGTCAGCGTCTGCCGCACAGACGAGCGGAGCGCCTGGTGGGTCGGCTCGTCGGGGTCATAGTAGAACTCCAGCGTGCGCTCGACCGTATCAATGAGCCCGCCAATGTACTCCCGTCGGCCTCCCGGCGAATCGTGAGCGGTCACCTCAATCTGCTCGGCCTGCTCCTCAGCCAGAACGGGGTCGCCCCGAAGGCCGGGAATGAGATTCGGGGCACCGCTCTGCACCAGATAGATTTGGGCTCCAAAGCCCGCCTTCTTCGCCATTACTCATGCCTCCTCCTTATATCGATTTCCTCACCGCCGAACTCCTCGGCGATGGCCTCCATGATGCGGGTTGTGAGCCGCTGCGTCAGCTCAGCCCGCTCAGGAACCGACAAATGCTCCGACTCAATTCCCAGGGCAACAAAAAAGGTCGCCACTTGGCTGCCCTTGCCCCGTACTATCCGGCCTCTTGCCGTCTCGAACTCTACCCTCACGACATCACCTCCCAGCACGTACCCTGATGGTCAACGGGACGTGGTAGACCCTGGCGTCCGCGTCGTACTCATCCAGGTCGCCCTCGATAGTCACACCGTGGATCGGCGGATCGGTAGAATAATCGATCCATCCGTCCAAAGCCCGCCGCACAGCCTCGGCCACTGCCCGCACTTCGCTCCAGGTTTTGGCCCAGCAAGAGAATTGTACCAGCGGCATCGATGCCCCAAGGCTGCCCTCGTGCGACGTCAGTCGCCGATTGCTCACCCGCTGGTACGTAATGGCGGGCAGGGCCGCTTCTGAGCCCTTGTCTGGTCGGCCGCCTACGGGGAAAATCCGGGTGCCGACCAGAGCCTGCACTTCGGGCGACTCCAGCAGGCGTTGGCGGACCAACACTTCAACTTCTACCGCCATGGCATCACCACCATCACTTCTTGCCCTTGGCCCTCGCGGCCGCCTGGAGCACGGACTCGCGGAACACGTTCCCAGCATCCTGCACGGCCTGTGGCGCAACGGCTTCCAGCGCCGGCCGCAACCAGGGGCGGGCGGGCATCTTGTAGGTGCCCGTCTCGTGGAAGTTGAGGTAGAAGCCGTGGCCGGTTGCACCGATGGCGAAAGTCGCCCTGTCCGGCCATCGCTCCACATTGATCCACTTGATGGTTCTGTAGGCGTGCCCCTGGCCCGGGTGGCTTGGCCCGCCAGGGTGCCGCGGTGCCCGCCTCCGGGCTTCTTCACCAATACGCTTGGCCGCCACACGGGCCGCCCGGGCCACGGTGGCCCGCTGGCTGGCCTTCTGCATCTCGCCGAACTGGCGGAGGATGGCCTTGGCACCCTGCATCTCGAAACGGATTTCCACGGGCCATCACCCGTCCAACGTGACAGGCTCCTCACCAGCGGCGTGCGTCACATACTCCACCTCATGAGTCGTGAACTCGTCGAGGCTCGCCTCGATGCGAACGCGGCGGATCCCCTTGACCTTCTTGCCGCAGATATAGAGCGCCTTATCGTTTAACTCCGAACCCTGCACAAAGATCAGCTTTGGCACCTCGTCAAACTCAAGAATGACGCGCTTCTTGAGGTTCATACGTCCCCTCCCTTTCCCGGGGTCACTTGTTTAGAGCGGCTGCACAGACAAGCTCCGTCATCTCGCCCCGGTCGTAGGTGCGGATGATGTCGTAGCGGCGCCCCTGGTACCGCAGCGCCCGCTCGTCCTGGTACTCGAACGAGCGGACCTCGAACATGACCTCTGGCTGCAGGCCGGCCATGTGCGCCGCGTAGAACTCGCTCTGCCGCACCGACCGCCGGTTGGCGAACACCTGCCGAGACGTCTCAATCTCCCGCATCTCGCCCGTGAGCGGGTCCTGCTCCAACGTCCTTGATAATAGTTCGATAACGTCTCGGAACAGCACCGCTCACACCTCCCGATACTCTTGCGACAGCGTCAGGTGCGCCTTGAGCATATCATAGGCCCGCTCCAGCCGATCGGCGTCCGGGTTGTCAAAGCCAAAGTGCGCCTTGCAGTACGTGACGATGGCCCTCTTGATGAGGGGGTCGGACTCGTCCAGCTTAGCCGGGTCCACGCCAGACAGCTTGAGATCCGCTTTGGCGGCCTCGATCAGGTCCTGTACCTCATCGTCGTAGGCAATAATGGTAGGACTGATACGCAAGGCCAGCTTCACGTCATCTAACAAGGCCATCGCCCACCACCCCATTAAAGTGAGGCGCCGGAGCATCAGCCCCGGCGCCACGTTGCTTACTCTCCAGCCTTCTTGATCAGAACCACGCCGTAGGGATCGGCGAGCTTACCGTCGGCGATCATCGTCGCCTTGTGGACCCACTCATCCGTCTCCTCGTTAAAGTAGCGGCGATAGGTCACCTGCAGGTTGCTGTTGACCATGTAGTCTGCGGGATTAAACAGGATCGCCACGACATCACCCTCAGCAGCATCATCGATGGAGGGTAGCAAGTCCTCGACCGCGATGACCTCCCGGCCCAAGAACCGCTCCTCGATGGTGCCGTTCAATCCGTAGTTCACACGGGCGACAGGCTGGCCATTCGCGTCGGTCATGCCCTCGATGTATTTGCCGAAATCGGCATCGTTCATCACCAGGACCATCCCATTACGGTAGCTGCGAGGCATCTTACGGAACAGCTCGGGCCAGGTCTGGTATTGACCGAACTCTTCGGCCGTAACCTCGACAACCTGCTCAGTCGGGATGTTCGTGTGATTCACGATACCGAGCGGCTGTCCGGTGCCAGAGCCAGAAATGATGGCCTGCTCGATGGCCTTGACCATCGCCTCGGCGACGTTGTCAGCCACGTTCTGCTCAAAGATCGGCAGCGCCACCACCGAGGCGACAAGCTCAACAGACACACGGACCTGCAGCTTGTGATAGCTGAAGGTGATCTTGCCCGTGACCTGCTTTTTCTGCTTGTCCGCCATCTGCCCGGCGGCGACCCACGTGGCGACAGGCTTCGCGTCGGCGACCGGGATCTCCACGCCGCCGCGGAAATTGGTCTTGGTAACCCTCGACCAAATACGGCCCGTCTCCTCCATCCGCTCGACGATTCGATTGATAATCGTCGTCGGGATGACCGCGCCGATGTCGCTGGGCAGCGTCATCTCGTCCTGCCGAAACTCCAGAATGTCGGAGCGCTCGCCGCGGGTCACGTAGCGCATGAACGCCTGCCGATACTCAAGAGTATCGTGGGGGTCAAGCGCACGCTGCTCAACCGCCGTCTCACGACGCGTCGAATCCACCGTACGCGCCTGGTACGCCCCGGTCTGGATCGCCGCCGCGACATTCAGTCGCTTCGCGATCTTCTCCCTCTCACTCACCAGCTCGTCGATCTCCTTCTCCACCGCTTCCAAATCCAGCTCTTCATCCGACTCCAACTTCGCCCGAAGCTCAGTAAGCCGGGCGTCGATCTCTTGTAGCCTCTTCTCAAACACTGTTCTCAGTCTCCTTTCAAGATCGTTTTTAGCCACAGCGCCCGTCGCTGGCGTCTAGCCGCCTCCGCGGCCCGGCGCTCGGTCTCCACCTGCGCCAAGACCCAACTCCGCGCACTGATGTAGGTATCATCGTAGGCCGGCATATCGACTGCCGACACATCCCAAATCCGCTTAAACCGCAGAATGCGGCGAGTGCGAGTCTTTCGGTCATACTCATCTTTGTCCACGGTGAAGGCAAAGCTCATCTTGTCCACATCACCGCGACGGATGAGCTCGTAAAGGTCGCGCCCCGCCGTGGTGTTCGCGAGCTTGGCCCGGATTAACAGTCCGTGCTCATCAGGGATGAGCTCCAAAGTCTTGTTGCGTGTACGGGCCATCACCATAACGTTGTCCGAGTGATTGTACTTAAAAGGGACATCCCGCAGGTCCGCGCCCTCCAAGGCACCACGGGCGATGACCTCAAAGTATTTGATCCCGTTGATCTCATAGAGCTCCGTCGGGCTTTCGTACACAATCGCCCGACCCTCGACGATCATCTCATGCTCATCGCCCACCGGCTCGACGGCCCGAATCTCCGCCATCCGGATTTCTCGCTGGGGCCGCTGGACTTTCTCACCCCGCTCCTGGCGCTCATCCCACTGCGTCATACAGACCGCCAAGCGCTGGTCGCCGTCAGGATACTCCTCTTTCATCGTCTCATCGCCCATGCATCGCTCGATGAACTCATCCTTGGTCTCGTCCTGCCCCGGCGTCGGAATCGGCATCGTCCTCACCTCCCGATTGGGCCTCGTCATCCAAATCATCCGTCTCGTCAATCGGCCTCGTATCAAGCCTGCGAATCGGAATGTCCCCGCCAGGAACTGGCGGCAGATTGAAGACCTCCGCCAACTGGTTCGGGGTCATGATGCCGCGGTCAACCAGTTGGACCAGTTCCAGCTTTGTCCGCACCGACGCGTACTGCAGCCTGTTGGCCTCAAACACGATCTCGTTGCCGTGGCCGATCTCCCGCTCCGTAAAGAGCTTGGAGGTAAACTCCAAACTCATCTGCACAGCCAGCGGCTCGATGGTGCTCTCGTAGAACGCATTCCACTGGTCCTCGGTGTAGTTGCCCATCACAATGTTTTCGTTCACACCGAAGTACCGGAATACGGCGTCCCGCAGCTCCTTCATCTGGGCCGCGTTGACCATCTTGGGCTCGGCGTTCAGCGGGATGTACTCAGCCTTCGCGTCCAGGGCCGCAATCCCGCCGGCATTGGACACTGTAAGATACTCCTTGACGAACCGCTCGCGCTGGGCCTCGATGTCCGACTCCTTGAGCATCCCTTGGAACTTGAGGATGCCCCGGAGCGCGGCACTCGTCTTGACCGCCTGCGCCAGCCCCTCGTTGGTCGTGTGGATTGCCGAAAGCGTCGCGTTGATGGGTTGGTTCGAGCTGCCCAGCAAGTCATTGTTGTAAAAGTGCCGGCGCAAGTGGATGACGTCGCTGTAGGGCAGCACGACC
>PKEU01000194.1 GCA_002919195.1 bacterium
CTCGACTCGGGCAGGGTGTATATCACCGCGCAAAACCACGGTTACGTGGTGCAAGAAGCGAGCTGGGACGATCCCGATCTGGTGGTCAGCCACCGCAATGTCAACGACGGGACGATCGAGGGGCTGGCGCACCGCGAGCTGCCCGTTTTTACCGTCCAGTTTGATCCCGGAATCGGCCCGGGTCCGAGGGAAACGGAGGTCCTTTTGGTCAGGTTTGTGGAGAGCCTCAGAAAATCGGCGTGAAGCGGATGTGACGGCATGCCAGGCCAGTACCAATTGGAGATCATCGACCACCGGCAGGTGGCCCCCGGTCACTTTGAGCTCACTTTGCCCCAACAAGGGGAGTTGGCCCGCGCCGAGCCCGGGCAGTTTGTGAGCGTGCTGGTTCGCGCTCCGGAAAGCTTTGATCCTTTGCTCAGGAGGCCGCTCAGCATCTATAGGACCGCGGAAGACCGCTTCAGCCTACTTTACCGCGTGGTGGGCCGGGGAACCCGCCGGCTTTCGCAGTTTCGCGCGGGAGAGGCGTTGGATTGCGTCGGCCCTTTAGGACGGGGATTTACCTACCGCGACCTTTCGCCCGGAGCCAAGGTCGTGCTCGTGGGCGGGGGCGTTGGCGTTCCACCGCTCGTCTTCCTCTCCCAAAAGCTTTTGCAAATCGGGATCGTCCCCGAGGTGTTTGCGGGCTATGCCTCGTCGGAGCACGTCGTCGGGCTCGGCGCGTGGCGGGAGGCCGGGTTGGAGCCGGTGGTATCGACCGATGACGGGAGCTTGGGCTACCGGGGATACGTCACCCAGGTGTTTGCCGAGCGGTTGGCCCAGGGAAGCGTCGAAAGGGTGTACGCCTGCGGGCCCCGGCCGATGCTGGCGGAAGTGGCGGCGCTGGCCGGCCGATACGGCGTCGATTGCCAGGTTGCCATGGAGGAATGGATGGCCTGCGGGATCGGCGTGTGCCTCAGCTGTGTCACCAAGGTCCAAGAGGGCGGGGCGAACCGGTGGGCGCGGGTGTGCCGGGAAGGCCCTGTGTTTGACGCCCGGAAGGTGGTGTGGCAGGGTGGATCATGAGGTCGTGGACCTCTCCGTCAATTTGGGCGGCCTCGCGCTCAAAAATCCAGTGATGGTCGCGTCGGGCACGTTTGGTTACGGCAAGGAGTTTGCCGAGTTTTTTGACCTGGGCCGCCTGGGCGCGGTCATGGTCAAAGGCGTCTCTTTGGTTCCCTGGGAGGGTAACCCGCTTCCACGCATCGTAGAGACGCCGGCTGGCATGCTTAATGCCATTGGCCTGCAAAACGCCGGCGTCGACCACTACCTCAAAGAGGACTTGCCGTTTTTGCGCCAGTTTGACACCCGGATCATCGTCAACGTGATCGGCAAGACCGTCGAGGAGTACGCGCGGGTGGTCGAGCGGATCGAGGCCCAAGAGGGAGCCGACGCTTACGAGATCAACATCTCTTGCCCCAACATCAAAGAAGGGGGCATCTCCTTTGGCAGCGACCCCGCCCTCGCCGCCGAGGTGGTGAAAGCTGTCCGCTCCCGGACTCGCCGGCCGGTGATTGCCAAGCTCTCGCCCAACGTGACCGACGTGACCGAGGTCGCAATAGCGTGCCAGCTCGCCGGCGCCGACGCGCTTTCCCTGGTCAACACCTTTTTGGCGATGGCGATCGACGTGGACCGCGAGCGGCCGGTGCTGGCCAACGTCTTTGGAGGGCTTTCGGGTCCCGCGATCCGGCCCATTGCGGTGCGGATGGTATGGGAGGTCTACCGCGCGGTGGATCTTCCGCTGATCGGCATGGGTGGCATTACCTCCGCCCGGGACGCTTTGGAGTTTATCCTTGCCGGGGCCTCGGCCGTCGCCGTGGGAACGGCCAACTTCACCAACCCTTACGCCAGCCTGGAGGTGCTCTCCGGCATCCAAGAGGCGGTCCGCCGGCGCGGACCCTACCGCGAGATGATCGGCCGGGCTCACCGGTGGCAAAAGGAGCGGAGCATCGATGACTGAGCAAGAGGTGTTGACGCTTTTTCGGGAGGCCAACGCGCTGCTCGAAGGGCATTTTCTGTTAACATCGGGACTTCACAGCGGGCGTTACTTCGAGAAATTCGCCCTCCTGCAAGATCCTCAAAAGACCGAAAAGCTTTGCCGAGCGCTGGCTGCTCGCTTTGAGGGCGAGGGCGTGCAGGTAGTGGTGGGCCCCGCGGTGGGGGGCATCCTCCTCGCCCACGAGGTCGGCAAGCACCTTAGCGCCCGGGCGATCTTTACCGAGCGCGAGGCTGGGCGGATGACCCTAAGGAGAGGCTTTTCCATCGCGCCGGGCGAGCGGGTGCTCGTCGTCGAGGACGTGGTGACCACAGGCGGCTCCGTCCGGGAAGTGCTGGACGTGGTCAAGAGCGCCGGGGGAGAAGTCGCCGGCGTCGCGCTGCTCGTCGACCGCAGCGGCGGGGCTGTCGACTTTGGCGTGCGCACCGAAGCGCTCCTCACCCTCAAGGTGGAAAGCTACTCTCCCGACCAGTGTCCCTTATGCCAGCAGGGCATTCCTTTGACGAGCCGGGGCAGCCGCCAACTTTGAGCTTGGCGGCCGCCGGCTCAGCTTGCGCCGCCGCTGGCTTTGGGCGGAAAGCCTCCCCGGCTGAAGCAATAGTGCAAGAGCCGCTTGCGCGCGACCCGGCGGATGGAGGGCTCGTCAAAGACCGCCGGTTTTGAGTTGATCTCAAAGATCCACGGGCGCCCCGTCCGGTCGAGCCCCACATCCATCGAGAGCTCTCCGTGGTTGTGGCCGGTGGCCGCGTCAAACACCTCCGCGGCTTTGAGGATCACGCGGTGGAGCTCTTGGGTGATCTTGCGGGTCCTTACCTCGTCCTGAAAGATCGATCGGATGAGGGGGACGAGTCTTGCCCGGCTGCCGCCCCGGGGCCGGTGCGTCGTGATCTGGCCTTTGCCCGCGATCCGGGCCGCCATGCCTGTCACCTGCCAGTGACCCGCGGCGTCCTTTTGCACCAGGGCGCGGATGTCAAACGGCCTCCCTTTCGTGTGCAGCAAATCGACGGCTTGTTGCATCAGGTACTTGCGGCCCCGGCGCAGGCGCTTAAAGACCCGGCCTAGCTCCTCTTTCCGGCGGAGCGTGCGGTGGATCATCTGCCCGCCGGGGCGGGTGGCGTGCCAGCGGAAGCGTCCGTCGCTTGCTAACTCGACCCGGGCTGTCCCCTTGCCCAAACTGCCGTCGGCCATCTTGAGGTAGACTCTCCGGTGTTGGTCGAGAAAGGCCATCAACTGTGAGAAGTTTTGGCACGGCTGGGTGATGGGGAGGTGTTGCCGGAGCGCCTCGTCTTGCCGCAGGATCTGGTAGACCGTCCACTTGTCGAGAAAGGCTGGGTTAAAGAGGTTGAGGCCAGGCTCGTTGAGGAGCTTAAGGCGCGCCAGGCGCACGCGCCGGCGTTTTTCGGCTTTGCGGGTCGGCACCCGGTTGTAGACCACGTTGGGGAAGGGGAAGATCCCCCGCACCCAGCGACCTCCTCGGGCCCGGGGAAGATAGGTGTAACCCTGGATCACCTTGGCGTTCCACTGGATCCCCGCCGGGGTAAAGACGTAAGCGAGGGCGCCCATCTCCCGGGCGAGGCAGATCAAGCGGCGAAACCGCTCGGTCAAAGAGGCGAAGGGGCGGCGGGAGCCCGGCCGTCGCGACGACGTGAAAATGCCGATCACCGGTCCCATCATCACCTCTCCGTCCCTAGCGCGCACGTGCACGCGCCACTCGCCCGGGATCAAGAGTTTACCGGCCAACGATCTTAGCCGGATGACATCTGGGCGCTCGGGCGACCAGCGGACATCCAGCGGCAAGAGGCCAAAGCGGAGCGCGCCCCCTTCCTGGATGGCCTCGAGGCTTTCTGGATCCGGCCGCATCCGCAGGCTTTTTCCTTTGATCCCGTCGACGAGCGTCATTCCCATGCTGGCATACCTCCACGCAAGTGGCTGATATCGTGAGCCCCGACACGACCGGTGGCCTAAAAGCCCGCAAGGTACCGGGCGTAGGCCATCGGCCGGTGAAAGGAAAGGTAGACCCCGCGCCTTGGACCCGCGTCCACCACTTTACGAAAGGGCTTGGCGTTGACTTCGATGAGCCAGATCCGCCCTTTGCGGTCGATGCCGAGGTCGAGGCCGAGCTCCCCCAGGGGTGTCTCAAACACCTCGTCAAGGGCGTGGACGATGGTCTTGGCCGCTTGGTCGATCTTTTCCCGCAGCCGGCGGCGGGCCTTGCCAAAACGGATGCGGAGCAAGGAGCCGACGTAGTAACCGGTCCCGCCCCGGCTCAGGTTGGACGTGAGCCTGCCCTTGGCAGCAACCCGGGCGTAGATCTTGGTGCGTTTCCACGTGCCAGTGCCGTCCTTCTGCATCAAGATCCGTATGTCAAAGGGCGAGCCCCGCAGGCTTGCCAAGTGGAGGTCGGGCTGCATGATGTAACGCTTTCTTCTTTGGATGCGGGCGATGCCCTGATAGAGGACGTCGAAGCGGGAGGTCCGGTGGGTACGACTTCCCCGGCGCCACTCGTACATCCCTTTGACCCGCCTCACCCGGACGATCCCTTTTCCTTGGCTGCCTTCGGTGGGCTTGAGGAAGGTGGAGCCGTGCTCCTTCAAAAAGGCTTTGAGGCTTTCAGGGCCCGTCAGCTGCCGGGTGACCGGCAGGTAAGGCGCCAGAGCGGGATGGGACGACATTTTCTGGTACAGTGACCACTTGTCAAAAAATCCTTCGTTAAAATATTTCACGCCGGGCGACGACTGGAAAAAGGCTTTGGCTCGTTGGGCCTTGGGGCGGCGTTCCCAGCTGCGGGCTTGAATGCGGTCGTACACCACGTCGGGGAGCGGGTACTTGACGAGGGCCCAGCGCTTTCCTGACAGGACGTAACCTTCGATCCAATCGCAGTCGGGGTGCACGCCCTCTGGGGAGACGGCGACCGCCATGAGGCCGAGGCGGCCGGCGTGCCGCATCAGTTGCCGGATGTCGAGGTTGCGCACGCCAAAGAGCCGGGGAGAGCGGGGCCCCGCGCGGCGCCGCTTGACGGTCAAGATGGCGACGACGGGCCCCAGCCGGAGCGTACCTTGCTGGGCGTCATAGCGGATCCAGAGAGTCTTGGGCAATGGCAACAAGAGCTCTTCGGCGACCCGGGGACTGACGACGACCCGCTCCCGGGCGCCGCCTGCCGTGACGCGTACGGTGCGGACGCGTCCGCCCACTTTCACCGGGCCCTCGAAGTCGGCAGGAAGTCCCAGCTGGGCTCTGAGACCTTCCCAAATCAAGATGCCGTCGTGCGGTGGAGTCCCCGCCACCAACCTCACTTTGACGCTCGCAGACATCGCCTTCTTCCCTTCTAAGACGGCGCTAGACGCTGATGGTCACCTGGACTGAGCGCCGTCGCCTCTTTTTAGAAGGGCCGACCAGCCCCCAGCGGACCCGGATGTCCCGGGTTTCATGCCATCGCCTGTTGCTGCGCACGAGCTCTGGGATGATCTCCAGGTATGCCGCGTACCTGGGGTAGTCGGCCAGCGCTTCGATTTCCCTCCAGATGCTCTCGAAAATCTCGCGTGAACCCTCTTTTTCCGAGCGGTAAAAGAGGCGGCAAATCTCAGGCGAAGAGAAGAGGTCCCGGTTGAGGACTTCGTAGTTGTCGACGACCAGTTTCGTCAAACAAAGAACGGCCGCGGCAAACTGGGGTCCGACGATCCAGCTGGAGGGGGTGCGGTATTCAAAGCCGCCGTAACTCTCCCAGCGGAATTCGCCCAGCCAGCCGTATTTGGCCCGCCTCCTGCGGGCGCGCACCGGGTTTTCCAGGAGCATCAGCGGAAAGGCGACGTAGTTGTCGAGCGCCCG
>PKEU01000056.1 GCA_002919195.1 bacterium
GGGCAACGCTTGAGGAAAGCCGTGTGCGGGAGAACCGCACGCACGGTTTGACGGGCGGACGGAGGGGGTAACCCCTCCTCCGACCCTACTGGAGGCTTGTGTGGGTTATACAGCGCGAGCCCCAGCGGTTTCGGCTCAGTGCGAATTTGTGCGCGGGCGAAAGGTCTTGCAGCTCGTTTGCGCCGAGCGTGTGGCGGGTGTGGCGTCGAGCTCCGCGATCTCCATGGATCCGTCGATTCGCGACAAGGCTTCGTCGATGGCGATGAGGATTTTCTCGGCTTTACAGATGTTTTTCTCTTCCCAGTAGACACAGGTGTTGACGGTGCAGCTGACGTTTTCCGGCATGTTCGTCGACCTCCTTCTCAGGTAGATTTTCCCCACTTCCTGAACGAGCTATCCCCGGTTTGGTCAAAATCTATGGTGGCGCGGCTCTTGTCCGCCAAAGGCCGGGAAGGGGTTGGCGAAAGGGTCAACCAGCGAGAGGGCGGGCTCCTCGGGAGGCGGCTGGTGAGGAGGAATTTGCTGCGCGGGTCATGAATCGCGAACCACAGAGAGCAGAGAAAAGGAGTCATCCGTGTCTATGAGCACGTCGTCTACTGAAATGAAGCCTGAAGCGGGTTCCAACGCGAGCAACGTTCAACCCAACGTCGTCGTGGTCGGCAGTTTCATGATGGACCTGATCGTCCGCACGGAGCGGATTCCCAAGGAAGGCGAGACGGTCATCGGCAAAGAATTTCAGCGCGCCCCTGGGGGTAAGGGGGCCAACCAAGCGGTCGCGGCGGCCCGCCTGGGCGCTCGTGTCACCATGGTCGGCCGGGTAGGAGACGACCTCTTTGGCCAGGATCAGATTCGAAGCCTCCAGGCCGCGGGGATCGAGACCCGTTATATCACGATCGACCCCGAAGCGCCGAGCGGTGTCGGCTCGGTCACCGTTGACATGTCGACAGGGAACAACCGGATCATCATCGTCCCCGGCGCCAACATGCGCTGCACCCCGGAAGACGTCGACCGGGCGGCCGCGGCGCTGGAGCAAGCCGATGTCATCCTCTTGCAGTGCGAGATTCCGCAGGAGGTCAACCTGCACGTCCTCAGGCGGGCGAAACAGCTGGGCAAGCCTGTGATCTTTAACCCGGCGCCGGCCCGGCCTTTGGATCAGGAGACGTTGGAGCTCGTGACGGTGCTCACGCCCAACGAGACCGAAGCCGAGGCGTTGACGGGGATCGAAATCCGTACGGTGCAAGACGCCGAGCGGGCGGCCCAGCGCCTGCGGGAGCAGGGCGTGCAGACAGTGATTATCACTCTGGGGGAAAAAGGTTCGCTTCTCTACGATGATGCGGGCCCCAAACTGTCGCCGGCCTGGCCCGTTGACGTGGTGGATCCGACGGCGGCTGGCGATGCTTTCAACGGGGCGTTTGCCGTCGCTTACGCCAAGGGGATGCCTGTGGACGAGGCGCTCCGCTTCGCCAATGCGGCCGGCGCCTTGACGGTAACGGGCATCGGCGCGCAGCCTTCGATTCCGACGTTGGAGCGGCTCGAAGCCTTCATGAGGGAAAAGGGGCAATCGGTATGACCCACGGTGGCATCGAGAGGCAGGGTGATGTCGTCGCCTTTGCAAGGCAGGTGATCGATGCGGAGATCGCCGGGATGGCTGCCGTGCGGGACCGGCTCGGGGCCGAGTTTGAAAAGGCGCTCCAGCTCGTGATGGAGTGCCAGGGGAAAGTGATCTTTACCGGCATCGGCAAGTCAGGGCATATCGGGCGCAAGCTCGCCGCCACCTTTGCCAGTACCGGGACACCCGCCTTTTTTGTGCACGCGGACGAAGCGCTGCACGGCGATTCGGGCATGGTCGAGGCGCGGGATCTGGTCTTCGCCATTTCCAACAGCGGTGAGACGGCGGAGCTTTTGGCGTTTGTCCAGATCATTAAGAAGATCGGGGCCCCGATTATTGCGATGACGGCCGGGCTCGATTCGACGCTGGCGAAAGCGGCTGTGGTGACGCTTGACATCTCGGTCCCCAAGGAAGCAGATCCGTACGACATCGTCCCGTCGGCGAGTGTGGCAGCGACCCTGGCATTAGGCGACGCCTTGGCGATTTCTGCGATGAAACTGCGGGGGTTTGGCAAGGACGATTTCGCGGTCTTTCACCCTGGCGGCGCTTTGGGCGCTATGCTGCTCGGGAACGGCTAGCGGACGCGAGGTGAGGCCGTGGTAAGGTACCGCCGCGCCAAAGTGAAGTGGGGCGTCGGGAAAGCGGCATTTGCCGGAACCGTTGGAGCCGCGCTGGCGGGGGCCCGGAGGGCCGCTCGGCCACGAGGGGTTGTTCGGCTGCTGGCTCGGGCGACCGCCGTTGGTTTGATGGGGTTGTTGGGGCTGGACGGTATCGACGGCGGTGGCGAGTGAGCCGTTGCCGTGTGATGGCGCTCCTGGTTGATCCATTCCTTGGGCTGATCGAGTTTAGGGTTATCAAGCGTCAGGAGGGCGTCCGATGAGCGACTTCAATGGTTTGGGTTTGCACTTGGGGAACTTGCCGCTGCTTTCGCGGGCCAAGTCGCGATCGATCAGCGCAGAAAACTTCACCGGTGAAAAGGGCAAGGGCGGCATGGCCACAGAGGGGACGGGGCAGTGGGCCGCCCGGGAGCTCGGCCAAGGGTGGAAGGTGTCCCCTTCGATCCAGATTGAGCCGCAGTCCACGTTTACTCTGGCCAACATCGAGGGTCCCGGCGCCATCCAGCACATCTGGATGACCTGTCACAGCAAGCATTGGCGTTCGTTGGTGCTGCGTTTTTATTGGGACGACGAGGAAAACCCGTCGGTCGAGGTGCCTTACGGCGACTTCTTTTGCAACGGGTGGAAAGAGCTGGCCTTGGTGCAGTCGTTGCCGGTGGCTTGCAATCCCAACGGGGGCATGAACTCTTATTGGGAGATGCCTTTCCGCAAGTCGGCGCGAATTACGATCGAAAACCTCTCGGACGAGCCGGTCATTCTCTACTACCAGATCGATTACGTGTTGACCGAGGTCCCCGACAACGTCGCCTACTTTCATGCTCAGTGGCGGCGGAATAACCCGCTGCCCTACAAAGAGGTGCATACGATCCTCGACGGCGTGAAGGGTTGGGGCCACTACGTGGGCACCTACATCGCCTGGGGCGTCAACAACAACGGCTGGTGGGGCGAGGGCGAGGTGAAGTTTTACATCGACGGGGACGATGAGTTTCCGACGATTTGCGGCACCGGCACGGAAGACTACTTTGGCGGGGCTTGGAACTTTGAGTACCCGCCGGGCCAGTACGGGGTCTACTCGACGCCGTTCCTCGGTTTGTGCCAGGTGATCAAGCCGGACGGATTGTACCGGAGCCAGCAGCGGTTTGGCATGTACCGCTGGCACGTGCGGGATCCGATCCGATTTGAGCAAGATCTCAGGGTGACGATTCAGGCCCTGGGGTGGCGTTCGGGCGGGCGTTACTTGCCGCTGCAGGACGACATTGCTTCGACGGCCTTTTGGTACCAGACAGAGCCTCACGCTCCCTTCCCGCCGTTTCCTGATCGGGATCATCTTGAGGTGATTTAAGAGAGCGTGGTTTGCGGGCCAGGGTGCGCTGGCGGGCGTCTTGAGCGTGGATCTCGAGCCCATGGACCGCCAGCTGCCGCACCCTGGCTCTTTGTGATTTGGGCATTGATTCACCGAGCCATCCCCCCGCTGCTATTCCCGCACTAGTACTTCTCACTGTCGACGGACGACGGCAAGATCGCCTTCATCACACAGTTACCGACAAAAATGCGAAGCCGCTGGTCCAACGATCTGGACATCGTGTGGCGGCATCGTGGTGCCCCATTGCCGAAGGAAGTTGGCCCAGCAGACCTGCGGAAAGGCTTTTCAAAAGGGAGAAAGGTCCTGCATGCCCAAGTTAAAGCTTTAGCGAGCCGTGGAAGGTTCAGCGAGTTGTGGGAGGCGGGCAACGTGGAGTACGCGATCATCGGCGGTACCGGTGTGTACGACCCGAAGCTCTTGAGCGACGTCGGAAGCCGTGAGGTGGAAACTCCCTACGGCACGATCGTCGTTGACACGGGTACCTATGAGGGTGTGGAGGTGGCCTTTCTACCTCGGCATGGGAAAGACCATTCCGTTCCCCCGCACAAAATCAACTATAGGGCCAATATTTGGGGCCTCAAGGCGCTGGGGGTCAAGCGGATTTTGGCGACGGCCGCCGTCGGTTCGATCAACGAGGCGATGCAGCCAGGGCATTTTGTGATTATCGATCAGTTTCTCGACTTCACCAAATCCCGGGTGCTCACGTTTTTTGACGATGGTGACCGGGGGGTCGTACACGTCGATGTCACCGAGCCTTACTGCCCGGTGATCCGGGCCGCTTTGATCGAGGTAGGGCGTGGGCTGGGGATTACCCTCCACCCAACGGGTACATACGTCTGCGTCGAGGGTCCTCGTTATGAGTCGGCTGCTGAGATCCGGGCCTTTCGCATTTTGGGCGGAGACGTCGTGGGGATGACCAACATTCCCGAGGCGGTCTTGGCTCGTGAGATCGGGATCTGCTATGCCACCATGGCAATGGTAACCAACATGGGGGCGGGAATGGCAAAGCAGCCACTCTCTCACGACGAAGTCGTCGAGATTATGGCGGTCAACACCGAAAACGTGCGCCGCCTTGCGCTCGACACGATTCTCCGGTTGGCGGAGGAAGAGAGGCAAGCGGTCGTGAGCGATGAAAAGCATCCCGACGCTGGCGATAGACAGCGAACCGCCGATAGTGACGGAAAACGTGCCAGCGCCAGCGACACAACGGGAACCACTTCGGACGGCGGAAAGCGAACTGTGGGTCGCGAAGTCGAGCAGGCCGTCATTGGGGTCGCAAAACTGATCGACGCCGGTGGCGAAAGCCCGATCGGCGCGCACGACGGGCAGCGGGATGAGGCACACGAAAGCGTCCGCTGCAGCTGTGGCAGCAATGCGGTGCTTTGGGAGAGGATGCAGAAATGAGCGGTGCAAAGGCGAGATGGGCAACGATTGAGTGGGACGGTGAGGTGCTGCGCCTCATCGATCAACGAAAGCTCCCGGTGTCGACCGAGTACGTCGTTTGCAAGACGGCGGAGGAGGTGGCGGACGCCATCCGGCAGATGGTCGTGCGTGGGGCCCCGGCGATTGGTGCGACGGCGGCGTACGGGATCGCTTTGGGTGCTCGCCGCTTGGCGCGGGAGGGCAGCGAGGCGAGGGCCGGCGCGAGCGAAACCACCAGCGGCGCTGAGGTTTCGTTTTGGCAAGGGTTTGAGAAGCTATGCGAGCTTATGGCATCCACCCGGCCGACGGCGGTCAACCTGTTTTGGGCCATCGAGCGGATGAAACGCCGGGCGGAGGAGCTGCGGCCCCAGGGGATAGAGGCTGTGGTTCAGGGGCTTGAGCGGGAGGCTCAGCTCATTGCTGATGAGGATGTGACTGTCAATCGCCAGATCGGTCTCCACGGGGCTGCAGTGATCAATGATGGCGACGGAGTGCTTACGCACTGCAACACGGGTTCTTTGGCCACGGTGCATTATGGGACGGCGCTGGGCGTGATCCGGGCGGCCCACGAGCAGGGAAAGAGGATTCATGTGTATGCCGGGGAGACTCGGCCCTTTCTCCAGGGCGCTCGGTTGACGGCGTGGGAGCTGATGCAAGACGGGATCCCGGTGACGCTGATCACCGATAA
>PKEU01000181.1 GCA_002919195.1 bacterium
GCGCAGGCCCACCCGGTAGGCGAGGCCCGCGTCCCGGGCCGCGCCGAGGGCCATGTTCCCTGGGACGAGGGTGGCGTCAGGCACCCGCATGACGGTGCCGCCCTCCTGGTCGACGGCCACCAAGAGAGGCACGCCCCCTTGGTCGACGGCCATCGCCTGCAGCCGGTTGATCAGCCCAGCGGTTTGCGTCGCGCTTTGAATGTTGCGGGAAAAGAGGATGACGCCCCCCACCTTGTGCTCGCCGATGAGCGTGCGGGCATCGATGCCTGGCTCAAAGCCTTCGATCCCCGTCATCACCATCTGTCCCACTTTTTCCCGCAAGCTCATGGAGGCCATCAGCTCCTCGATCGATTGGATTTGGGCGCGTCCCATTTTGAGTCCGCCTGCCGTCTGGTAGAGGAGGGCGGCGAGGCACGCGACGGCGAGCCAGAGCGGGGCCGCGTGCCGGCGGGACGAGGGAGCGCCCAAGCGCCTCACGACGACCGCCTGCCCAGCCGGACCGGCCTTTCGGAATCATCCCTCTGAGCGGCGATGCGGGTCTTTTCCAAGTACTCCACCGTCCGGTCGTAGTCGCGCTGCGCGACCCCGATAAACAGCACGTCGATGATGGAAAGCTGCGCGACGCGGGAGGCGATGGCCCCGCTGCGGAAGGCCGGCTCTTGCGCGGCGGTAAAGAGGCGGATGTCCGAGACCTGCGTGATGGGCGAGTCAAAATGGTTGGTGATGCAGATCGTCGTCGCGCCGGCCTCGCGCGCGATGCGAAGCGCGCTGACGATATCTTGCGTAAACCCGGAGTTGCTAATCCCGATGGCGACGTCCCCCGGCCCAAGGAGGGTCGCCATGGCCCGTTGGACGTGGTTGTCGATAAACGCGTGACACCGCCGGTTGATGCGCAAAAACTTGTGCTCCGCGTCCAACGCGACAAAACCCGACGCCCCCACGCCGTAGATGTGGATCACGGGCGCGGCGCAGAGCGCCTCGACGGCCCTTTCCAGTTCGGCGTCGGAAAGGGTGTGCAAGGTCTGTTCCAAGGCGCGCATGTTCATGGAGATCACCTTGGCCTTGACCTTGGGCATGTCGTCGTCGGGGTCCAGCTCGCCGTAATTGGCCTGGGGCGGGCGGGCGAGCTCCCGGGAGAGCATGATCTTAAACTGCTGGTATCCCGAGTAACCGATCCGCTGGCTAAACTTGACGATGGTCGCGTCGCTCACGCCGCTTTTTTGGGCCAGTTCGGTGACCGAGAGGTTGACCACCTCGTCCGGATGCGCGAGCACGTACTCCGCCACCTTTTTCTCCGAAGGGCGGAGCGCGGGAAACAGCCCTCGGATGCGCAGCAAACAACCGTCGGGTTGGAGGTTGGCCTCGTTGGAACTCATCGCGCGCGGCTCCTTCTTGATTCATGGTTATGCCATTGGATTCGGGAGAATTAGAAAACTTTCCTCTCAAATCTTTGCCCGGCGGTCATGGTCCGGCGGCCGCGGCGACAGCGTTGTGAAACAGGGCCCGCAGCCGGATGTGCGCGTCGTTGGCCCGGGTGGGGTGCACGCGGTTGGTGAGCAAGACGGCAAAAATCCCCCGGACAGGGTCGATCCAGAGGGATGTGCCGGTAAAGCCGGTGTGGCCAAAGCTCTCGGGCGAGAAAAGATCGCCCGCGGATGACCGGGCTGAAAGCCCTTTGACGACCCAGCCGAGCCCCCGGCTTTCGCCCAAGTGGCCCGTGTGATCCCGGGTCGCCTCGCGCAGGGCCGCGGCGCTCAAGACGCGGCGTTCTCCCAACCGGCCTTTTCCCAGCAGCATGAGGGCAAAGCGGGCGAGGTCCTCCGCGGTCGCAAACAGCCCGGCGTTGCCGCTGACGCCGCCCATCGAGCGGGCGTTTTCGTCGTGGACGACCCCGATGAGGGGCTTTCCGTCCACGACTTCGGTGGCCGCCACGCGCCCGTGAAGCTCCGGCGGCGGGTTGAAACACGCGTTTTTCATGCCCAGGGGAGCAAAGATCCACCGGCGCGCCAGCTCATCCAGCGGCGCGCTCTTAAGGCGTTGGATGATTTCGCCCAGCAAGATGAAGCCCAGGCAGCTGTACTCGACGACCGTTCCCGGCGCGTGGACGAGAGGCTGCCGGCAGATCCGGCGCACAATGCGCGCCGCTGGAGAGCCTTCTGGGGGATCCTGGGTGCGCTCGCCGCCGCCCCGTGCCGCGCGCTCGTCCTGGACGCTCTTTTCTGCTTCATCCGGGAGCGCCTGATATAAGGGCGCCCACGCGGCGAGGCCCGAGGTGTGGGTCAAGAGGTGGCGCAGCGTGACCTGGCTTTTGGCCTCGCGGGCCGGTTCGGGGCTCTCTTCGACGAACTCAGGGAGAAAATGGGCCACCGGGTCGTCGAGGCGCACGATGCCCTCTTCGATCAGCCGGAGCGCCAGGGTGGTCGTGACGACCACCTTGGTGAGGGAGGCGCAGTCAAAGAGCGTGTCGGCGGTGACGGGGTTTCCCACCGGCTCGACCGAGAGGCGTCCATAGGCTCGCGGGCGGAGGGCTCCGGCGGTCGAGCCGACGCAAGCCGTGGCTCCGGGGATCTTGCCTTGTTGAACAAAGCGCTCCACAACGGCAAAGGCTTTCTCCAGGGAGACGGGGTCAAACCCCAAATCGTCTGGCCGATCGGTCATCCAGCTCATGTGGGCTCGCCTCCGAGTTCGTGGCTTGAGGGCGGTCTTGCAGGGGAACGCGTCTCGGAGTCTTCGGGGTAGAGGAGGTAGCGCTCGCGCACGGGCAGGAAGTCTTTGAGCGCGGCGTTCCATTCGTTCCAGATCTCGTCGGGGTCGCGCCCTTGGTCGATGTCGCGGCGGAGCCGGTCCGTTCCGGCCAGGAGGTCGATGAAATACCGGCCGCCCGGCCCGGCCGGCGAAAGCCAGGCGAAGTCGGAAGGCGCCAGCCTTCGCACCGCGTCGAGGAGGTGAAGCCCCACGCGCACCGGCTGGACCCGGTCCCTCTCCATTACGTGGACGTGCACGCCGGCGCACATCGCGTCGCGGTGCTTTGAAAAGGTCGGTGTGAAAAAGGCCGGCCGGAAGCGGACGCCGGGGAGCTCCCGCTCGTTGAGCGCATCGGCCAGCCGGTAGGGGTCGATCCACGGGGCGCCGACGAGCTCAAAAGGCGTGGTCGTGCCCCGGCCCTCGGAGAGGTTGGTGCCTTCAAAGAGGCAGGTGCCCGGGTAGAGGAGGGCCGTCTGGGGCGTCGGCATGTTGGGCGAGGGCGGCACCCAGGGAAGGCCGGTTTCATCCCACCACATCTGCCGGCGCCATCCTTGGGCAGGCACCACGTGCAGCTCGGCGCCGATGCCAAAGGCGTCGTTAAAGAGGAGCGCCGCCTCGCCGATGGTCATCGCGGTCCGGTTGGGAATGCGGTGCCCGCCGACAAAGGAGAAAAACCCTTCTTCGACCAGATTGCCCTCGGGATGCAGGCCGGTGATAGGATTGGGACGGTCGAGGACGATCACGGGGATTTGGGCCTCGGCCGCGGCTTCCAGCACGTAGGACATGGTGTACAAGATGGTCCAATAACGGCAGCCCACGTCGGGCAGGTCGAGAATGAGGGCGTCCAGGCTGGAAATGCTATCAGACGACGGCTTTTTCGTGCTGCCGTACAGGCTGTAGACAGGCAGCCCGGTCCGCTCGTCGACGCTGTCGCTCACGGTGACGCCGGCCTGGGCGTTTCCCCTGAGGCCGTGTTCGGGCCCAAAGAGGGCGGTGAGCCGCACGCCGGGGTGAGTCCAGAGGAGGTCGATCGTGCTCCGGCACTGGTGGTCGACGCCCGCGTGGTTGGTGACGAGGCCGACCCGGCGCCCTTGCACCAGGTCGAGGCGGGATCCGAGCAACACGTCGATACCCGGCCGGACGGCGGCGTGAAGTGGCATATGCGTCACCTCCGTGTGATGAATCAGTTTCGGACCAATCAAAGGGTTCCCTTTTTGTCTCGGAAAAGTTATTTATGTACATATATCGCAAAGGAAGGAAAACTTCTAGTCTGGCCGAAGCTTTGGAGAGGATGAGTCAACGGCGCTCCTTTTCCGCACGTTGAGGCGCCGCTGGGGCCGGATCTCTTGCGCATCAACTCTAGAACGGCCAGGAGGGACCAGCGATGAGCGACAGGCAGCACCACATCATGGTCGTGGGCGCGCACTGCGGCGATGCCGAGGTGATGGCCGGAGGCATCGTGGCGAAATACACCCGAAACGGCCACAAAGCTTCCATCGTCCACCTGACGGCAGGCGAAAAGGGGCACCGGACGCTCCCGCCCGAAGAGTACGCCGAGCAAAAGCGCCGGGAGGCCCAGGCCGCCGCCGAGGTGCTGGGCGCCGACGTCTACTTTTTGCCGTACAAAGACGCGGAGCTGCCCGTCAACGACGAGGTGATCTACCAGCTGGCCGACCTGATCCGCCAGGTGAAGCCCACGATCATCCTCACCCATTGGAAAGAGAGCATCCACAAAGATCACACCAACACCAGCCTCATCGCTGAGGATGCCCGCTTTTACGCCGCGCTGCCGGCCATCAAGAGGGAGCTTCCCGCCCACGGCGCTTGGGGCTTTTTCTACTGCGAAAACTGGGAGGACCCTTACGGATATGAGCCCGACATCTACGTCGACATCAGCGAAGTGTTTGACGTGTATGTCGAGGCGATGCAGCAGTACGAGCTGTTCCGGGGTGGCGTTTCGAGCTTTCGCTACATCGACTATTACAAGGCGCTGGCCGTGATGCGAGGGTGTCTTGCCAACTGCCAGTACGCCCAGACGTTGATGCGGCCCAGGGGCGCAAACGTGCAAAAGGGGCCGGCGATCCCTGGCTACCCCTTGTGATTCGACGAGCAAAGGAGGCGGGCGGCCAGTGACGGAGGAGAGGCCCCTTCCCCCTGAAGTGCGGCTCCGGCCGTACCGGGGGAGCGACGTGCGGGGCATCGTCGACGTTTGGAACCGGGCCATGCCCCAGGATCCCATCGACCTGGGCCGCTGGACCAAAATGGTGCTGTGCGACCCCAACTTTGACCCGCGCGGGCTTTTGGTCGCGGCCGTCGACGGGGAGGTCGTGGGGTTTGCGCTCGCGATCTGCCGCCGGATCCCCCTTTTTGGCTCCGATCTTGAGACCGAGCGGGGCTGGATCACGGCCTTTGGCGTCGCGCCTCAATGGCGAAGGCGGGGGATCGGGAGCGCCCTGCTTTCGGCGGCCGAGAGGTTTGTCCAGGCGCAAGGCCGAAAGGAAGTCCTCGTCTCGCCGTACGCCCCCAATTACTTTTGGCCGGGCGTCGACCCCAAAGCTTACCCAGAGGCGGTGGAGCTGCTCGAGCGCCGGGGCTACGAGACCCTCTACTCGCCGGTGGCAATGGACAAAAACCTGGTGGGCTTTTTCGTGCCCCCGGAGGTGGAGGCGCTGGAGGCCCAGCGGACGAGGGAGGGGTACCGGTTTGGGCCCCTCGCGTACGAGTACCTCCACGACGTCATCGCATTTGCCGAGGAGGCGTTTAACCCCGACTGGGGCCGGGCGATCCGCGACGCGATCAAAGGCGGCGTGCCGCTGGACCAGTGTTGGATCGCCTTGGACGGCGAGGGGAGGGTCGTGGGATTTGCCCTCTTTGGCGGGTACGACGGCATC
>PKEU01000180.1 GCA_002919195.1 bacterium
TCGCGGTTTTCTTGGCGGAGGCGGTACGCCTCATCGGCGAGGTACATGGCGGCCAGGATGGCCGCATGGTGCCGGGCCAGATTGGGATGACTGCGACGGACCTCTTGGATACGGCTGTTGACCATGTCGGCCAGCTCAATGACGTACGACTCGGGTCCTTTCCCCCGGATCGTCAACTCGTCGCCGTCGATCCGCACCCGCACTCTCACCCAAGAGGCGTCCGGTCCTGGTCGCTCTGCCGCCATCTAGATCCCTCCAGGAAGATCATTTCACGCCCGGGAGGAATCTCCTGCGACGCCCTCAGGAGCGCACCGTCACGCCCAGCTCGCGGGCGAGCGCCTCTTCGATGCGCCTTTGCGCTTCGGCCACCTCTTCGTCGGTCAATGTGCGGTCATCTGCCCGGTAGACCATCGCGTAGGCAAGGCTGCGGTACCCTTGAGCCACCTGCTTGCCTTCGTACACGTCAAAGAGGGCCACTTCTCGCAGGTAGGGACCGCCCTCCCTGCGGATGAGCTCGACGACCCGTTCGGCGGATACGCTGCGCGGCACCAGCAGGGCAAGATCGCGTTCAACGGCCGGATAGCGCGGCAAGGGTGTATAAACTCGCTCTTCGGGCGGCAGGGCAAAGAGCGTCTCCAGATCCAGCTCGGCGACGTAGGTCCGATCGCGCAAATCCATCGCCTCGGCCACCTGCGGGTGCAGTTCGCCAAGCCAGCCGATCTCGACGCCGCCGGCAGTCACTTTCGCGGTCCGGCCCGGATGGAGCGCAGGGTGCTCCGCAGCAGAAAACTCGCCCCTTTGGCCCAGCTCCTCTAAGACGAGCTCGACGATGCCTTTCAGATCGTAGAAGTCGACCTTGCGAGGCGGCTCTCCCCAGACATGCGTCGGCGCTTCGCCGCTCATCGCGATCGCGAGGGTCCACCTCTCGTCGGGCAGGGACGCCAAGGGCAGCGAGTGGGGAACGTACACTTTCCCCAGCTCAAAGAGGCGGATGTCGCTCACCTGCCGGCGGACGTTGAGGGCCGCGCTTTCGACGAGGCTGGGAAGGAGGGACCGGCGCATGATGCTCTGCTCGTCGGAGAGCGGGTTGGCGAGCTTGATCGCCTTTCGCCACGGGTGGTCCGCGGGGATGCGCATCCTGTCCAAGAGCTTGGGCGACGTGAAGCTATAGGTGATCGACTCGTACAGACCTTGCGAGGCAAGCAAACTCCTCACCCGCTCAACCGCGGGCAACGGCCAAGCCAGCCCGCCCCGCAGGCTGCCGCCAGCAGGAAGCGTGGCAGGGATCGCGTCGTACCCGTAGATTCGCGCCACCTCTTCGATCAAATCCGCCTCGCCCTCGATGTCCCGGCGAAACGTGGGGACTTCTACGTTTAACGCAGCCCCATCGGGGTCCACCTCGACCCCGAATCCCAATCCCCGCAAGATCCGTTGGGCCTCGGATGTTGCAAGGTCGAGGCCCAGCATGCCCCGGACCCGCTTCATCCGTAACTTCAACCGTTTGGGACTGGGTAGCGATGTCGCGACGTCGACCTTCCCCCGCAGCACCTGGCCTCCCGCCAGCTCCGCCATGAGGCGGGCCGCGCGGTCTGCGGCGAGCTCCGCAAGGTGCGGATCGAGGTCTCGCTCAAAGCGGTACGACGCCTCCGTCCGCAGCCCGAGGCGCTTCGACGTCCGGCGAACGCTGATCGGATCGAAGTAAGCCGCCTCGAGGAGGATGTTGGTCGTCTCGGGCCGCACCTCCGAATCTTCACCGCCCATGACACCCGCAATGGCCACGGGCCTTTCCGCGTCGCAAATCAAGAGCATCTCAGGATCGAGCTCGCGCTCTTGACCGTCCAACGTCGTGATACGCTCTCCCGGCCGGGCGCGGCGGACGACGATCTTCCCACCGGCGAGCCGGTCGTAGTCGAAAGCGTGAAGGGGCTGTCCCAATTCCAACATGACAAAGTTAGTGATGTCGACCACGTTGTTGATGGGACGCATCCCCGCTGCCCGCAGGTACCTTTGGAGCCAGGCGGGAGACGGGCCGATTTTCACGCCGCGGATCACCCGGGCGATGTACCGGGGGCAGAGGTCGGGGTCCAGCACTTCGACGCTGGCCACCTCCTCCGCCGCTTGATCGGCTTCATCGACCTCCGTCTCCGGACGACGGAGGCTCCCGCCGGTGAGGGCCGCCACCTCCCGGGCGATGCCGTAGACCGAAAGGTGGTCGGGCCGGTTGGGATACACCTCGATCTCGAGGACGGCGTCGTCCAGGCCCAAGGCGGCGGCGATGGGCGTCCCGGGCCTAAGGTCCTCGGGCAGCTCCATCAACCCCGAGTGATCGTCGGAAAGGCCCAGCTCCTTTTCAGAGCACAACACCGCTTGTGACGGGACGCCTCTCAACTCGACCTCCGCGACTTGGCCTGGGATGCCGGGAAGCGTCGCACCCGGCAGCGCCACCGGCACCAGGAGCCCCTCGCGCACGTTGGGGGCGCCTGAGACCGACTGGACGGTGCGATCGCCGAGATCGACTTGACACACTTTGAGGGCGTCCGCGCCAGGATGCTGACGGACGGCCGCGATCTTGCCGACGACGACGCCGGCGTAATCGTGTTCGAGCGTGTGGACGCCCTCCACTTTCGCGCCAGCCTGCGTGAGGCGGGCGGCCAGCTCGTGGGCGTCCCACGGGATCTCCACATATGTCTCTAACCAGCGAAGCGAGACGAGCATGGCTCCATCCAAACCTCCATCGGGATCTTCGCGCTGTGCTAAAACTGGCGCAAAAACCTGATGTCGCTTTCAAAGAGCAACCGGATGTCGTCGATGCCGTACTTGAGCAGCGCAACGCGCTCGATCCCCATACCAAAGGCGAAGCCGCCCACTTCCTCGGGATCGTAATGGACCGCCCTCAGGACGTTGGGATGCACCATCCCGGCCCCGAGGATCTCCAGCCACCCTTCGCCTCCGCAAAAGCGGCAGCCGCTGCCGCGGCAGATGCCGCATTCGATATCCATCTCTGCGCTGGGCTCGGTAAAGGGGAAGTAGCTCGGCCGGAAGCGGACGCCCCGGTCCTTGCCAAAGAGCGCGTGGGCAAACTCGGCCAGAGTCCCCTTGAGGTCGCCCATCGTGACGTTTTTGTCGATCAGGAGCCCTTCAACTTGGTGAAACATGGGCGAATGGGTCGCGTCCGCCGCGTCGACCCGGTACACTTTGCCCGGGGCGATGATGCGCACGGGAGGCTTGCGGCTCTCCATGACGCGGATCTGGACTGGAGAGGTCTGGGTCCGCAAGAGGAGCTCTTCCGTGATGTAAAAGGTGTCTTGCATGTCTCTTGCCGGATGGTGAGGCGGGATGTTGAGGGCCTCAAAGTTGTAGTAGTCGGTCTCAATCTCAGGGCCTTCGACCACTTCAAAGCCCAACCCGACAAAGACTTCTTGGATTTCGCGCAAGACCTGGGAAAGGGGGTGAAGCCCACCCTTCGCGAGCCTTTTCCCCGGCAAGGTGACATCGATCGCCTCGGCCGCAAGCCGCGCCGCGACCGCGGCCTCCTCCAGCTCGCTCCGGCGCGCCTCGAGGGCTTCGTTGAGCTCGTCCCGCAGCGCGTTGACCATCTTGCCCACCACGGGACGCTCCTCGGGCGGAAGCTCTCCCATGCTCCGCAAAAGCAGGGTGAGCTCTCCCTTTTTCCCCAAAAACTTGACCCTGGCATCCTCGAGGGCTTTGACGTCTTGGGCCGCGGCAATGGCCGCCAGCGCCCGCTCGCGCAGTGCCTCGATCTCTTGGTCCATGGTTTTTGGCATCACCAGACGTCCCTCCCCTGTCGCCAAACAAAAAACGCCTTCGACCCAAAAGGGACGAAAGGCGCTCTTCCGCGGTACCACCCTCGTTGATCGCCCAGCGGGCGATCCTCTCTTGGTGCGTGTAACGGCGCAACCCGGCCTGGCCTACGCAGCCCCTCGGGCCTTCAGCCGGCAGCTCCGAGGTGAATTGGGCCGGCGCCGTCCGAAGCGCTTTCAGTCGGTGGCAGCTTCTCCCTGGAGGACGGCGGGATCGGCTTACTACTCCTCGTCATCGCATTGGCATGCTCCGAAGCAGCGGAGCCCACAACTTTGCGTGACGCGTTTGCGCTACAGGTTGCGGTCATTATACCATAGCCCGCGTTGAGGCGGCAAGCAACCCCCAGGCCCGGAGTGGGTCATGTCATGGCGGGGGAAGGGCAGGCCCGGCCCAAACGGACACAGGCCGGCTCACTGACCATGTGACCAGCGGTGCGCCGTAAGCCTCCCAGTCAGTCGAGCCTAGTAAAGGCTCCCGCGAGAAGAAGCAAGAGGACGACGGCCGAGGCGGCTGCAAAAGCGTACTCTCTGCGCCGTGCAAAATAGGCGAAGGCGTAGACGACAAACGTCACGGGAATTGCAAGGAGAAGCAGAATGCCTAGCGAGGCGATCGCGGCGCCGTCGCCAAGCAGGAGCCGGGGGAAAAGACCATCGGGCCCAGGCCCTTCCCCTCCGGACGCGCCCCCGAGCAGCGTGAGGAGAAGTCCGAGCGCCATCACCAGGCCGGCGAGGTACATTTCAACGCACACAACCGACGCGAGCCTCCGGTCCAGCGACGATGCAGGCTGCGCCCCGCCCTCCGGTTCCTTCATTATAAGACACCTCCATAAGACACCTCCGGCGAAAGTTGCGCTACGTGCCCGGGCGGCCCCTGAAACCCGGTTCCGTCCCTTGGACGACGACTTCTCGAAGCGATGATCCGCGAATCGACCCGCCGTTTACGCTGCGCCTCCGACTGCCTGGACAAGCATCTGGAGCGCGAGGACCCCAAGGAGTAAAGCAAAGATCCACGACAGAAGCTTCTGATCGACCCTGGAAGCCGTCCGCGCCCCGAGGTTTGCCCCGACGAGCACGGCAAGAGCCGCCGTCGCGGCAATGAGCGGATCGACCAAGCCGCCGGCGAAGTACACCATGGCGCTCGCGGCCGCCGTGATGCCCACCATGAAGTTGCTCGTCGCGACCGCGGCCCGCATCGGCACCCGCATCGCGAGGGCCATCACGGGCACCTTGATGATCCCTCCGCCGATCCCAAGCAGTCCCGAGGCCATGCCCCCCAAGACGGAGACGAGCATACCGACGCCCAACCGTTCAACGCGATAACGGACCATCCTTCCCTCTCGGACGTCAAAGTACTCTCTCACCCATCCGGCGCCGGCCCGAACGGAAGCCTCCTTCACGCCCTCGTCGCTTCCGGCCGCCAGCCCGTTCCCTGGAGGCCCGCCTTGGGTGTTTGAGATCTCCGGCTTACGCCCCGCATGCCGCCGGACCATGTTCCAGGCGGTGTAAAACGCCAGCGCGACAAAGATCAGGCTGAGCACGTCAGCGTCGAGCACGGAGGCGAGGAGACCGCCGGAGATCGCCCCGAGCACCGTCGGGATCTCAAGGAGCATGGCGAGTCGCACGTCTGCAAGCCCTTGGCGAAGATACACGTTGGCTCCCGCCGCCGCCGTCGCGACGACGGCGACAAGGCTTGTCGCGATCGCGATCTTGAGCGGGATTCCCAGTACGACGGAGAAAAGCGGCACAAGAAAGATTCCTCCGCCGATTCCAAGCATCGAGCCGATGAATCCGGCGGCGCCGGTGACGAG
>PKEU01000196.1 GCA_002919195.1 bacterium
CCTCGTCGACCAAGGGATGAGCCTTGGCGGTCTCCACGACGCTCCTCGCGTCGTCGAGGAAGTCGTCGAGCGTCAGCAGGTAAAAGCGGTTAAAGTCGGCCTGGTTGGGCCCGGTGACATACCGTTTGTTGTAACGCACCACCGCAAAGCCCTGCTCCACCAGGCGTTGAGCAATGTCTCGAAAGATGCTGGAAAGAGAGGCAGGCCCCTCGGGCCCATATTCAAAGGGCGAGACCACCGTATGATCCATGTCGGCGACGCCTGAGCCGGGGATCAAGACCACCGTGGGAAACGGCGGCGTGCCTTCCGCCGGGTACGCGAGCTCAGCGACGCTGGTCCAGTCTCCCAGCTGCAAAGAAAGCTGCTCCCGGGCGATCGACTCAGCCAACGCCTCCGGAGCGGCTGCCAGCGCCACCAAGGTCCAAAGCGCGACGAGCCTCAGAAGCTTCATGAGATTCCATGCTCCTTTCCTCTTTTCGGACCACCCCCCCGACCCCACAACCCAAAACCGGTAGGACGGCGCGCCTTTGAGGCGAAGAAACTGGTATGGATCGTGCGGACAGCGGCCTCTACATTCTCTGGATGCGGCTTGCCTCCTCGAAAAATGTCACGATCGGCAGCCTCGGCACCTTCTCCTTTGGCCCTGGGTTTTACGCTTACGTCGGCAGCGCGCAAAAAAACCGCAGGGCGCGAATCGAGCGCCACCTGCGCCGGGAAAAGCCCCTGCGCTGGCACATCGACTACTTCCGGCCGCATGCCGACATCGTCGCCGTATCGTGCGTTCCCGGACGCCGGGAGGACGAATGCCGCCTCGTGGCCCGCCTCAAACAAGCCGGGGCGTCGGTGGCCGCTGCACGCTTTGGAGCCAGCGACTGCCGCTGCGAAGGCCACTTGCTCTTGGTGCCTGCCCGTTCTCTTCACTCCTTCACGAGCGGAATCGGCTGGCCTTCAGGAACATGTTTCAAGGCGATGGAGTTGATGCAATAACGGAGTCCGGTGGGCGGCGGGCCGTCGGGGAAAACGTGGCCCAAGTGACTGTCGCAGCGGGCGCAGCGCACCTCGGTGCGGATCATCCCGTAGGAGCGGTCCTCGTGTTCCGTCAAGGCGTCGGGCGAAATGGGCTGAGTAAACGAAGGCCAGCCGGTGCCCGATTCAAACTTCTCCCCGGATCGAAAGAGCGGGTTGCCGCAGGCCCTGCAGACGTAGGTGCCCGGCTCACTCGTGCCCACGAAACAGCCCGTCCACGGGCGCTCTGTCCCCGCTTGGCGAAGGACGTAGTACTCTTCAGGCGTCAGCCTCTTCTTCCACTCTTCCTCGCTCAAGATCAGCTTGTCGACCATCTCCATCCCTCCTAGCTAATAACAGCCTACCCGATTGCCGGGCAAAGGGCTCAAGCCCGCTCCTCAGGAGCAACCTCCCGATTTAACCGCTTGGGCGGCGCGCTTAAAGGGTCATCCGGCCAGTAATGCTTGGGATACCGGCCTTTCAGCTCTTTCCTTACGTGGAAGTACGTCTCCTTCCAAAAACTTGCTAGATCCTGGGTCACCTGGACCGGCCGGCCGGCGGGCGACAAGAGGTGCAGCGTGAGCGGCACGCGCCCGTGTGCAATCCGGGGCGTCGCTACGAGGCCAAAGACGTCTTGGATCGGCACCGCGAGCACGGGAGCCGCTGGGTCACTGTAGTCGACGGGGATGCGCGCCCCGCTCGGAACCTGGATGTGGGAGGGCGCGCAAGCTTCGAGCTCCCGCCGTTGTTCCCAAGAAAGCAGCCCCTCCAGCACCGCAGCGAGATCTAATTGCTGTAGATCCGCCGCGCTTTTCATCCCACCCACATGAGGGGCGAGCCACGTCTCGAGGCTGCGGAGCAGGCCTTCCTCAGAGACATCGGGCCAGCCGGAGTCAATGTGATGCATAAACGCGAGCCTTTCGCGAAGGCGCCGGGCTGCCTTGCTCCAGGGAAGGAGCTTGAGCCCTTGGGCGCGAACGCCGGTCAGCAGGGCCTCCAGCGTCCTTTGGGGATCGGGGTTTGCTAAAGGCCGCTCCTCGAGCACGATCGCCCCAAGCCGCACTCTTTCCCGGGCCGCCACACCTTGGATCGCCGGATCCCAGCCAACCGCTTCTTCCCGTTTCAGCTGCTCCCGAAAATGCGTATAGAGATCATCGATCGTGATCGGAGCGGCGAGCAGGATGCGGCTGTCGGCCCCTGTGTCATCGAGCTCGACGGCGACGATATAGGGCTCCTGAGCCAGGCTCTGCCCTTCGCCGAAGGCTGCGCCCCGGCCATTGCGGAGAAGATAACTCCCGCTTTCCCGCCTCGCCGCGATACGGTCGGGAAAGGCGAAGGCCGCTAGCAGCCCACACGCATCGGACTCGCTTCCCACTTGTTTCGCGCCAGCGGATTCACCGGAACGCGCGGTTCCCGGATCGGAACCCCGGGCCGTCATACCTTGACCGTTGATGCCGACGCTGTTGATGAGGTGCTGAGCCTCGGCCCGGACCCTTTGGACCGCCTGCCAATCGATCTCTCGCCCGCGGCCCAACAGCCACTCGGAAGCCTCGCCGGTCGCACCCTTGCCGCCTCGTACGACCGCAAGGCGCCACCGGAGGTCGGCGTCGGCCGGGCCTCCTTCCCCGCGAGCGATGTCCCGCTCCTCCAAGAGGGCGGCCAAAAAGCAAGCCGTCTCTCCCAAGCCCAGCGGGATCGCCTCAAGGATCATCCGACCGAGCCGCGGATGGACGCCTAGCCCGGCCATCTTTCGCCCAAGCTCCGTGACGGCGCCCGTTTCGTCGAGCGCCCCGAGCTGGGTCAAGAGCAATTTCGCCTTTCGCCATGCAGCCTCGGGCGGCGCGTCAAGCCAGCGGAGTCTCCCTGGATCGGATACGCCCCATAGCGCAAGCTCCAGGACCAAGGAGGTTAGATCCGCCTCGAGGATCTCAGGACGGTTGAAGGGGACCAAGCCCGCGTCCTCCTGCTCGGTCCACAGCCGGTAGCAGACCCCGGGCCCGAGGCGGCCGGCCCTCCCCCGGCGCTGATCCGCCGACGCCTTGGTGACCCGCACCGTCTCAAGGCGCGTCATGCCTGTGCGGGGCGAATACCGGGGGACGCGCATCAACCCCGAGTCGATGACCACGCGGATCCCCTCGACCGTGAGGCTTGTCTCCGCGATGGACGTGGCAAGGACCACTTTTCGACCGCCTGGCGGGCTCGGAGCGATCGCCTCGTCCTGCGCCCGGTGCGACAGACCGCCGTGCAAAGGCGCGATCCTGAGCGTGGAGCTTTCCAAGTCCCGCAAGGCGTCGCCGACGCGGCGGATTTCCCCCGCACCCGGCAAGAAAACCAGGATGTCACCCTCCGTCTCGGCGAGCGCCCTCCGCACGAGCCGCACCACCGCCCCTTCGACCGCCCGCAGGGACAGCCCGCCTGGCAAACGCTCTCCGGCATGGGTAGGAGCGCTCCCCCCAGCGCGGCCCACGTAGCGGGTTTCCACCGGAAAGCTCCGTCCCTGGCAGCGGATGACAGGCGCGTCGCCCAAAAGCTTTGCCACGGGCTCCGCCTCCAGCGTCGCCGACATCACCAGGATGCAGAGATCCTCTCGCAACACTTCTTGAACGTCGAGGCAAAGGGCAAGGCCCAAGTCAGCCTGGAGGCTCCGTTCGTGAAATTCGTCGAAAATGACGCACCCGACGCCCTCGAGCGCGGGATCCCTTTGCAGCATCCGGGTGAGCACCCCGTCGGTGATCACCTCGATGCGGGTGACCTCACTCACACGCGACTCCCGGCGGACGCGGTAACCCACCGTCCGCCCCACCTCTTCCCCCAGGAGCGATGCCATGTAGCGCGCGACCGACCGCGCGGCAAGGCGGCGGGGTTCGAGCATCAGGATCTTTTGGCCCGCAAGCCACGGTTCGTTGACTAGAAAAAGGGGCACACGGGTGCTCTTGCCCGCTCCGGGCTCAGCAACGAGCACCGCCGCTCGGCGGTTTGAAAGCGCCGCCGACACGTGAGGCAGCACGCGCTCGATGGGCAACGTCGATCGATCCAAAATAAGCCCGCTCATACTCTCAATGTTAGCAAACCCTCTGGGAAAAGTCGTCGCCTCTCGAAAGAAAGAAACCAGGGAGGAGCCGAGCGGCGCGTCTTTAAGAGTCTTGCCGGGGAGATTGCCGTGACCCGAGCAACTCCACCCGGCCCGGCGCGTGACGGGCGACGAGGAGGAAGAGCGTCTCTATGCTCGATTTTTTGCCGCGTGAAATTCCGGAACAAATCGCTGAGGCCTGCCGGGCGTTTGAGCGTCGTTTAGGCCCCATCCTCAAGGCGATCCACCTCTACGGATCGGCTGTGGATGGCGGCCTCAAACCCGCGAGCGATCTCGATCTCCTTGTCACCACAAGCCAGCCGCCCAGCGAATCACGCCGGAGAGCGCTGGTGAAGGACCTCCTTCGGATCTCGGTGCCCAACGCGCCCATGGGCACGGGAAAAATCAGGCGCCCGCTCGAAGTGACGGTGCTCGCCTACGACCAGGTGACGCCCTGGCGGTACCCGCCGAGGCGAGAGCTCCAGTATGGTGAATGGCTCCGGAATGACTTCCTTGCCGGTATGATCGAGCCTCCGGTAGAGGACCCCGACCTTGCGATCTTGCTTGCGAAGGCGAGGCGCCGCAGTGTCGCACTCTTGGGGCCGCCTGCAGAGGAGCTTTTCCAACCCGTACCGAGGCAAGATTTCCTCAAAGCCATGGCAGACACGGTCATCCGATGGAACAAAGCTGAGGACTGGTCCGATGACGAGGCCAACGTCGTCCTCACCCTGGCGCGCATGTGGTACAGCATTGAAACAGGCGACATCGCACCGAAGGACGTGGCAGCGGCGTGGTTGATCCAACGGGTGCCGGCCGAGCATAGCCCCGTGCTCGCCCAGGCCCGGGAGGCGTACCTCCGTGGCAGGCAAGAAAACTTGCCCGCAGGCGCAGAGCGGGTTGCCGCCTTCATTTACGACGCCAAGGCGGCCATCGAGAGATTGCTGGAAAACCGGCGAGGGTGATCATCCATCCTCGAGAGTAATCCAACCAAGATCAGTCAACCCTGACGAAATCCACGACCCAGACGATCTCGTCGGGATCGGGGGCACTGCCGTGGATCCGCCTCCAGACGGCGGCAAACTCATCCCACGTATCGTAGCCCTCTCGATAGACATCTTCGGGAGAAATGTCGCCTAATCGCTCCTGACGTAGGCCGGTTATCCGGATGCGTGCGAAAACCTCGTCCTTTTTGAACCCCGTCTTCGCCTGGTGCACCGAACCGACCTTGACCCGGGGACGTTTCCACCTGCGGCGGGTTTGCGTCTTCCGGCCAGAAAGGACCAACGGCACATTTTCGGGCCTAAAGAGAATCATGGTGCACCTCCGCTTTGATGGTCCGAAAACACTCCAACGAGGCAATAAAAAAGCGCCCTGGGAAAAACAGTTTTCCCAGGGCATTTCCACTGGTGGAGCCGAGCGGGATCGAACCGCCGACCTCGTGAATGCCATTCATAACCCGCTGGTTTTTCCCTGCACCCCAACGCATCCCATCTC
>PKEU01000191.1 GCA_002919195.1 bacterium
GTGGCCAGCTCGCCGGGTTCATACCCCGGAGGTCGCAGGTTCGAGTCCTGTCCCCGCAACCACTTCCCCAGGAATCTGGTCGGACGCCGATTCCCCCCGAACACTCCCCGATCGGCGGCCGGCCATGCTGCCTGAAAATGCCCCTTGGGCGATCGCCCGGGGGCGCGAAAACGAGATGCCCCTGGCGATGCTGCCTGGGGCATTTTCCTTCATACATCAACTTGCGCCGGGAGGTGATGGCGGTGGCGAAGCTCACGCCCAAGCAGGAGCGGTTCGTCGAGGAGTACTTGATCGACTTGAACGCGACCGCCGCCGCCATCCGGGCCGGTTACAGTGCACGAAGTGCGGATAAAATCGGCTCTCAACTCCTAGGAAATCCTAGAGTTTCCGCGCGCCTGGCCGAGCGCATGGCGGAGCTGTCCCGCCGCACCGGCGTGACACAGGAACGGATCATCCGGGAGCTGGCACGCATCGCCTTTCTTGATCCAACCAACGTTGTAAACGCCGACGACGCAACCCTCCGGAACGATGCCAAGGCCGACGACCGCGCCGCCATCGCCGCCATCAGGGTGAGGCAGATCGAGACGGAGCACGGCGTGACAACGGAGCGCGAGATCCGGTTCCATGATAAGAACCGGGCGCTTGAGCTGCTTGGCAAACGCTTTGCCATGTGGGTGGAAAAGCAGGAGGTCGATCTCACCGGCAAGGTGGAGATTGTGGACGACATCCCCAAGGGCGGCGCTGCCTCGGACAAGGCGTGATGCGCCATGTTGGCGGCAATACAGCCGGCGCAGCAAACTGCGCTACGCGTCCCGCTGACGCAACTTATCGCACCGAGCTTCTATGAACTGCATCACGAGATCAAGGCGGATCGGTACGACGAATACTGGCTCAAGGGCGGGCGGGGCAGTACCAAGTCAACGTTTATCAGCATCGAGATCCTGTTGGGCATGCTCCGGGATCCCGATGCCAACGCAGTCGTGTTTCGGCGCTACCAGAACGAGCTCCGCGACTCCGTCTTCGGCCAGTTTGAATGGACGGCGGCTAGGATGGGCGTTTCACACCTGCTCAAGTTTCAGGTTTCGCCCATGCAAGTCGTCTTCCCGACGGGCCAAAAGATCATCTTCCGCGGAGCCGACAACCCGAAGAAGCTTCGGTCCATCAACCTGGGGCGCGGCTACGTCAAGTACGCTTGGTTCGAGGAAGTAGACCAGTTTGCCGGAATGGAGGAGATCCGAAACATCCTCCAGTCGCTGTTTCGCGGCCAGGACCGGCACCGAGTGGCGTTTTTCTCGTTTAACCCGCCGAAAAGCGGCAGGGCCTGGGTAAACCAGGAGGCCAAGACGCCGAAACCCAGGCGCCGGGTTCATCATTCTACGTATCTGGACGTGCCCCAGGAGTGGCTCGGCGAACGGTTCATCACCGAAGCCGAGCATCTCAAGGCCACGAATGAGACGGCCTATCGCCACGAGTACCTGGGCGAAGAGGTCGGCACGGGCCTCGAGGTGTTCACCAACGTCGAACTACGTGCCATCTCCAACGAGGAGATCGCCCGTTTCGACCAGATCCGCCAGGGTCTCGATTTTGGTTATGCGGTGGACCCGCTGTGCTTCGTGCGGCTCCACTACGACCGTAAGCGCCGGCGGCTGTACATCTTCGATGAGATTGCCGGCCTCAACATGTTCAACCGGACGCTGGCTGAGAAGGTCAAGGCCAAGGGCTACCACACGACGCTGACCATCGCTGACAGCTCCGAGCCGAAGAGCATTGATGAGCTGCGAGGCTTGGGGCTCCGGATCAAAGGCGCCAAGAAAGGCCCGGACAGCGTCGAGTACGGCATCAAGTGGCTGCAGGGGCTGGAGGCCATCGTCATCGACCCGGCCCGATGCCCTTTGGCAGCCAAGGAGTTCATCAACTACGCCCTGGAGGTCGGCCGGGACGGCGTGGTCAAAAGCCGCTTTCCGGACCGGGACAACCACTCCATCGACGCCGTCCGGTATGCCCTCGAGGACGACATGCAGCACGGGAGAGAACTCCGGATCGGTTCGCTTGAGCTCATCAACTGGTAGGAGGTGCCTGGCGTGGACGCAGTATCGCTGTCGCTTGCGTCGCTTAAAGGAACCAGAGCAGAACGCCAGCGCCGCTATCAGCTGAACTGGAGCTATTACAAGGCCCACGAATACCTGGATGAACTGGGCAAGCAGTACGTCAAGGACCGAAAGCTGTTCAAGCACATGCGCCGGGTGTTCGGGTACGTGACGCAGGTCGTGGACACCGATGCCCGATTTGTTATGAAGCGCAGGCTGATGGTCGAAGCCGACCCCGAGTTCGAGGAGGACATTTACGAGGTCTGGGAGCGCAGCAACTTCCAAAGCGAGAAATACAAGCTCGTCCGGTTTGGCGCCAACTTGGGGGACGCGTATTTGATCGTGCAGGACATCAGCGACACCCCGGGCGTCGTGGTGCCCCGCATCATCGTGGCCAACACTGAGGACATGGAGGTCGTCACCGATCCTGACGACCAGACCGTGGTGACCCGGGCCGAGCAGGAGTACAGCTTCTTCGACGAGGATGGCCGGCCGCACACCCGCAAGTGGATCTACTACCCGGACCGCATCGAGCGGTATACGGACGAGCGTATGGACCCGGGCTTCCCCCGGCGCCACCCGTTCGGAGACGTGCCAGTGATCCATATCAAGGCGATCGACATCGGCGAGGCGTACGGCCTTTGCAGCTGGCACAACGTCCAAGGACAGCTGGACGAGGTCAACGAGCTTGGCTCGTATATGAACCGGATCCTGCTCCGCTACGCCGACCCAACGCTGGTAGCCACGGGAATGCAGCCGAATGACGGCGGCGGCCGACCAGTGCTTCGAAAGGGGATCGGTGAAGATAACGTCTACTTTCTGCCGCCGGAAGGCGACATCAAGATCCTCGAGTACAGCGGCTCGGTGTTGTCTGACGTGCTCGCCCAGATCCGGGAGATCGCCGATAACATCAAGGACCAGCTTCCGGAACTGTCGTTGTCTAAGATCCGTGAGCAGAGCGGGCTTAGTGGCTACGCCGTCTCGCTCCACGCCGCAGACCTCATCGCCAAGATCGAGGAGCTGCGCGGGAACTTTGCCAATGGCATCGAGTGGGCCAACGCATTGGCACTCCGGGCGATCCGGCGATCGACGGCGCCGCTCGAGGAATTCAAGAACACGATCGTGTACGAGTCGATTCTCCCCGAGGATGAGGAGGCTAAACTTCGCTCCTGGCAGATTGAAAAAGACCTTGGCATCGTCTCCCGAAAGGAACTTCTCCGCCGGCAGGGGCTCAGCGAGGACGAGATTGCGCAGCGGCTCCAGGAGATCGACGAGGATCGGGCGGCCGACGGCTTCGGCCTGGGTCGCCTCCTCGACGAGCTCGACCAGCAGAGGGGCGGTCAGACGGACGGCGGTGAAGTCGGCGACGATGATGAGGACGACGAGGGCGGTGCGTGATGGCCCTGTCCCGGGAAGACGCCGAGCGGCTTCGCAATCTACAGCGCCAGCTTGAGCTTCGAGCACGGCTCGAGACCGAGCGGGCGCTTTTTCGTTTAGTACGCTCGATCGGCGAGCTGACGCGGCAGATCGATCCTCTTCGGAGGCGTTTTATCAACGCCATCATGGAGGATCGGCTCGACGATGCTGAGCGCCTTGAGCGCGAGCTCGATGAGGCGGTCTCCACATGGTTGCGACGGACCTTCGCGGAACAGGAGCGTCGCACCATTGATCAGGTGGTCCGCAACGCCGCCATGCGAGGTGCGCAGTCGGTGGATTTGGCGCCGGCATTGGCGGCATCGGACCAGCGGACGCTGGACGCGCTGCTGAACATGCTCACCGCCGGCAGCGGCGTTGGAGGCGGTGGGCGGATCGGGGCGCAGTACGGCCGCATCGCCGATGACGTGGTCCGCCAAATCGAGCGGCGGGTGTACCGGGACGGTCTGAACCTGTCTCGGCGGCTGCACGTGAGGTTGCTTCAGCGTGAGGCGGAATTCAAACGGATTCTGGCCCGGGGCCTTGAGGAAGGGCGAAGCGCCATTCGCATCGCCAGGGAGTTGGCGGAGCTGGACGTCACTGACGCCCGGCTGCCGCAGTACCTTCGCCGACTGGAGTCGGCGCTGAAGGGGACTAGCGACGCCCGTCTGGTGGACGAGTTCCGCCGGGCGGCCCGGGAAGCGGCCCGCAGGAAGGAGGGGCCGCTGGGCCTGCGGGGGCCTGCCCGACGAGTGATCCAGGCGGCCAGGACCGGCTCCGCCGAGAAGCTCGACGAGGCGATCCAGTATTTCCTCGAGCGCAAGATCCGTTATCATTCGCTGGTGATCGCCCGGACGGAGGCGAACAACGCTTACCTCGCCGCCCATATTGAGCGGGCGAAGGAAACGCCTTGGGTGCGCGGCGTTAAGTGGAACTTGTCGTCATCGCACAGGATCGCGTGCGAGTGTGAGGCGCTGGCGTCTCAGGACTTGTACGGCCTTGGGCCCGGTGTCTACCCGCCGGATCGAGTGCCAGCTAGGCCGCATCCCAATTGCTACTGCTATCTCACGGACGTCGTCGACCTCGACCTTGTGGCATGAAAGGGGGCGAGTGGGTTGCCGCGCAGGCCGAAGCCCCGCTGGTCGCGGCAAAAGCACAAGGCCAAGAAGCGGCCCCGGGGCTGGCACAGGCGAGCCAAGAAGCCGTTGTGGCAGCTGGCTAGAGAGTTGGGGATTAGGAAGGTTGGGTGACGCCGAGAAGGGCGTCTTTTTTGTTGGGGAGGTTGCCGTGAGAACCTTTACGGACGAACAGAAGCAGAAGCTCCTCGATCTGATCGCCAAGTGGAAATCCAGGCTCCGTCTCGAGCATTGGCGGGTCATCGTTGAATGGGACAAGGAGCCCAACAACGGTGACGATGTTACCCTAGAGGTCTATCCCATGCCAGAGCGACATACGGCTCACATCCGGGTTGGGTGCTGGTTCAGCGATGCGATCAGTGATGCTGAGCGGGAGAACGCTGTGGTCCATGAACTCCTGCATATCCATGCGGAACCTATATGGGAGACGGTCACTCGGGTCTTGGAGCACCTATCGCCCCAAGCCCAAGGTTTGATTAACGAGGAGCTTCGAGCTCGCTTCGAGGTTATGATCGACGCTATTGCGACATCAATCGTGCCGCTAGATTGACTTCTCTTGCCCTACGCCATGGCAAAAAACTGGCGGCAGTCACGGCCGACGGGCCTAAAACGGAGGGGATTGACCCATGATCGAGTTCTGGCCTCTTGCTTTTTTCGACCCCGACACGGGCGCCGGTGGAGGCGCCGGTTCGGGGGGCTCTGACACCGGGAGCACTGATACCGGTGGTACACAGGATCCCAACGCCGGGGGCAAAGACGGCGGGCAAACCAAGGTGACGTTCACGCCGGAGCAACAGGCGGAGCTTGAGCGGATCCTTGGCGAGCGGCTGAGCCGCGCCGAGCGCACGGCGGCCAAGAAAGCGCTCGAGGCCCGAGCGAAGGAGCTCGGCTTCGAGTCGGCCGAGGCCATGGAGGCCGCGCTCAAG
>PKEU01000140.1 GCA_002919195.1 bacterium
CCTGCGGCCCTTTACGAGCTGGCCAAGATGGACGGAGCCCTCATCTTGAGCCGGGACGCCCGGAGGATCCTCTACGCCAATGCGCATCTGACGCCTGACCCCTCCATCCCCACCGAAGAGACCGGCACAAGGCATCGCACGGCGGAGCGAGTCGCGCGGCAGACGGGCGCGCTGGTGATCTCCATCTCACAGCGCCGCAACGTGATCACCCTCTACCGGGGCAATATGAAATACGTGCTGCAGGACGTCGGCGTGCTGCTGGCCAAGGCCAATCAAGCCCTCTCGACGCTGGAGCGGTATCGCAGCGTCCTCGACCAGGCCCTCACCAACTTGAGCGCCCTCGAGTTTGAGGACCTGGCCACCCTGACCGACGTGACGACCTGCCTGCAGCGGGCGCAGATGGTCTCGCGCATCGCCCGGGAAATCGATCGGTACGTCGCTGAGCTGGGCGACGAGGGGCGCCTCGTTAAGATGCAGCTCGAAGAACTGATGGTAGGCATTGATAACCAAGGCCTGATGATCGTCAAGGATTACCGTCATCCGGAGTGCAGCGATTCGCCCCAGGATATCGTGGCGGATCTTGAAACCTGGTCCGCGGAGGAGCTCTTGGACTTGGGGTTGATCGCCCGGGCGTTAGGCTACGGCGGAGGGCTCAACAATCTGGACGTGCCGGTGACTCCCCGGGGTTACCGGGTGCTTCACAAGATCCCGAGGCTTCCCCAAGCCGTCATCGAAAACATGGTGCAGACCTTTCAGAGCCTGCCTAAGATCCTGGAAGCGTCGATCGACGAACTGGACGACGTGGAAGGGATTGGTGAAGTGCGGGCCAGAGCCATCAAAGAAGGATTGCGGCGTCTGAGGGAGCAGGCGCTCTTAGATCGTCATTTCTAGGCCGGATGGCCGGGCGGCTACTTGGGGTGCAATGCTGCCACGTCGCTGGCGCGAAAAAAGCGGCCCGTTGCCCGGCCCGCGCGTTAGGTCAGGTTGAAGACACCCAACGTGGCGATACGCTTGCGCTCATCCTCGACGAGGCGGTCGAGATCGAGGCCAAAGACATCGCACAGACCGGCGAGATAAAAGAGCGTGCGGCCGATCTCCTGCTCGAGCACCTCGACACAATGCTCGCACATTTCGCCCTTGACGTGGGTGGCCATATGCTGCTTGATCTCCCAGTAGCTGATGTCGGCGGGAATCTGAGGCTTGCTGGCGTCGACTTGAATGCAACCGCAGGTGGTGACGGCTTTTGCCACGGCTCGATTGACGCGGGCGCTGGCCTCTTGAAACTTGGAGAGGACGTCGAGGATGCTCCGGTGGCGGATCAGGCACTCAGATACGGTCTGCTGGAAGGCTGAGTAGGTCTGATCGGAGTGACGTGCAGTATCAGGCGACGAATGGGCACTCACATACACCACGCTCCTTGGAAAGGATCGGCAGGTCGAGGAGGGGAAGGTGTGTTTTCCAAGGCCTTGGTGCACCAGACCACCTCAGATACGCTTATTATAGGTTGGCCGCAAAGCCTTTGTCAAGGCGGCGTCTGCCCCTTTCCCGCCCCGTCACCGGCGATAATTTGACACTGTTATCGCATAGTGATAACATGAAAAGAAGGAATGTGCCCACGTGGCGAAGAATGGAGGGCACTTTACGGTGACGTTTAACATCGGAGACAAAGTTGTCTACCCGATGCACGGGGCGGGGATCATCGAGGCGATCGAAGAGAAAGAGGTCCTCGGTGAAAAGCAGACGTACTACATCATGAAGCTTCCGATCGGGGACATGAAAGTGATGATCCCGACGGACAACGTCGCCGAGATTGGATTGCGGCAAGTCATCGATAACGAGGACGTGGAGAAGGTCTTTGAGATCTTGCGGGGCGAAAAGTCAAACATGTCGCAAAATTGGAATCGCCGCTACCGCGCCAATATGGAAAAGATCAAGAGCGGCGACATCTTTGAGGTCGCGGAGGTCGTCCGCAATCTCGCCATCCGTGATCGGGAAAAGGGGTTGTCAACGGGCGAGCGCAAGATGCTGGATAACGCCCGGCAGATTCTCATCAGTGAGCTCGTCTTGGCACAAGATGCGACTGAAGAGGAAGTGGAGGAGACGCTCAACCAGCTCCTAGGTTGAGGCGTACCTCCGTTTGTTCAGGCCCCAGGAAGGTTTGCCGGTCCTGGGGCGGATCGTTTACAATAGGGGTGGATCGTCAGGGCTGTGGGGCTCTGGCGACTTTTTTCTTTCATCCGGAAGTGGCAGGGGACGAGGTGATCATCGTGGGGCGATCTTCAGCCATTGTCGTCGCCGCCGGAAAGGGAGAGCGGATGGGAGGCGGGGTGAAAAAGCAGTTCCGTCCCTTGAAAGGGCGCCCGGTCCTTCACTGGGCGCTGGCCGCGATTGAAGCGGCGCCCTCCATCGAGGAGATCGTCGTCGTGACGGGAGCGTCGGACGTCGCTGCTGTGGCGGCCGATGTGAAAGGGAAATTCTCCAAGGTGACCCGGGTCGTCGCCGGGGGCGAAACCCGCCAGGAGTCGGTCGCCCGGGGCCTTGAGGCGTTGGGTCCGGGGACTCAATGGGTCGTCGTCCACGATGGTGCGAGGCCCTTGGTCGAGCCGGCGCTGGTCGAACGGGTGCTGGCCGCGGCCAAGGAGAGCGGCGCGGCCACCGCGGCCGTTAAGGTGAAAGATACGATCAAGCTCGTCGACCAATACGGCCAAGTCGAACGCACCCTGGAACGCTCTCGCCTGTGGGCTGTGCAAACGCCGCAGGCCTTTTCCCGGGAGCTGCTGGAGCGAGCCCACGCCTGGGGGAAGGGGAAGCAAGTGACCGATGACTGCGGCCTCGTCGAGGCGATGGGCCATCCTGTCACGGTCGTCGAGGGATCCGAGCGAAACTTAAAGCTCACGACCCAAGAGGACCTCGCCATCCTCGAAGCCCTGGCAGCGAACGGCGAAGCGCAGGAGCGGGTGCCGGTGACGGGTTTCGGCCTAGACGTGCACCGGTTGGCGCCGGGCCGCGAGCTGGTGTTGGGAGGGGTCAGGATCCCGCACCCCCTGGGGCTTTCCGGCCATTCGGATGCCGACGTCTTGACCCACGCGATCATGGACGCGCTCCTGGGCGCGGCTGGGCTCGGTGATATCGGCCAGCATTTTCCCGATACCGACCCGGCTTACCGGGGAGCGAGCAGCCTAAAACTGTTGGAAAAGGTGCGCGAGCTCGTCGTGACAGCGGGGGCTCAGATCGTGCACGTGGACGCTTTTGTCAGCGCTGAAGCGCCTCGCTTGAGCCCCTACATCCCCGACATGAGGCGCAACCTGGCTCAGGCGATGGGGATCGGCGTGGAGTGGGTGAGCATCAAAGCAGGCACCAGCGAAGGGATGGGACCGGTGGGCCGGGGGGAGGCGATCGAAGCGCGGGCCGTGGCCACCTTGATGCGGCCAAGCCCGCGCTTTGTACCCTCCTCAAGGGACCAACAAGCTATTCCAGCCTTTTAAGAAGATTGGCCATTTCGATCGCGCTCAAAGCGGCGTCCCAGCCTTTGTTGCCCGCTTTGGTGCCGGCCCGCTCGACAGCCTGCTCGATGGTGTCGGCCGTGATCACTCCGTAAATGGTGGGCACGCCGGTCTGCAATCCGACCGCGGCGATGCCTTTCGCGTTTTCCGCGCAGACGTAATCAAAGTGAGGCGTCGCGCCGCGGATGACGGCACCGAGGCAGATGATGGCGTCATACTTGCCGCTTTCGGCCATCTTGCGGGCCACCAGGGGGATCTCAAAAGCGCCGGGCACCCAGGCGATGTCGAGGGCGTCCTCGTCGCCTCCGTGACGGCGGATGGCATCGAGGCATCCTGACAGCAGCTTTTCCGTGATAAACGAATTAAACCGGGCTACGACGATCCCTAAGGATAGGCCTTGGGCGCTCAAATGACCTTCAAACGTCTTAACCATGGTTGAGTGGACCTCCCTCGCGTCGCTGCGCTCGACTGCAGTGCGATCTTGGGTTTTTGGTGTCAACGAACCTCTGCTAACCAGTGCCCCAGCTTGTCACGTTTGGCCTGCAGGTACCGGGCGTTGGCAGTGCAGACCGGCATCTCCAGCGGCACCCGCTCAGTCACGCTCAGGCCGTACGCCTCGAGCCCCACGATCTTGCGGGGATTGTTGGTGAGAAGCCGGATCGTCGACAAGCCCAGGTCGGCCAAGATCTGGGCGCCGGTCCCGTATTCCCTCAGGTCGGCGGGGAATCCCAGCGACTCGTTGGCTTCGACCGTATCTGCGCCTTGGTCTTGCAGGGCGTAAGCCCGGATTTTGTTGAGCAGGCCGATGCCGCGGCCTTCGTGTTCGGGAAGGTAAACCAGGACCCCCTTGCCCTCCTGTTCGATGCGGCGTAGAGCAGCCTCTAGCTGGTCGCCGCAGTCGCAGCGGAGCGAACCCAGGATGTCGCCGGTGACGCAGCCCGAATGCACGCGGACCAGGACGTCTTGCTCTCCCTGGACCTCGCCTTTCACCAGCGCCACGCAACCTGAACCCGTGATGACGTTGCGGTAGCCGATGATCCGAAACTCCCCGTACTTGGTGGGGAGCGCCGCTTCGGCGACCCGTTCCACCAGCTTTTCGTGGCTGCGGCGATAGCGGATCAGGTCGGCGATGGTGATGATCTTAAGCCCGTGCTTCTTGGCAAACTCCATGAGCTGGGGCACGCGGGCCATGGTCCCGTCTTCATTCATGATCTCGCAGACGACTCCCGCGGGTTGAAGCCCGGCGAGCCGTGCGAGGTCGACAGCCGCTTCCGTGTGGCCGGCCCGTCGGAGCACGCCGCCTTCTTTGGCCCGCAGCGGAAAGATGTGGCCGGGCCGGCGCAGATCCGAGGGTTTCGTAGCCGGATCGACCAGCGCGCGGATCGTCATCGCCCGCTCCGCGGCGGAAATGCCGGTGTGCACGCCGACCGCATCGACGGAGACGGTGAACGCGGTGCTCATGGATTCGGTATTGTCGGTGGTCATCATCGGGATGTCGAGCTCTTTCAAACGTTCGGCGGTCAAGGGCACACAGATCAGGCCGCGGCCGTGCATCGCCATGAAGTTGACGTGCCACGGCTCGACTTTTTCTGCGGCCATCACCAGGTCGCCTTCGTTTTCCCGGTCTTCGTCGTCCACGACGATCACCATGCGGCCTTGGCGGATCTCCTCGATGGCTTCTTCGACGGTGTTGAAGGACAATTCACTCATCTAGATTCCCTCCTTGCTCGACGGGGCGAGGAATCCGGCCTGCCGGAGCGCGCCCCACAGGTCGTTGGCGGGTCTTGGACCGAGAAGCTTTTCCACGTACTTGCCGATCAGATCCGCCTCGAGGTTGACGGGATCGCCGGGACGGAGCTTGCCGAGGGTCGTCACCTGGAGCGTATGGGGGATCACCGCGACGGAAAATCCGTTTTCAAACACCTCCGCGATCGTCAGGCTCACTCCGTCAACACAAATCGACCCCTTTTCCACCACATAACGCATGACGTGGGCGGGAGCGG
>PKEU01000061.1 GCA_002919195.1 bacterium
GGGGACCGGGTGCCCGCCGATCTGCGGCTGATCGCGGCCAAAGGGTTGCGTGTGAACGAAGCCATCCTGACCGGCGAATCCGAGGCCGTGGAAAAGACGGTGGCTCCCGTGCCTGTCGATGCATCTCTGGGCGATCGCACGTGCATGCTTTATTCGGGCACGCTAGTGGTTTCCGGGCAGGCGACGGCGGTGACGGTCGCAACCGGCGTTCACACCGAATTGGGCCGAATCAGCGCGATGTTGGAGCGCGTGCAGTCGGTGACGACGCCTTTGCTGCGCCAGATTGCAAGGTTCGGCCATTGGCTCGCGCTGGCGATCGTTTTTATGTCCGTGGCCACCTATGCCATCGGTGTGTTGTGGCACGGGCATCCGCCCGCAGAGATGTTCATCATGGCCGTGGCACTGGCAGCCTCAGCTATACCGGAAGGGCTGCCGGCCATCATGACCATCACGCTCGCACTCGGCGTTAGGCGCATGGCTCACCGCAACGCCATCATCCGGCATTTGCCGGCGGTGGAAACGTTGGGTTCGGTCACCGTCATTTGTTCCGACAAGACCGGTACCCTGACCCTCAATCGGATGACCGTCACCCATTTGGTGACGCCCGCGCGCGAGGTCGATCTTTCCGAGGGCGGCGGGGAGGCGGCCGCTACCCAAATCGACGTCGCACAGGAAGAGGTGGCCGAGGGGCCTGCCATACCCACCCGGCTCTCTCCCGACGTCGTCTGGCTTGTGGCCGGCGCGGCTTTGGCCAACGACAGCCGTTTGGAGGAAGAGGAGGGGTCCGTCCGGGCCGTCGGCGACCCGACCGAGACGGCCCTGCTGGAGGTGGCCCGCCGGCTCGACGTCGACCTTGACGCTTTGACCGCAGCGTTTCCACGCGTCGCCGAGCTCCCCTTTGACTCCGACCGGAAGCGCATGACCACCTTCCACCGCCTCGGCCCTGACGCTGACACGCTGCTTCCGGGCGTTACTCGACTCGGCGCGATCGTGGCCTTCACCAAGGGTGCGCCGGATGTAGTGCTCGAACGGTGCCAGTCCATCCTCACCCCTGACGGAACAAGGCCCATGACCGGCCAGGATCGCGCACGGATTATCCAAGCCAACGACCTCCTGGCTGAAAAAGCCCTGCGCGTGCTGGCCGTCGCCTGCCGTCCCTGGCCCGCCGTGCCCCAACCTCTCCAACCGGAGATAGCGGAGCAGGAGCTCGTCTTTGTAGGCCTGATCGGCATGCTCGATCCCCCTCGCCCCGAAGCGGCCGCCAGCCTCCGCGAGGCCAAGGGCGCCGGCATCCGCACCATCATGGTGACGGGCGATCACGCCGCGACCGCAGCCGCCATCGCGAAGCGGCTCGAACTGGTGGAGCCCGGCCAAGAGGTCCGGGTCATCTCCGGCCGCGAGCTGGACACCATGGACGACGAAACCCTGCAAGAGAAGGTTCGCAGTATTTCTGTCTTTGCCCGGGTCAGCCCCGAGCACAAGCTCCGCATTGTGCGGGCTCTTAAGGCCAACGGCGAGGTGGTGGCGGTCACGGGCGACGGGGTCAACGATGCCCCGGCTCTGAAAGGGGCGGACATCGGCTGCGCGATGGGCATCAGCGGCACCGACGTCTCCCGGGCAGCGGCCGACATGGTGCTCGCCGACGACAACTACGCCACCATCGTCTCGGCCGTGCGCGAAGGGCGGGTCATCTACGCCAACATCCGCAAGGCCATCCATTACCTGCTCTCGTGCAACATCGGCGAAATCGTGGCCATCTTCTCCGGCATCACGCTGGGCCTTGGATCGCCCCTGACCCCCATCCAGATCCTCTGGGTCAACCTGGTCACCGACGGGCTTCCCGCCCTCGCCCTGGGCGTCGAGCCGGCCGAACCCGGCGTGATGGGGCGCCGGCCGCGCGATCCAAAAGAGAGCATCTTCGGCGGCGGCCTGGGCCTTCAGATGATCTGGCAAGGGTTTCTCCTTGGCCTCTTGACTCTGGGCGTCTACTGGTGGGCTTTGACTCACATGACCCCGGGCGAGGCCCGAACCCTGGCCTTCGCGACGCTGGCCTTTACCCAGCTGGCCCACAGCTTCAACGTACGCTCGACCTATGCCAGCCTCTTTCAGATCGGCTGGTTCTCCAACCGGCCTTTGCTGCTGGCGGTTTTCGCGTCGGCCACGCTCCAGGTGGCTGTCCTGGCCATCCCCTTTCTGGCGCCCTTCTTTGACGTGGTGCCTCTGACGGCGCTCGACCTTGAGCTGCTCCTCTTGGCCACGGTGACCCCTTGGGTGGTGGTGGAACTCTACAAAGCCCTCCACCGCCGAATGGCAAAGGCGGCTGCCCGTCAGCCCAGGGTCACATCCAGGTAGAGCATGACGACCAAGCCGAGGATGGTCCCAAAGGTGGCCAGCCGCTCATCGCCGCGAGCGTGGGTTTCGGGGATGATCTCGTCACTGATGACAAACAGCATCGCCCCAGCGGCAAAGCCCATGGCGTAAGGCAGGATCGGCTGCGCAAGGGTCACCGCCCAGGCGCCTAGGACAGCCAGGGGAATCTCCACCAGACCCGCTCGGATTCCCGTGTACGCCGCGTAAAAGCGACGGCCGTAGCCAGCTTGAAGGGCGGTGAAAGCGACCGCCAGCCCCTCGGGAACGTTTTGCAGCCCGATGGCCCACATGAGGGAGAGGGCCTGGCTGATGTTGCCCGAACCGAAACCCACGCCGACGGCCAGCCCCTCAGGCAGGTTGTGGAGGGTAATCGCCACGATAAAAAGGAGCACAGCGGCCGCCCGGCCGGTAGTGCCCTCACGGGATTGCGCGGCCTCCATCGCCTGCTCCGCGGTCGAGGGGCGGCCGGTGAGAGCCACATGAAGGTGGGGAACCCATTGATCGGCCTGGTCGAGCACCAGCGCTCCGAGGACGAGTCCCACCAGCACGGGGACCACACCGGCCAGCTCGATCCCCGGTAAGATCAGGCTGGTGAAGCTCGCAGCCAACATGACGCCTGCGGAAAATCCCAAGCTGGCGTTGAGGAAACGCTCCGAAGGATTTCGCACCAACATCACGGCCAGGGCCCCAAGGAGGTTGAAGGTGGCGATCACGATGCCGCCCACCAAACCTTGCCAGATGGGGTTGGGACCCGCAATGCGAAGAAAGAGTGCCTCCAAGATTGTCGCCTCTTCTCGAAAACATTGTGCCGCGTCCTCGATCACCAAAGGGCGAGCAGAGCCGCCTGCACCAATCCGATCGTAAGGCCTAAAACAGCCCCCAGCACTTCGATGGCCCGCAGCTCCGTCGCCGCCACGCGCACGACGATGCTCTCAAGGCGCTCGGTGTCCAATTGGCTCATCTTTTGCCGGACCAGCTCCGCAAGCTTCACGTCGCGCCGCACCTGTTCCTTGATCCGTGAGATCATCTCCTCGGCAACCAGCGCAACCTCGTTTCCCACCACCTGACGGGCGTAGTTGCTGATCATTCGCCGGACGTTGCTCGGCAGCAAAGCGGGCAGGTTTTGGTCGACGCGGCGGCCGACGTGTCCGATGACCGCATCGATCACTTGGTTTTGGTACCCCGCGAGATCGAGAGAGTCCACCAGTTCATCGACGGGCAAGAGGTCCCGTTCAACGGTCTCTCCCACGACCCGGGCAAACTCTTCTCGCCTCCGCGGGAGCACTCCTTGAAGGACGAAGCGGCCAAAAAGCCGCACGGGTTTCCTTGGTCGAAAGAGCATTCGGATGGCGATGAAATTGGTAAACCATCCGATCAATGCTCCAACGGCCGGCAAGAGGATCCATTCCACATTCATGTGGACGCCATCCCTCCTGTGCTCTGCCGGCTTCGACACCCAGCGCGCTGCTTCCTTTGACAGAGCTCCTCGTGGAACAGCTTGTCCCACTTCAGGCTCCTTTTCGCCTAACACGGGCAATGGGACGTGGTTGATACGGAAAACGTGGAAGGTGGAACCGCTTGAGAGACGAGCTTGCCCCACATCAAGGCGAAGGGGGTTCGGTTCCGGGGACAGCAGGGCCCCGGCAAAGCTCGCAACCAGCGCAGGTGATGAGTTTGCCGGCGAACACGTCGGCCACCATCGGGATGTCGCCTGTCTCGATCGGGCGGTGGCAGACGACGCGCCGGGGGGCGATGGAGACCAGTGCCGTGATGAGGAGCTCCTCCATGTCGACCTGGTCAGCATCCACCAGATCCCACTGGAAATCATTGAAAAGCTCCGCTTCGACCGGGGCGCCCCCCTGGTCGACTAACCGGAAACGCTCCTCGCCGGCGGGCAAGATGTGCACTACCGGCACCTCAGAGGAGCGGCCCTGGATAAACTCTTTCAAGAGCGCGATCAGCTCTTCCCGCTCCTTTTCCACCTCGAGGTCGTCAACGGCCTGGCGGACGCAATCCATGAGCTCCTCGCGATACGCCTTCAACCGGAAACGGACAAACCCGTCGAGTTGAAGAAAGTCGGCTTCACTGAGATAATCGAGGGTGCGCTGCAAGACCCGGCTCCGTTCGGAAAAGGCATCCTCGCCCACGCGCTGGGCGATCGCTCGGGCCACTTGGTGGACCCTCGCCTTGTCCTCGCGACGATAACCCGGGCGGATCCTGGCGATCATGCGCGTTAAAAGGCGCGGCTCCCAATCTTCGAGGACAGTCTCTTTGACCGCGATGGCGATGCTCGCGCGGGCGACCTCGGCGACGTCGACCTCGATCCCCTTGCCCGAGCCCGAAGCTGCGGGAGAGACACAACACAGGTAAAACCGGCGGCTGCCGCTCTCAAAGCTTTGCAGGTGCGCGTCGAGGCCGAGCCCGCGCAAAAACCGGACTTCTCGCTGGAGGCGGGCCAAAAGGCCCGATCCCGTACCCTTTTCGCTCACCGTGAGCTGCAGCAAGCCGCGTCCCCCTGTAGTCTCCCAGATACGGGTAGTATATGAACCAGGAGGAGGAGACTATACGATGCGCAAGGCCTCCGGGCGGCATTGGCAATCAGCCCCCCGCCTTGATCCCCTTTGGCGTGGGCATCGGCACCGGCAACGTCTCCAGCATGGTCGCCGCCACAGAGGGGCTCTCGCCTCACATGCACGGCGCTTCGACGGGCATCGTCAACACGGGTGGGCAAGTGGGAAATGCCATGGGCCTTGCGATCCTCACCGCTGTCTCCGAAATGCGAAAGAGCGCACTGCTGAGCGCCCACGGCGGGATCGACATGGCGACTGCCACGGTGGAGGGCTACAAGGTCGCCTTCTTAGCGGGCGCCGGTGTGGCGCTGCTTGGGATCAGCGCTTTGCTGATCGTAGGAAGCCGGTGGTGGATGAGGTCGCCGGCATTCAGTCAAGATTAGCGCTGGCGCGATCGCGGGCGCGGACCCGAAAAAAATTGCCCTCCTGGAAACCTGCTCCAGGAGGGCTTTTCACTGGTGGGGAAGGAGGGACTCGAACCCCCGACCTTCACGATGTCAACGTGACGATCTAACCAGCTGATCTACTTCCCCA
>PKEU01000062.1 GCA_002919195.1 bacterium
GCACCAAGCCGTCCTTTGTCGGGCGTGAGGTCTCACCCTTCCCAACCAACAGTGGGTTGACACGATCCGCAGCACAGCGGTTCTTGACCAGATCACGAGGTAGCCGTTATAATATTCCCACGAAAATACTTCCTGATGTTCCTCAAGGGACGTCAGGCGCAAAATCCGAGAGAGGCCGCCATTCCTGGCGGTCATCTCTTTTCTTGGCAGTGTTGCACCGAGCCAATACGAAGTTTTATCGTATAAACTGTCTGATGATGTCCTCAGTGATCTGATATCGTTCGTCCGCAATGTCCCACAAGTCTTGGTGATATGTACGTTCAGGACCGTGTACCAGCCGGACAAGTACCGCTTCCTGTTGGGCAAACTGAACCGCGGGAATCAAGTCGCTGTCTCCGGAGACCAAAACAATCATCCTCACGACACCTCGAGAAACCACAGACGCGATGTCCAAACCAAGCTGGAGATCAACTTGCTTTTGCTGGTAGACCGGGTAACCCTTGTCATCAACACCTCGATACGCGAGTCGACCTTGTCGAACCGTGAACCGATCCAGCCGCTGGAGAGCAGTGAAAAATCTCTGTGCTCTTGAGAGTCGTTCGCGTTCTTCTTCGCTTGGGTACGAACTCTGATGAGGAAGACAGTCATAGTAGTAGACTCGAAAGACGGTCATTCCTGATGCGCACCAAGCTGCAAACTTTGCGTAATCGATGCGGGGTTCACCAAAATAATTCCGGAGAAGTTTACTAAGGTAGCCTCCGTCCATAAATACAGCTGCCATGTCCGCCATGGTTCTTCCTCCCACAAGCGTTGTCTGTATGGTCGCGTGTCTCGTGTCAGCTAGGTGTCAGGGGTTTGGATCACTCACCTCCTTGCAGGGAAGAAGCACGCATTCGAATCTTCGTGGCTTTGAATCCAATTTTGCATATGAGATATGACTTTGTCGATATCCCGTTTGGAGCTGTGAGGTAGCGGAGCTGGTAGGAAAGCGGTCGAAATGGATCGCATCTTGACCTCGTCGGTGCGTTGTTACACGAGCCTCCGCCGCAGCCAGGCGCTGCCGTAGTCGACGGCGGAAACTGCAGCGATGATCACCAGCAAGCACGCGCCGACGACACCCCAGCGCCGCAAGGTCAAGGCTTGCAGCAGCACGACGCCGATACCGCCCGCGCCCACGAGGCCTAAGACGTTGGCGGAACGCAGGTTGATCTCAAACCGGTAGAGGGCCGTCGCAATAAACTCGGGCAGCACCTGCGGCAAGATGGCGAAGCGAAACACCTGCAGCCGGGTCGCCCCGGCAGCGAGCAGCGCCTCCGCGGGGCCGGGATCGACGTTTTCGATGATGTCAGCGTAAAGGCGGGCGAGCATGCCGATGGAGTGCACGCCGATGGCCAGCGCTCCCGCTGCGGCGCCAGGGCCGTAGGAGGCGACGAAAAACACCCCCAGCACCAATTCGGGAAAGGCCCGGATGGCGTTGGAAACCTGCCGTCCGACGGCCGCCGCTGCCCGGTAAACCACGACATTTCGCGCCGCCAAAAACGCCACGGGAACTGCCGCCAGAGCCCCGATGGTCGTGCCGATGAGGGCGATGGCCAAGGTTTCCCCCATCGCTTCGATCGCAGGCCAAAGCCACTGCCGGTCGGGGACCATCAGCGCAAAGATGTTGACGATGGCGGGAAGGCCCCGGCCGATCCGCTGGATGTCGAGTCGGATCCCCTGGGCGGCCCACACGCACAAGACGATGATGACGGCAGCAACGGCCGCACGGCGCGCCGCGCTGCGGGCCAGGCCGCTCATCGTGCCGAGCCCCCTGCTGCTTGCCGGACGGTTTGCCGCACCACTCGCCGCGGAACGGGACGCCTCGGGGTCGCCTGCCGCGGATTGACCTACCTTTTCCACGCGCCGCTGCTTCACTAGACCAATCGCTCCCTGATCCGGCCCGCCACAAAGTCGATGGCCACCACGAGTAAAAACGTCACGAGGATGATCACAAACGCGTTTTCATATTGAAACAGGCTGAGCATGAGCTGCAGCTGCTGGCCGATGCCGCCCGCGCCGACGAGGCCCAGGACCGTCGAGGCCCGGATGTTGACTTCAAAGACGTAGAGACAATGGCTCCAAAAGAGCGGCGCCACCTGGGGCGCCACCCCGTGGCGCAGGACCTGCAGGCTCGTGCCGCCGGCGGCCCGGATCGCTTCGAGAGGGCCCGGATCGACGGCTTCCACGGATTCGCTGGCCAGTTTGGCGAGGACTGCCGTGGAAAAGACGGTGAGCGCGAGAACCCCCGACAAGGGACCGACGCCGACCGCCGCGACGAAGATGGCGGCGTACAAAAGGTCCGGGATCGTGCGGATCAGGTTCATCAAGGCTTTGGCGATGACGTAAACAGCGGGATGGGGCGTCACGTTGCGGGAGGCGAGGAGGACTAAAGGCACCGACAACACGGCTCCGCCGGCGGTGCCCAACATCGCGATCTGCGCGGTCTGCAAAAACGGCTGCTTGAGCCGCGGGAGGTAGTGGGTGAGGAGGTGGAGCCAGCGCTCCTTGGTCGACGGCACCATCTCCCGGATCAGCTGCAGGAACATATCGCCGTCGCGCAGGACGATCCAAAGGTTAAACTCCGTGGCCCTGGCGCTGAGGGCATACACCAGAGCGACGGCAATTCCCGCGATGAGCCATAGAAGCTTCAACCTGCGGGGCCCGAGCTCGCGGGGAGCGGAGGCAGTGGACCGCGGCGTCACGAGATCTTCACCTCCGTACCGGGCCGCGCTCGGTCTCGGCTGTCCTTCCCGAAATTTCGCCAGCGCTTGAGCCGGCGCTGTGGCTGTCGGTGGCTGCGCTAGGGCGCGGGCGAAGCCAGCCGGGAGCCCCGCCAAGCCGCTCCTCGCCGTAAATTTCAGCGAGCGTTTCGACCGTCACGTCCCTCGCGGGGCCATCAAACACAATCCGCCCGTCCCGCAGGCCGATGATGCGGTCGGCAAACTCCTGCGCGAGTTCGATGGAATGCAGGTTGACGATGGTCAAGATCCCCTCGTCCTGCTGGATGCGCTTGAGGTCCTGCATGATGTCCCGAGCGGTGCGGGGGTCCAGCGACGCGACGGGCTCGTCCGCCAGCAGCACCTTAGGCTCCTGTGCCAGCGCCCGGGCGATGCCGACCCGCTGCTGCTGGCCGCCGGAGAGGCGGTCCGCCCGCACGTAGGCCTTGTCCGCCAAGCCCACGCGCTCAAGGCAGCTCCACGCCACCTCTACATCCCGCCGGGACCAAAGGCCGAATAACGTCCGCCACGGCGGCGTATGGCCCACCCTGCCCGCCAGCACGTTGTGGAGGACGGTCGCCCGCCTCACCAGGTGAAAGGTTTGAAAGATCATCCCGACGTCGCGGCGGAGCGCGCGCAGCCGGGCGGGAGAGGCTTGGACGACGCTTTCCCCAAAGAGCAGCACGTCGCCGGCCGAGGGCCTCACGAGCCCGTTGAGGGTGCGAAGGAGCGTCGACTTCCCCGCGCCCGAAAGGCCCACGATCACCACAAACTCCCCGGGGGAAAAGGCGGCGTCGACCTCAACGAGAGCCCGCACGCCGCCGGGATAGGTGACGGAAACCCGCCGCACTTCGATCATGGAGAAACTCCGTTCATGCGAAAATCCAAAGCCGAGGGCTTTGCGGCTTGAGCTCCTCCCGCTAGAGCTGGAGCTCGTCCTTGAGCAGCTCGTAGGTCCGGCGCACGATCTCGTACCGCTCCGACGTCGCCGGCACAAAGGCGGTCACCCGGAAAAGCTCCGTGAGGAGGGCTTGCCCTTCCTCCGTTTGGCCGATCTCGACCAGCGCCTGCTGGATCTCGTGGATCAAGTCGGGGTGCAGCTCTTTGCGCACGACGACCCCGTCGTTGGGAATCGGATCGGTGCGGTAGATCACCTTGATCTTTTCGTTCACGTCCGGAAGCTCGCCGATGAGCACGTCTTGCGCGTCTTCAAAGGTCGTGCCGAAATCGGCGTCGCCGTAATACACCGCCATCACGGTCGCATCATGCGTCACCATGTTGACGACCGTGACGTCGGTCAAACCGTCGATACCCGCATCAGCCAGCGCCAGCCGGGGGAAGAGGTAGCCCGACGTCGACGTCAGCCCCGGCACGGCCCACACTTTCCCCTTGAGGTCGGCGAGGCTTTCGATGCCGCTGTCGGCCCTGACGATAAACTGCGCCCGGTAGCTTTCGCGGCCGTTGCGGATGGAATTTAAGATCACGACGGCGCCTGCCCGCTGCTCGGCCAGCACCAGGGCAAAGGGGCCAAAGATGCCGATGTCGACCTTGCGGCTGCGGAGCCCTTCGATCAGCGCCTCAGGCGCCGTGGCCACCGTCGCTTCCACGGGCCGGCCGAGGCGCTCCGAAAGCATCTCCGCCAGCGGGTCGAGGCTGCGGATCAGCCGGTCCGATTCGTGAAACGGCACCATGCCGAGGACGAGCCGGTCCGGGATTTCCGTGCCTTGGGCGAAAGCGACGCCGGTTGAAGGGGCGAAGGACACGAGGACCAACAGTGCCAACAACGCAGCAAGGAGAACCACGTGTCCCGCCGGGCGACGGTGCGGCGCCGGAAGAAGGGCAACATTGCGCCGATCCGCCGGGGATGCCGGGCCGCTGGCCCGGGACCCACCTGCGCGCTCGACGCTCTGCGACAGGATCCCGCCCCGGCGCAATCCAAACACACGCATCTACGACACCTCCAGCATGGAGCGGACGTCTTTAGAGGGCACAAAAAAACCTAGCGGCGCTCGCTAGGTGGCATGATCGCGCGCCTTCGCCCTTCGCCTTGCCGTGGAGAGCCGAGGAGCATCTCACAGGCGGGGCGAAGCCCGCGGCGCATCGCTTGCCGGAGCCGTGCTTCCCTACGCTGGCATTACCCAGGTCAGGTGATGAGGGTGTGATCTCAGCCCTAACAGGCACCCCTAGCGACGTTCCGCTTGATTCAGTTCAGTTTCACTCTAGCACAGGGCCCGGGCCGGGTCAATTGGTTTGGGATGCGTCCCGTACGGGGCAGGCGGCGGGAGCGGGAGCGACGTTTCCGGATCAGCGAACAGCCGCTTTATCCCACGGGTGAAAAAGAGCGAAGGGGCCTGGCCGCGCAGGCCCCTGGATCGTGCGCCCGGCATACGGAGCGAGCGGTCTTTCACCGCACGCCGTGCCACGCGTTGCGGTAGGGGACGGCGTATTGCTCCAAGACGGTTTGAACTGCCTGGGCCCCGCTTCGCGCCGCGAGCATGACGTCGTTTTGCACCTGCCGGAGTTCAAAGAAGTTGGGGTGCGGCGTCGTCACCCGCCCGTGGGAAAACATGAGCTCCATCAATACGTGAACCTGGGGCCGGGCGGCCACCCAATCCCAGTCGACGGCCTGGCGGTAGACCGGCAGCGTTCCAAATTTGTAGGTGAAGCGCTCGTGGACCTCGGGGCTCAGCAGGTGCTCGATGAGGGCAAAGGCGGC
>PKEU01000064.1 GCA_002919195.1 bacterium
TCCCTGCCCGCACGATAAGCCAGTGCAAGGCAGGGAAAGCGCTCAAAATCGGGCGGCTCAAAGGTCAGCGAAGCTACGTCCAAGAGGGAGAGGCGTTTCCAGGCGACCGGCGGACGGTCGGGATAACATAAGGCGTACTGGATCGGCACCCGCATATCGGGAGCGCCCAGTTGCGCTTTCAGGCTGCCATCTTGAAACTCGACCATTGAGTGAAGGACGGACTGGGGATGCACAATGACCTGGATCTGGTCGTAATCGATGCCAAAGAGCCAGTGCGCCTCGATGACTTCGAGCCCTTTGTTCATCATGGTCGCCGAATCGACGGTGATTTTTCCCCCCATCGACCAGGTGGGATGCCGCAAAGCGTCGGAGGGCCGTGCTTTTTCCATCTCATCCTTGGTAGCGGTGCGAAAAGGACCCCCGGAAGCCGTGAGGATCACCTTGGCGATCCGATCGCTCGCTTCGCCTTGGAGGCACTGCCATATAGCGGAATGTTCACTGTCGATGGGGAGGAGTCTTCCCCGGCCCTCGGCCAGCACTTGTGAGACGAGCGCGCCCCCGGCTACCAGCGTCTCCTTATTGGCTAGCGCGACGGTTTTGTTCTCGGCAAGAGCCGCCAGTGTCGGCTGCAATCCTGCGCTGCCGACCACGGCGACCACCACCACATCAGGATCGCCCGCCACAGCCGCCTCCACGAGGCCATCGCGCCCCCACACAACCCGCACCGTTTCGTCGACCTTTGACCTGAGGCGCGCTGCCGCCTCCTCATCAGCGACCGCGACCAAGCGGGGGTGGTAGGCCTCGATCTGAGAGACGAGCACATCGACATTGCGGCCAGCCGCAAGCGAGACCACTTCAAAGCGGTCGGACAGGGCCGAGATGACCTCGAGAGTTTGCCGGCCGATCGACCCCGTTGAGCCCAGCACAGCGACCTTTTGGCGCACCGAGCCATCCTCCTGAACCATTATATCACAGCACGATAGGCCTGGGCTTGCCCGATAACGCCGGGCTTGTCCAATACCGGAGCATTCGGGAAAGACTCTACCCTACCCACAGCGTTACTCCTGCTTGAGATAGGGAAGGACGCTGACGACGGAGATCGCTTTGAGGGTCACGGCCACCATCGGACCGATGAGCACGCCGTTGACCCCTAAGAGCTTCCCCCCAAGATAGATCGCGATCATGCTTGTCAGCGGGTGGAGGCCGACGTGCTTCCTGACGATCCCCGGCTCTACAAACTGGCGGACCATGAGCACGCTCAGCCAAACAGCCGCCGTTCCGGCGGCTCGCATCCACTCTCCGGACGCCACCCCGATCGCCACGAGAGGAAGAAAGACTGCCGAAGGGCCGACCATCGGCACCAGGTCGAAGATGCCGGCGGCAAGTCCTAAGAGCCACGCATACCGGTAACCAAAGAGCCCCAGGCCCGCGATCGAAAGGCCGCCGCTCACCGCCACCAGGATGGTCTGGGCGCGCAAGAATCCCAACAACCCGGCGGCGATCTCCCCTTTGAGCCGCCGCGCCTCCCCGCGCCATCGCCCGGGCAAGAGTCCCAACCAAAAGGAGCCCAGCTCCCGCTTGTCCCGGATGAGGAAATAGGCTGCCATGCCGCTGAGCACCAGCGTCGCGAGCGCGCTCGGCAGCGAGCCGAGGCGGGCCAAGAGCTGGGCTGTGAAGCCGGCAAACCCGCGCAGCGCCGCATCTACAGTCTCGAGTAAAGCGTCGTCGAGAGGATGGGGAACGGCCGATACCAGTGGTTGCAAAAGCTTGACCCACCGGTCGAGGAGCGCTTGTATCTCCCGGGCCGCCCCGGGCAACTGCTCGTGAAGGAGCGAGAGCTCGGCCGCGACGTTGACGGCTAGCACCCACAAGAGTCCCACGGCTGCCAGCGAAAAGACGGCGATAATCCCCAGAGCGCCGATCCTCCGGCCCACGCCCCGGGACTCCAACCAATCGACCATGGGATCGATCGCCGCGGCGACCAACAGGGCGAGAAAAAGCGGCGTCACATACTCCAGCAACCACCGGGCTGCCAACAAAAAGAGGAGCGATCCAGAGGCCGCCGCCAAGAGAAGGCGCGCCCTCAGGCGCATACCCGGTTCACCTCAAGAGATGATGCAGGAAGTAGACGACGGTCCCGGCAAAGAGGAGGCTGTCAAACCGGTCGAGGAATCCCCCATGCCCTGGCAGCAATCTGCCCGAATCTTTCACGCCAGCCCTCCGCTTGAGCCGCGATTCGACGAGGTCCCCCAGCTGCGCCGCCACCGAAGTGAGCAAAGCGACGGCTGCCCACGCCACGGGGACCTGCGCCACCAAGCTTCCCATGGCAAGGCCCGAGAGCACGCCACCGGCGAGGCCTCCTAACGCGCCCTCCACCGTCTTTTTCGGGCTAACGGAAGGCCATAGAGGCGTGCGCCCGACCCAAGAGCCGGTAGCGTAAGCGAGGGTGTCGGTGACCCATGTGACAAGCAGGGCGAAGAGCGTCACCTCAAACCCGGCCTGGCGAAGCAATGCCAGCGCCCCGAGAAAGATCCCGGGATAAAGGGCGGCAAGAAGGACGCGCCCTGGGCCCCGCGGACGCCGGTCGGCGCCAAGGGCAAGCCACAGCATCAAGATCAGGGCCAAGGCCGCGCCCAAGGCCAAGAAGCCGCCCCATAAGGAGTCGTCCCCAAGGGGAATGTATGCGACGACCACCAGCAGACATGCCGCTGCGGCGGCCAGCGCCCTTTCAAGGCGCGACTTGATTCCAAAGAGCGCCGCGCTCTCCAAAGAGCCCGCCAGCGCGATCGCAGACAACACAATCGCCCAAAAAAGGCCCCCGTAGTACAGCGCGGCCAGCATCACTGGGATGCCCAGCACGGCCGTCGCCACCCGCAGGCGCAGCAACATCAAACCCTCCCAAAACGACGCTCCCGCTGCTGGTAGTCGACGAGGGCCTGCAACAGGTGAACCCGGCGAAACTCCGGCCAGTAAACTGGGGTAAACCAAATTTCAGCGTAGGCCAGTTGCCAAAGGAGGAAGTTGCTGATCCGGGACTCCCCACCCGTCCGGATCAATAGGTCAGGATCGGCCATGCCCCCGGTGTACATCTCGCGCGAGAGCCATTCCTCGTCGATATCGTCTTCGACGAGGTCGCCGCGCCGGGCCTTCGACACCGCGCGCTTGACCGCATCGACGATCTCGGCCCTGCCGCCATAGTTGAAACCGACGTTGAGGATGAGCTTGTTGTTGGCCGCGGTCAGCTGCTCAGCGGCTTCGATCTTTTTCACAAGGGAGGGCGGCAACGATGACCGCCGCCCAATGATCCTGACGCGGACACCGTTGGCGTGCAGCTCGGGCAGCTCCCGGTCGAGCACTTCGTCGAGGAGATTGAGCAGGAAATTGACCTCTTCCTTGGGACGCTCCCAATTTTCCGTCGAAAAGGCGTAGACCGTCAGGATCTCGATGCCCAGTTCTCCGCAGGCCCGGGTGATCTCCCGCAGCGATTCGATGCCTTGGCGGTGTCCGGCAAACCGCGGCAATCCCCGCCGCTGGGCCCAGCGTCCATTCCCATCCATGATGACGGCGATGTGCTTGGGAAGCTTTGCCGGCTCGATCATCGCGGCCAGTTGCGCTTCGGAAGGGGCGTCTACTTCACGGCTTGATCCGTTTCGAAAGAGCTCCTTGAGCATACGGTCTTGGGTCCTTTCCGCGCCGGCGACTCCCCCGCCCCGCAGCACTCGACGTCCCGGCGCCTACAACGTCCAGATTTCAGCGACGGTGAGCAGCTCAAATCCGTCGCCTCGCCGAACTTGGCGAACCACCCTTTGAGGAGCGTCGCCGTCGCTATCCGTCGCGACGCGAAGCACCTTCACTCCCAGCTCGGCCGCGAGGCTTTCCGCCTCGTCCCATTCGTAGCCGATGAAATCGGGAGTCTTGGACGGCTCCAAGGAGCGACCGTTGCCGTCCATCAGACTTCCATGATCTCCTTTTCTTTGGCCTCGAGGAGCTGATCGATTTCGCGGATGTAACGATCTGTCAGCTCCTGCACTTTTTCTTGCGCCCGCCGGCTCTCGTCCTCGGAGATCTCCTTGTTCTTTTCCAGGCGTTTCAACTCGTCGTTGGCGTCGCGACGCGTATTGCGCACGAGAACCCGCTTGTCCTCCGCCTCCTTGCGAACAAGGCGGACAAGCTCCTTCCGGCGCTCTTCAGTCAACGGAGGAATGACGATCCGGATCACGGAACCGTCGGACGAAGGGGTGAGGCCAAGGTCCGACTCTAAAATGGCCTTCTCGATGGCTTTCATTTGGCTCTTATCCCAGGGTTGGATGGTCAGCATTCTCGGTTCGGGAACCGAAATCGCGGCGAGCTGGTTGAGGGGTGTAGGGGTACCGTAATAGTCGACGACCACCCGGTCGAGCAGCGCCGCATTGGCTCGGCCGGTGCGAACCGCGGCGAAGTCGCGCTTGGCCGCGGCAACCGCTCCTTTCATCCGCTCCTCTGCATTGCGTAATACCTCGTCAATCACGGTGGACGTTCCCTCCTACGATGGTACCGATCTTTTCCCCTTGGATGGCTCGGACGATGTGATCGCTTTGGTCAAAGTTGAAAACAATGATCGGGATCTTGTTGTCCATGCACAGCGACGTCGCCGTCGAGTCCATCACGCCCAGCCCTTCCTTGAGGACGTCGATGTAGTCGAGATTATCGTACTTGACCGCCTTGGGATCGATACGGGGGTCGGCCGAGTAGATGCCGTCCACCCCTCGTTTCGCCATGAGGATCACCTCGGCCTCGATCTCGGCGGCCCGCAACGCCGCGGTGGTGTCGGTCGAAAAATACGGGTTGCCGGTCCCCGAGGCGAAGATGACGACCCGGCCCTTTTCCAGGTGACGGATGGCGCGCCGGCGAATGTAGGGTTCTGCCACTTGGCGCATCTCGATGGCCGTGAGCACCCGGGTGTCGAGGCCCCGTTTTTCCAGGGCGTCTTGCAGCGCCAGCGCGTTGATGACCGTCCCCAGCATGCCCATGTAATCCGCGGTTGCCCGGTCCATCCCCATGGCGCTGCCCGTCGTGCCCCGCCAGATGTTTCCCCCGCCGACGACGATGGCGACTTGCACGCCCATCGAAACGACCTGCTCGATCTGGCCCGCGATTCGCCGCAGCACATCGACATCGATGCCGTAACCCTGGTTCCCCGCCAGCGCTTCCCCGCTCAGTTTTAGCACGACTCTCGAATATTTGGGCTTTGCCACGAGAGGTCGCTCCCTTACCATCCATTGAGATTCTGGGCGGGCGCGCTCCTTTCCTGCGATTGGAAGGCACGCCCTGGCTGAAAGAGGGCAAAAAAAAGAGAACACGAAGGCCGTGTTCTCTTACTTTTGGCTCGCCTGGGCCTCTACTTCGGCCGCGAAGTCATCCGCTGGCTTTTCCAGCCCTTCTCCCCGCTCAAACCGGACAAAACGACGGACGCGAATGTTTTCGCCCAGCGA
>PKEU01000067.1 GCA_002919195.1 bacterium
CCGGTGCGAGACCCGCGCGGGCCACGGGGCGCCTTTGCCTGTGTTTTGCGATGACTCCCTGGAGTTCTGTAGACGACTTGAAGCTCGAATTGAGTGATGAGAGGGATAGAGGAGACGGATGGAAATGTAGCGAATCCTCGAGATTATATAGGTCGACTCGGTGGCTTGCGGGGTAGCCCTGGCCTGCGGGTGGATCCTGGTTTGCCGGCGCCCCTAGCGCCGGGATTTATTCCAAAGCAAAGGGGGAGTTTTGGTGATTTTGTTGCGGAGGGTGGGCTGGACGAGCTTGCTGTGTGCCGTCTTGCTCTTGGCGGTCTCCCTTGTGGTCTCAGCCCAGGACAGCGGCGAGCGGAGGCTCGCAGGCAAGCTGCAACTGGAAGACATCGTTACATATCGCGCCTTTGATTCGTACCAAGAGGCGCCTGAGCTGGCCGCCCTCGTCGCCGAGGGCAAGCTCCCGCCTGTGGAGGAGAGGTTGCCTGAGGAGCCCAGGGTGATCCGGGCGGCGGCGATGGTCGACGGCGTCGGCGTGTACGGGGGCGTCTGGCGCGACACCTTTGCGGTGCCGGTGGAAAGCTGGAACTGGGGCGCGGGCCAGACGCAAGGCTACTTTGGCGTCAACGAGATGGTCCAGGGTTCGGGCCTCGTCGACCTTTTCCCCATGTGGATGATGGAAAGCCCCGAACCCGCCCCGGCGCTCGCCAAGTCGTGGGAGTGGTCCGAAGACGGGCGGTCGCTCACGATGCATCTCATGCGGGGCGTGCGCTGGTCGGACGGCCATCCTTTCACGGCTGACGACGTCCTCTTTACGTTTAACCACTTCATCATGGACCCCAACGTGCCCAGCTGGGTTTCGGCCAGCGCCTGGACCTTTGGCGGGGAGCCGACGCGCCTTGAAAAGATCGACGACTACACCATCCGCTTTCACTTTGGCGCGCCGTTCCCGGTAGCCGTCTTTTACCGCATGGGATTCCAGGCCTTTTCGATGGTGCCCAAGCACATCTTTGAAAAGTACCATCCGGCCACAAACCCCAATGCCACCTACGCCGATCTGCTCAATGCCATGCCGCCTGAGGATCTCCCGCCGGTAGGGCTTGGGCCCTATGTGCCGGTGCGGTACGCTCCCGGCGAGCAGCTGGTCCTGGTGCGCAACCCCTTCTACTGGCAAGTCGACGAGGAAGGGAAGCAGCTCCCCTACATCGGGGAAGTCTGGTACAGCGAGGGGACCAGCGGCGAGCAGCGCACGTTTAACCTGATCGCCAACCAGGGCGACCGGGACAACGTGGAAAACCCGCAGATCTTCGGGCTCATGTTCCGCGAGTCCCAAAAGCCCGACTCCCACTTCACGCTGAAGTTTGAGGACTTCAGCATCGGGTACCGCATCATTATGAACTTCGCGACCGAAGTGGGCATCGTCACCGAGCGCGAGCGGGCGCTGCGGGAGATGTTCCGCAATTTCAAGTTCCGCCAGGCGCTGTCGCACGCCATTGACCGGGACGGTTTGGCGACGGCTGCCTTCCCCGGCGAGCTCACCCAGGCCTGGTACGGCGGGTTCCAGTCGGGATCGCCGTTTTACGATGAAAGCCTGGTCACCCGCTACCCGTACGATCCGCAAAAGGCCAGGGAGCTCCTGGCGGAGCTGGGCTTCCGGGATACCAACGGCAACGGCATCCTCAACTGGCCCGAAGGGACGCCCGTCGCGGGTGAAGAGTTGATCATCGAGCTCCTTGCGGGCCAAGACGTGGCGGCGGCCGTCGAGGCGGGGCAAGCGCTGGTTTCGCTCTTCCGCGACGTGGGCATCGACCTGCGCCTGAGGGTGCTCACTGGTCCGGTGCTGAGCGAGCTCGTCAACGGCGCCCGGTTTGACATGGTGATCACCCGGGTCGACCGGCCGACGCCCGACATCGATCCGGCCACCTTTGGCCCCTTGGGCTTGGACGACCCTGCGTGGCACCAGGCGGGCCCCGGCGGGGCGCGCAAGCTCCTTCCCTTTGAGGAGGAGATGGAGGCGCTCATCCAAGAGGCCCAGTTTACCACAGATCCTGAGCGGATCCGGGAGATCTACCGCCGCGTCTTGCAGCTTTCGACGGAGAACATCTATACGCTCGGGCTGTATGAGGCGAGGCGGGGCCTTGCGGTCCACAAGCGGCTGAAAAACATCCCCGACGACCTGCCCACGTTTATGTACGAGTGGGGGATGGAAAACATGCCCTGGATCGCTTGGGTGGCGCCTGAAGATCAGTTTGCGCCCCGATTCCAAAACCTGATTCCGACACCCGACGATTACGCCGCCAAAAACCGCTAAGACCGGCTGACAATGCGATGGGCAAGTCCAGTCCGGGGGACGCATCCCCTCGGGCTGGATTTGCCTCATCTTGCGTCCCTGGATGGCGACCGCCGACTGGCGACTGTCGAAAGGAAAGGCGTTCCCATGAGGAGCTACATTCTTCGCCGCCTGATTTACGCGGTACCGACATTGCTTTTCATCAGCTTTATCGCGTTTGTCGTGATCGAACTCCCTCCGGGAGATTACATGACCACCATCCAGCAAAACCTCATGGCGCAGGCCGGGCTTTCGGTCAGCGAGGCGAGGGAGATCGCCGACCAAATGAGGCGGGTTTACGGTCTCGACAAGCCTTTTCTCGTGCGCTACTTCAACTGGGTCTCGGGGATCATCACCCGGGGAGACTTCGGCTTTTCGTTTATCTACCGCCGCCCGGTGAGCGAGGTGATCTGGGGGCGGCTGGGAATGACGCTGCTGGTGGCGCTGAGCTCGCACTTGATCTCGGTGGTCGTCGGCGTGTTGATCGGCATTTACTCCGCGACGCACCGGAACTCGTTTTTCGACACGGTGGCGACCGTCTTTGCCTTTATCGGGCTTTCGATGCCCAACTTCTTTCTCGCCCTGGTGATCATGTACGTCCTTTCCTTTAAGTTTGGCATGCACGTGGGAGGCTTTTTCAGCCCGCAGTACGTCATCGCACCGTGGAGCTTTGAGCGGCTCGTCGATTTCCTCCAGCACTTTTGGGTGCCGGTGCTCGTCGTCGGCCTTGCCGGCACGGCGCGCAACATGCGGGTGATGCGCTCCAATCTCCTCGACGTCCTTCACCACCAGTACGTGCAGACGGCCCGGGCCAAGGGGCTCGAGGAACGGGTGGTCATCTACCGGCACGCCGTGCGCAACGCGATCCAGCCCCTCGTCATGTACCTGGGCATCGCCCTTCCCTTTCTCTTGCAGGGGGAGATCGTCACTAGCGCCGTGATGAACTTGCCGACGATGGGGCCGGTTTTTCTGGCGGCGTTGACGACGCAAGACATGTACCTTGCCGGTTCGTTTTTGCTGCTCTTGGCGACGGTGCTCGTGATAGGAAATCTCTTGGCTGATATCGCCCTGGCATGGGTGGATCCGAGGGTGCGCTATGATTGAGAGGCCGATGGAGCAAGCCGTTCAAGCGGTCGATCTTGCTGACTCGTCTTTAGCCGCCGCGTGGCGGCGCTTCCGGAAAAACGTCTTGGCCAAAGTGGGCGGAGCGACGGTCCTTTTGCTGCTGTTGATGTCGCTCTTTGCGCCTTTTCTCGCGCCATACGATCACAACACCACGCGGCTTCAAATGACCTACGTTCCACCGCAAAAGATTTACTTCATCGACGAAGAGGGGAAGTTTCACCTACGGCCCTTTACCTACGCCCTCCGTCCGGGCCTCGACCCCAACACGTGGATGCGGATTTACGAGGAAGACAGGAGCCGGCGCTACCCGATCTACTTCTTCGTCAAGGGGGCGCCCTACAAGCTCTTTGGCTTGATTTCGTGGGATATCCACCTCTTTGGGACGGAGGAAGGCGGCCACATCTTCCTCCTGGGCACCGACAAAGCCGGGAGGGACCTTTTCAGCCGGATCATCTACGGCGGGCAGGTTTCGATGAACGTCGCGATCTTTGGCGCTTTGGCCAGCGCCCTGATAGGTTCTGCCATCGGCGCCGCGTCCGGCTACTATGGAGGCCGCTTTGACATGTTTGTGCAGCGGATCATCGAGCTCTTGATGAGCTTTCCGACGCTGCCGCTCTTTATGGCGCTGAGCGTCGCGATTCCCATCGAGTGGCCGCCCCTGGGCGTGTTTGCCGGGATCATCCTCATCTTTACGGTGGGGGGATGGACGGTGCTCGCCCGGGAACTCCGGGGAAAAGTGCTCTCATTTAAGGAAGAGGAGTTTGTCATGGCGGCCCGGGCGCTGGGCGCGGGCGACTGGCGGATCATCCGCCGCCACATCCTGCCCAACGTGGTGAGCCATATCATCGTGGTGCTGACCATCGCGATCCCCGAGTTGATCCTTGCCGAAGGCGCGCTCAGCTTTTTGGGCCTCGGCATCCAGCCGCCCCTGGTCAGCTGGGGAGTCCTCCTTTCTGACGCAACCAAGCTGGAGACGATCGACAGCTACCCGTGGATCTTGATTCCCGGCCTTGTCATCTTGATCACGGTGCTCGCCTTTAACTTCCTCGGCGATGGTTTGCGGGACGCGTTTGACGCTAGGCTCGAGTGAGGGCGGCTCGCCCCGCGGTGACAAGTTCCCACGATGGCGACGTTCGGCGGTCTCCTGTCCACTGGTGGCGGGCTCCGCGGCTTGGCGATCGCCGCTGGTGCCTCGGTGTTTCGCATGTTGCGGTCATCGACCGGGGCAGGAATTTACCTCAACTTCGAAGAAAAAACGTAAACACCACGTCAATTGTTGAGAATGCCGTTTCCATAAGATGAAAGGAGTTTCGCAAGAAAAGCCAGACGAGGGCCGTCGAAGGGGGGAATGTGTGTTCAGAATTGTCTGGCTAAATGATTGGGGCCGCATGGTGGGGGTCGAAACGTTTCGAGCTAACAGGTGTGGGTAGATCTCAACTTCAACGGGGAGTGATCGCCGTGCGCATGAGGCGGTTTTGGGCCATCTGCCTGTTGGCGATGGTTTGGTTTGTCGTGAGCGGCGCGATGGCCAGCGCTCAGCAAACCGTGCTCAAATTTGCTGCGTGGGATTACGAGCTTAACCAGTACGACCGCGAGCTGATCGAAGCCTTTGAACGGGCTAACCCGGACATCAAAGTTGAAGTGTACGATTTCCCCGCCAATGAGTACCCCGACAAGATCTTGATCATGCTGGCCGGCGGCGAAGACCTCGACGTCTTTTACGCCAAGGACCCGACCATGTACGCGGGCTTGGTGCTGCGCCGGCAGATCAT
>PKEU01000020.1 GCA_002919195.1 bacterium
CACTTGGAGGGCTTCGGCGATGTCGCTCACCCTCGCATAGCCCTTTTCCTCGATCAGAGCGTAGATCCGTTCGAGGTAATCCTCGGCGGTAGCGGTCGGCACCGGGGCGCCCCCTCCGCGGCTCGAGCGCGCTTTGGGTTTGAGCTGATCATCCGTTCGTTGCGTCATTGCCTTTTTATTGTAGCATACTTTCCCCCCGGTGCCCAACCCTCCGACGGGCTAGAGCCCTGCTGATCACCCCGTGGGTAGGGGAGAAGAGGAACGCCAGCAAGAACAAGGCCCCAGCCGTCGCCGCCATCGCCCCGCTGATCGACGAATCGAGCCACGTCGCAAGCAAATACCCGCCGGCCGCGCTCAAGGAACCCACCGCCACGCTGAGCCCTAGCATGCGCCCCAGAGAGTCGGTGAGGAGGTAGGCGGTCGCCCCAGGCACAATGAGCATCGCCACGGCAAGGATGGCGCCCACACTCTCAAAAGCGGCCACGGTCGTCAGAGAGACCAACGCCGTCATCAAATAGTGGAACAACGCCACGTTGATCCCAAGGGACGCAGCCATCCCCGGGTCAAACGAACAGATCTTAAACTCCTTGGAAAAGGCGCCCACCACCAGCAAGTCGATGAGAAACACGATCCCCATGGTCCAAAGAGCTTTGGGCCCGATGGCGACATCACCCAGGTACAAAAGGTCCCAAGGGACGTAAGCAATCTCGCCGTACAGCACGTGATCGAGATCCAGGTGTACCCTTCCTGCAAAGGCAGTAAGGAGCACCACCCCCAAGGCAAAAAAAGCGGTAAAGGTCACCCCGGTGGCCGCGTCCCCTTCGACGCCGCCCCGGTTGAGCGCTTGCACCATCACGGCAGTGAGGAGGCCAAAGATCAATGCGCCTACAAACATGGGGACAATACTGGTATCGCCGGTGATGAGAAAGGCCAGCACGATACCCAGCAAGACAGAGTGGCTGATGGCATCACCCAAAAGGGCCATGCCTCTTAAGATCAGGAATGAACCGATAAATCCGCATGAGCCGGCGACCAGCGCGCCGGTAACGATAATCGCCAGGTCATAGCTGTCCACGTGGGTCATCCTTCGTTTTAAGTCTTAAGTCTTCTCAAGCTTTTCCCGATCAACGCCTCAACTCGTCGAGCGGATGAACCGACGGCCAGATCCGGGGGCCCTGGTGGTGCTCTTCGAGAAGCCGCTCGAGCCGCGCGACGAGGTCCGGCGTGAGGAAATGTTCGATGTCGTCGGCATCTCGATCCACATGGTCGGCTTTGAGATCGGCCTTGTGCGTAAGATACAGCTCCCAGAGCCGGTGGCGGCGGACCACGTCCCAAGCCGCCTGAAGCCCCCGAGGCGTGAGGCTGCAGATCCACGTTTCGCCGGTGAGCTCCAACCGCAGCAAGCCCTCCTTCGCCAGCGCTTGGGCGACGCGAAGGCGCGAGCGGCGGCCGGGACTCGAAGACTCCCCGATGACGCGATCGAGTTCGATCCCTTGGAGGGCGTCGCTCGCAACGCCCGTCCCGTCAAAGCTCAGCTCGTGCTGCTCATAGACATCGCGCAGTAGGTTTTCCCGAGCCACTTTCCGCCGCGTCCCTAGATAACGAAGCGTTTTGGCCACGAGGCCGCGGCGGGGAGCGGCGACGAGGGAGATGAGAAAGATGCCTGTGGCGGCCAGGACAATGAGTGGACCCGTGGGCAGGCGGGGCCCCAAGGCGCTGACGACCGCGCCCGCCATCCCCGAAAGCCCGCCGAAGAGGGCGGAGAGGAGGACCATGACGTCGAGCCGCTCTGTCCAATAGCGGGCGGCCACCGCCGGGGTGATGAGCATGGCCGCCATTAAGACCACTCCCACGGCCTGAAGGCCAAGGATCACCGCCATGACGATCAGCGCCATCAAGAGGTTGTCAATCTGCCGCATGGGAAAGCCTAGGCCTTCGCCAAAGCCCCTGTCGAAGCAGAGCAGCTTAAACTCTTTGAAAAACAGCGCGACGGCCAGGAGAAGCATGGTCGCCGCCACGGCGATGACCACGACATCCCGGCCTACCAACGAGGCCGCTTGACCAAAAAGGAAGGTGTCCAGTCCGGCCTGGTTTCCCGCGCCGCTGTGTTGAATCGCGGTGAGCAGCATGACGCCGATTCCGAAAAAGACCGTGAGGACGATGCCAAGGGCCGTATCTTCCTTGATGCGAGACCAGCGGGTAATGGCGTCGATGCACTTCACTCCCAGGTAACCTGTCAGCGCGGCTCCCACCAGCAAGGGGAAAAGCTCCTTGGCGCCTGTGAGCATAAACGCGAGGCACACGCCGGGAAGCGCCGCGTGCGCTAAGACGTCACCCAGGAGGCTGCGCTTGCGCAGCACCGCAAAGGCGCCGATGGCCCCGCTGCTCGTTCCAAGAAGCACCGAGCCCGACAGCACCCAGAGGAAATTGGGATCCAACCAAGTGCTCCACATGACGTTTCACTCTCTTCATGAAAGCCCGCGAAACCGGGCGGTGGCCCGGAAGCTCACACAGGGATCATCCTACGCACCCAACCACGCCTCGAGCCCTCATCTGGAGAGCGAGAGCGCGTGGGCGGCATCCGCAAGTAGGGTCAACCGTCCTCCGTAGGTCTTTTGCAGGTTTTCCGCCGTGAAGACCTCTTGGGTCGGGCCGATGGCCACCAAACGCATGTTAAGCAACAGCACCCAATCGAAGTAGTCGGCGACGGTCTGCAAGTCGTGATGGACCACGACTACCGTTTTTCCCTCTCGCCGCAGATCAGAAAGAAGTTGCAAGATCGCGGCCTCCGTCGCGGCATCGACGCCTGCGAGAGGCTCATCCATCAGGTACACCTGGGCATCTTGCGCCAGCGCCCGGGCCAGGAACACCCGCTGCTGTTGGCCTCCCGACAGCTGGCTGATCTGGCGGTGGGCGAAGTCGGCCATGCCCACCCGTTCGAGGCACTCCCAGGCGATAGCCCGCTCTTTCTTGCCGGGCCGGCGCAGCAAACCCAAGTGGCCGTATCGCCCCATCATGACCACGTCGAGGGCATTGGTGGGGAAGTCCCAGTCAACCGACTCCCTCTGGGGGACATACCCTACGAGGCGCCGCTGTTTGTGGTACGGCTGTCCGTGGATCTTCACCCAGCCCGAGGTGGGGGGGACAAGGCCCAGGATTCCTTTGAGCAAGGTTGATTTGCCGGCCCCGTTGGGGCCGACGACAGCGACCAAGTGCCCGCTGGGCAGCTCGAAATCGATTCCCCAGATCACTGGCCGTTTGTGATAGGCGACCGACAGATCGTGCACTTCGATGGCAATCTCCGATCCGTGCACCGCAATGCGCCTCCCTCGTTGGACCGTCCGGTCTTATTTCAGGGCCGCAACGATCGTGTCGACGTTGTGGCGGATCATCCCGACGAAACTTCCGGCAGGCGTGCCCGGCTCACCCAGCGCGTCAGAGTAGAGCTCGCCGCCGATCACGACTTGATGGCCTCGGCCGGCCGCTCCTTGAACCACGGCCTCCAAGGAGCGCCGGGGCACGCTGGACTCCACGAATACGGCTTTGATGCCGCGCTCCACGAGGAAAGCGACGAGGTTTTGAATATCCCTCAACCCGACCTCGCTATCGGTGCTGATGCCCTGGAGACCCACGACTTCGATGCCGTAGGCAAGGCCAAAGTAGCCAAAGGCATCGTGAGCCGTGACAAGGACCCGTTGGGCAGGCGGAATCTCTGCGAGACGCTCCCGTATGTAACCATCCAGGCGGTCGAGCTCTTGCATATACGCGGCAGCGTTTTGCTGGTAGGCTTGTTGATTGACAGGATCCACCTCGATCAATCCGTCGCGAATTCGCTCAACGGCCAACTTCCACAAGGAAAGATCAAACCAAATGTGGGGATCGTAATGGCCCTCAAATTGGGCAGCCTCGATCAAGAGCTCCTGAGGGACGTACTCGCTCACGGCCACCGTCGGTTTTTGCCGCGCCATCCGGGCAAGGAGGTCGCTCAGGCGCCCTTCCAGCATCAGGCCGTTATAAAAGATGACATCCGCCGCGGCCATGCGACGCACGTCACCTTGAGACGCCTTATAAAGGTGGGGGTCGACACCGGGGCCCATCAATCCATGAACTTCCACCAGCTCGCCACCTACGGCTCGCACGGCGTCAGCAATCATGCCCGTGGTGGCCACAGCGACGACCTTGCCGTAAGCCGGTAAAGGGGCGGCCGCCGGCACGGCAACCAGCAAGAGAGCCAGCGTTACAGGGCGAAGCCAACGAACGAAAAGATCCAATAATGGCGCCATTCGTCCAAATCCACTCCTTTGAGCGCACGAGAAGCGCACAAGGCGCGTGCCACCCGGTTATGCACATCCTGGCTGCGCAGATATCTTACGGCGAAAAAGTTGCATCAATACAACTTTCCCGGTGCGAAACACCCGAGGCCATGATGGTGTGCTGCCGAGAACGGCATCACCGGCCTCGGGTTTGCACGCGCCTCAAAATGTTGCACCAATGCAACTTTTACGGTTCTAGTATATGCCACGGCTTCCGGAAACGTCAACAGATTTTCCGTCGACTTTTCCGTCGACTCATGGGAGAAGAAGCCCCGAGCGGAAAAGACGGCGGATTCACGGTCGCGATTCAAGGTCACAAGGGCCGAAACTAAATTCCTGATAATGTTGATTTCCGGGAATTAGATACGGCGGCAGGAAGCCCATGGGCTCTCTCGAACTTTCCAGGCGACGTCCGCTTCTGGTGGGCCTATAGGAGAACCATTTTGGGAGCGATGGCAGTGAGCCTTTCCTTCGACCGGGCTTGCGAGTACTTTATCGATTCGCTGACGGGTCGATCGGAACAGACCCGCCAGGCCTATTACCTGGATCTCCTGCAATTTAAGCTGTATCTGGTGCGCTTTCGCCGGCACCTGATCACCAAAGGCAACCCGGACGATATCGAAAGGCTTGAAGCGGAGCTCCGCCGAGCCCGCGGGAAACTGGTCGACACCCGGTATGCACGCCGCAATCACCGTCAAGAAGTGCGCTCTCGGGCGCTCTTAGACACCTTTGATCTCGACCTCTCACGGCTTTCCAAGGAAGACATTGTTGGTTACTTTGGCTATCTTGAGTCGGGCAAATCGCTCTCCCGGGCCACCTTAAACCGCCGTCTCGCTTCGCTCAGGCGCTTTGTGCGGATGCTCGTCAAGGAGAAGTATCCCG
>PKEU01000075.1 GCA_002919195.1 bacterium
GGCCGGGGCAGCGGTCGCTCGAAAAAGGCGTCCGAGCAAGAGGCAGCCCGCAAAGCGCTGCTTTTGCTAGCTCAGGACCAGGAACATCAGCGCGCCCGGGAAAATTCCGCTAGGGGCGCCTGCGGATCAAGCGGATGACGACGCCCTTGAGGCGGGCACGCGTGGTCCCGGTGTCGATCCAGTCCCTCGGATCGCCGGGATGAGTGAGGAGAAGCGACGGCGGTTGAAGGTAACAGCGCCGGAGAGCGTCGTCCTCTCCCGGCAGGTCTACGAGGACGAGGTCGCCGCTGGCCGGCTGCGCCGTGGGGTCGATGTGCAGTTCGTCCCCGGCGCGCACCCAGGGCTCATAGACGCGGGTGGAGACGGTGATGACCCGGGGCGCCGCCTCGAGCGGCGCTTCTTGGACCCCATCTGCAGGCGTTTCGTCGCCCGCGGCGAAAGGTTCGGCTTCCCCCCGGCCGTCGCGTCCCCCTAGCACTTCCCTCTTAAGGGTCCTCAGTCCTTTGTACCCCGCTTTGTGGAGCCAATAGTAGACCGACCTTTCTTCGGCGTATCCCAGCTCTCGAGCCAGCTCGCGCACCGTAATGGTCGGCCGGGCGCGGATGAGCGCGACAATCTTGTCGAGGGGGTGCTCGCCCACCTGTATCCACCCTTGTCTCAAAGTGTACCTGTTAGTTCAAGCGAACTGAACCATGGAGTTGAAAATATTGTACCATACTTGCTTGGCCCGGTAGCCATTTTGTTGTAGAATGAAGGATGACGGTTCCAAAAGATGGGACTCCTGTGCTCGACTCTTCCGAGGGGTGATGGCGTGATCGATCGCGGTGACATGGAGGAGACCCTTCGATTGATCCCGGGCGTCCTCTCCGTCCGGATCGTCGGTGACGCCGGCGACCCCGTGGAGGTGCACGTGTTGGCCGAGAGCGGGCGGCCCCCAAAGCAAGTCGCCCGTGACGTCGAAAGCTGCCTGGCGGCAAAATTTGGCCTCTCCATCGACCACCGGCGCATCAGCGTCGCCCAGATCGACCCGGCTCCAAAGAGCGCGATGCGCCTCACCCTCGAAGAGGTCGCCATGAGGTTTCGGGGAAATGTCGCCGTGGCCGAAGTGGTTTTGAGGCTCGATGGTCAGCGTTACGTGGGCAGGGCTGAGGGCACCGCCTCCGCCCGGAGGCGGCTGATCCTTGCGGCCAAAGCGGCAGTCGATGGTGTGACACAGGCCGTAGGCCCGAGGGTCGATGTCGTCGTCGAGGATGTGGGTCGTTTCGTGGTGAGCCAGCGGCCGGTGATCGCCTGTGTCGTCACCCTGGCTGACGCTCGCGGTGAGCACACTCTGGTAGGGAGCGCCATTGTGCGGCGAGACGAGTGTGAGGCGGCCGTCCGGGCCGTTCTCGCGGGTCTCAACCGCATGCTCGGCCTCCTGCTCGATGAGGAGAGACTACCGGCATAAAGTCATCGAACTCGAGGGAGGAATGCCCGTGGAAGTTCTCAAAGTTTCCGCGAATTCACAGCCAAAGTCGGTGGCAGGGGCGATTGCGGCAGTCGTGCGTGGCCAGGGCTCGGTCCAGTTGCAAGCCGTCGGCGCTGGCGCCGTCAATCAAGCCATTAAAGCCATTGCCATCGCCCGGGGTTTTGTGGCCCCCTCCGGGATCGACCTGGTCTGCGTGCCTGCTTTCTCGGAGATCATTATCGATGGTGAGGAGCGCACGGCCATCCGGTTTCACGTAGGACAGCGCTAATCGAGGAAAAGGTTGGTCCAAGGGAAAGCAATCAGCTCCATAGAGTGTCGTGAGTCATATCCCTCCGAGACAAGCCATAAAGATGAACCAAGAGCGGCTTGGACAGGGGGGAGTTTTTGTGCCTCAAGACCGCAATCAGCGCCGCGACCTGGCTCTCATCCTCCGGATCCGGGCAGGCGACGCGCACGCCAAGGACGAGTTGGTCAGAAAGTACTTGCCGATGGTCAAACACATCGTCAAGCGGCATTATGCGAGTTTCCTCGAGTTTGACGACTTGATGCAAGAGGGCTTTATCGGGCTCCTGGCGGCCATCGACGAGTACCGTCCCGAGGATTTCAACGTCAAGTTCAGCTCCTTTGCGTATATGTGCATCATCCGCAAGGTGTACAACGCGATCAAACAGAGCAACGGCAACAAGCACAAGGCCCTCAATCAGGCCGTCTCGCTCCACGCGTCCGTCGGCGCCGACGAAAACCGGACGGTGATGGATCTCCTCCCCGCGGACGATGTCACGAGCGATCCTGCGCTCTTGTACGAGGTGAAACACTGCGATCGGCGGGTGGACACGATCCTGCAACATCACCTCTCCGTATTGGAGTACACGGTGACAGCCCTGATGCTCGAAGGGTACACCTGCGGCGAGATTGAGCGGGTGATCGGGGTAAAAGCGAAAGTCATCGACAATGCCCGGACCAGGGTGAAACTGAAGCTGAAGCGCATCGTCGACACCTATGGTTCCCTCTTAAACCCCCAAGTCCCGCTCAACGTGCGCCGCCGGCGCGACCTCTACATGAAGATCGAAGTCAATCGGGCGGGTTCGTGCGTCTAAACGAAGGACCGGCAGGGGCGGGCCTCTCTGTGGCGAATCACAAAGGCGCAGCGCGGCGGTCGAGTCGGGTGATCGACCGCCGTTTGTACGTCCGCCGCGAGGCGGGTTCACCACCTTAGGGGAGGCGTCGCACTTTGCTCTTAAAGAGCTTGACCCTGCAGGGCTTTAAATCCTTCGCCGGCCGCACCACGCTCGAACTGCCGCGGGGCATCGCCGCGGTGGTCGGACCCAACGGGAGTGGCAAGAGCAACATCGCGGACGCCATCCGCTGGGTCTTGGGTGAGCAGAGTTTGCGGCTCTTGCGGGGAACCAAGCTCGAAGACGTGATCTTCGCGGGAAGCGAGACCAAGCGGCCCGTGGGTATGGCCGAAGTCTCGCTCACCTTTGACAACAGCGAAGGGCGCATCCCCATCGAGTATTCGGAAGTGACGGTCTCCCGCAGGGTGTACCGCTCGGGCGAGAGTGAATTTTTCATCAACCGGACCCCTTGCCGCTTGAAAGACATCCAAGAGCTCTTTCTCGACACCGGTCTGGGAAAGGGTTCGCTCGCCATCATCGGGCAAGGAGAAGTTGAGGCCATTTTGAGCGCCCGACCTGAGGAGCGGCGCGCCTTTCTCGAAGAGGCCGCGGGCGTCAGCAAGTACCGCGTGAAAAAGCGGGAGGCCCTGGTCAAGCTCGCTCAAACCCAAGAAAACCTGGTCCGCGTCGGCGATATCATCCGGGAGGTGGAAAGCCGCCTGGAACCCCTGGCAAAGCAGGCGGAGGCGGCCCAGGAGTTTTTAGAGCTGGATCGCCAGCTTCAAGCCGTGGAACTGGAGCTCTTCGCCCGCGAGCTCCACCGGGTAGACCAGGAGACGGGCGAGCTAGACCGCGCCCTCGCAGAAAGAGAGGAGAGGCGGGAGCAGGCGCTCGCCGCCATGCGCCGGCTCGAGGAGCGCGCGGGCGAGCTGGCTAAAGAGCTCGACGCCCTCGATGAAGCGATCGCCAGGCTCCGGGGCCTTTGGGAAGAGGCTGAGTCGCGGCGGCTGGAAGCCGAACACCGGGCGGCCTTGGCAAAGGAACGCTTGCTACGGGCCGACCGGGACGAAGCGGAGCTCCGCCAGCGTCTTGCGGCCCTCAAGGACAGGGCCGCCCGCCTCGCGTCCCAATCCCAAGAGGCGGCGGAAGCCTTAGAGAAAGCTTCGGAAGAGCGCGCTTCGATCGCGGCCCTTTTAGACGAGATCGAAGGGACACTGGCCGATGCTGACGCGCGCCTTTCTGAAAAGGAGGAGGCGATCCACCAAGCCAGACAAGAGCTCTCCGCGACGACCGAGAGGCTGATTCTCCTTCAAAGCCGGGCCGAGGCGTTGAGGCGGGAGTCGTCGCGCGAACGGGAGATGGTGGAGGAGTACCGTGCCCGGCTCCGCGAGCTGTCCCAGGCAAGAGCCAGCGAACTGGAGAGCTTAGCCCAAATAGAAAAGCGCCTCCAGGAGGTGGAGGCCAAGGTCAAAGAGTGCCGGGAACACATGGCCGGCCTCCAGCGGGAAGCTGCTGAGGCACGGGCCCAGAGGCACCGCTTGGAGAGGGCCCACACCGAAGCCCGCGCCCGGGTGCAAGACCTCACCGCCCGCCGGAACGCGCTGTCCGAGATGGAGGCCCAACGGGAAGGGTATCACAGGGGAGTGAGGGCCGTCCTCTTGGCGGCGGAAAAGCGAGGATGGGGCCTCCGTGGGGCCATCGCCCAGCTGATCAAGGTCTCGAGGGAGCTGGAGACGGCGATTGAAGTGGCTTTAGGAGGGGCGGCCCAGTACATCGTCGCCGACACCGACGCCGACGCCAAAGCGGCAATCCTGTACCTTAAAGAAAGCCGGGCCGGACGGGCGACGTTTCTCCCTCTTAACTTGCTTTCCCCAAGTCCCCTACCTCAAGAGGCCAAGAGGCGGATCAGCGAGGTGGCGGGCGCTGTCGGGGTCGCCTCGGAACTGGTGGAGGTGGAGGACGCGTCTCGCCCAGCGATCGAGTACCTTTTGGGCAGGGTGGTGGTCGCTCGCGATCTCGACGCGGCCTTGGAGGTCTCCAAGGCGGTGAGAGGAGTAAGCCGCGTCGTCACCCTCGATGGCGACCTGGTGGTGCCTCAAGGCGCGATGACGGGCGGAAGCCGGCCTGCTCGCTCCGAGGGGCTGATCGGCCGCAGCAGGCAGCTCGAGGAGCTCGAGCAAGCGATTGCCGCGGAAAAGGAGCGGGCAGCGGGCATCGCCCAGGATTTGGCCGCGCTTGAGGAGAAGGCGCAGCGGTTGCGCAAAGCGGAGCAAGAGCTCGAGGAAGCGTGGCGCCGCCTCGAATTTGAGCGCCACGCCGCCGAGCGCGATCTTTCGGAAGCGAAGAGGAACTTGGAGCGGATCGAAAAGGAAATCTCGCTGGCCCAACGGGGCCTCGAGCGCTTTGAGGCCGGCGAGCGAGCGCGAGAGGAGGAGCTTGCGGCCGTCGAGGGGGAGCGCTCCGCGCTCTTAGAGAAAAAGGAGCTGGTGGCCGAGCGGCTCCGAAAGCTGGAGGGTGAGCTTTTGGCCGGGCGGGGCGAGCACGATGGGCTTCGCCGCCGCCGGGAAGAGCTGAG
>PKEU01000090.1 GCA_002919195.1 bacterium
GCTGGCTGGAAGTAGTCGTTGAGGACGAGAGCAGCCGCCCCGACGGCTTCGGCATCGGGCAGCGACACGGGTTCGATGATGACGTCTTGGTTGATGGGAAGGAGGTAACTTGCGACCAGATCGCGAAAGGCGGGCTCGGCGACCGAAAACCGATGGCAGTGTGTACCCCCGATCACGACCATCTCGGGATTGAGGATGTTGACGGCGTTGGCGATGCCGATGGCAAGGTACGTGGTGGCCCTTTGGAGGCGTTGGGGATCGACGCTTTCCCCGTCCTCGGGGTCGATCAGGGCTTTCCCCCCGGCCAGAGTCTCAAGGCAGCCGCGGCGGCCGCAGGTGCAAAGGGGGCCGTCCCGTTCCACGATCATGTGCCCGATCTCCCCCGCCGCGCCAGATGAGCCTGTCTGCAGCTTTCCGTCCATGATGATCCCGCCGCCGATCCCAAGGCCGACGTTGACCCCGAGGACGTTTTGCCACCCTTGAGCCACGCCATACGTGTGCTCGGCCAAGAGCATGGTGTTGACTTCGTTTTCCACAAAGACGGGGACGTCGAGGAGCGACTCGAGGTGCTTTGCCAACGGAAACCGGGATGCGTGCAGGTTTGGGGCGAAGACCACCCCGCGGGAGCGCTGCACCATGCCGGCCACGGCCACGCCGACGCCGAGGAGCGGGATCGACGGATCCTGCATCTCGTTGACAAGCGAGGCGATCCGGATCACGAGCTCCGGCGGCGACGGAGGCGCCTGCGATTGATCCCGGAGCTCTCGTTCAATCCGGCGCAGCACCTTTCCCCGGAAATCGAGCAGCACGGCCGTCAGCCGGGTGTCGCTCACCTGGATCCCGATGGACGAACGGGCCTTGGGGTTGAGCTGCACCCCGATGGGATCCCGCCCCACTTGGCCGGTGGGCGCGGGCTCGGTCTCCTCCACCAGCCCTTCCTCCAGCAGCTCCCGCACGATGTTGGTCACCGTCGATGGGCTGAGGCCCGTCATCTGAGCCATCTGGTTGCGGGGAATAGGCTCCCAGCGGCGGATCACGTTGAGGATGCGCATGCGGTTGGAGAGACGAGTCTCAAAACGGGCGATCCCGGGTTCCTCCCTTCGGCTTGCGGCTTGGTTTCGAATGCCTCCATCACGCTCATGCGATGGCCCCGATCTCGCTCATTCGAAAGCGGCTATCACGCTCGAGCGCCTCTAACGCTGATTGGAAAGCCTCCATCCCGCTCAGCCCATCGCGCTCATCGAAGGCTCTCATTGCGCTTCCTTGAGCTGGAGCCTCGAGTCGAAACTTTGGGCATGAGCCGGGGGGCGCCAAAGGCCCACGCCCATGGTCTACTATGCCCATGATCGACTATGCCCACGGTCTACCATGCCCACGGCCTACTCTAAAGTCCCGCGCTACGGTCTACGCTTACCTTCTCGCCAGAGCGCGGGCCCGGATCAGGGCTGCCGCTCCTTTCAGCGCCGCGCCGATATCCTCCTGAATCCTGATCACCTGAAGCTCCTCAGCGACGGGAGGCAAAACGTTGGCCCGCACTTCGGCGACGACGGTGTCGAACCATTCGGCGCCGCTGCGGGACACCCCTCCGCCGATCATCACGCAGTCGGGATCAAACACATTGACGGCGTAGCTGATCCCCCGCCCAAGATGCTTCGCCGCCTCGTCGATCACCCGCTGGGCCAGCATGTCGCCAGCCCGGGCGGCTTGAAACACCTCTTCGGCCCTTTGAAACTTAACCTTCTTGCCCCTTCCGGCGCCCCGGGCTTTGAGGTCCTCTTCCCACGCCCGCTGGGCGATCCGGGCGATGGCAGGCCCCGAAGCCACCGCCTCGAGGCAGCCCCGTTTCCCGCACGAGCAAAGAGGGCCGTCGGGCTGGATCACCATGTGCCCGATCTCGCCTGCGAGGTTTCGCCCGCCCCGCAGGACGTCGTCGCCGACCACCAGCGCGCCGCCGATGCCCGTGCTCACCGTAACGTACATGAACTGGTGATACTCTTTCCCGGGACCGAAATGCTTGAGGCCCAGCGCGATCGCGTTGGCGTCGTTTTCGATGAACGCCGGAAGCGAAAGGGCCTCGCGCAAGTAGTCCGCGAGGGGAAACTGCTCCCAGCCGGAAACATGCATCGAGCGTTGGACGATCCCGCGGGCGGAGTCGACGTGCCCGCCGAAGGAGACGCCGACACCGACCACCGGGAGCCGCGGGGACGAAGCGCCTGGGACCGGCGCCGAGCGTGCATCGTCCGCGTTTTCCAGCAGGCCCTCTCGCACCATCTGGAGCGCGAGCTTGAGCGAGGCCTGCCGGCCCCCTTCCGCCGGCGTCCTTTCCTGAACCTGTTTGTAAACCGCCCCTGTTTCCAAATCGACCAGGCCGGCGGCAAGCTTCGTGCCGCCGAAGTCGAGCGCGATGGCAACTCCCCGCACGATCAAGTGGCAGCTCCTTCACGGTTGACGGCCTCGATGAGCCGGTCTGTGACGATGTGCATGATGATGCTGTGAACGTCTTCGACGCGTTGGTAGTTGTCGGACTCGATGACGATCGGAAGATCCACCATGGGTTTCAGCGTTCCGCCGTCGAACCCCAAAAGCCCCACGGTCGTCAAACCCATCGCGCGGGCCAGCTCGACAGCGCGGACCACGTTTTTGGATTTGCCGCTGCAGCTGATGGCGACCAGGCAGTCGCCGGGACGAGCGAGGTTGCGCAGCTGTTCGGCAAAGACGTCGTCGTACGCGCTGTCGTTGCCCCAGGCAGTCAATAGGGGCACGCTGTCCGCGAGGCTGACGGCCCGGAGCCTCTTTCCTTTGCTGTAGCCCGTCACGGTCTTGGCCATGTCGCACGCAAAGTGGCTGGCGGTCGCGGCGCTGCCCCCGTTGCCAGCGAAAAACACCGTGCGTCCTTCTTGGTACGCGGAGAAAAGGATATCGGCGAACTTGACGATTGCCTCCGTGTCGAGAGCCGCAAGGAGCCGGGTCAGATCATCCACGTACCGGCGTATTGCGTCACTCGTGTTCCACCCGGCCGCCTCTCCGGCATTTTCCCTGGTCAGCATCCGCAACCCACCACCTTAGGAGAATTTTCCACAGGGGTTAGCCCTCATTTCATGAGCGAAATAATTTCTTTAGTAAATCAATCAAAACACAGGCGAGGGGACCGCGTCAAGCCCTGCAGGAGGCGTTTACCCTCGCCCACTTGCTTACTTGCCCAATTGCCCAGGTACCCGCTCACCCGCTTGCCCACTCGCCCGCCAGCGCACTTGCCTACTTGCCTACTTGCCTACTTGCCTACTTGCCTGCTTGCCCACTCGTCCACTCGCCTGCCCGCTCACCTGCCCACTCGGCTACCCGCCCTCTTCGCACCCGGCCCGCGTTTGACCCTTGGTGCCAGCGTGACGGCTTGTGCGGGAAAGAGGTCGAGAGCGCTCATCCCGCGCTCCTGTCGCCCTGCTGGAGACTGGTGGCACGCTGGGCGGCCAGCTTCTTCTCCAGCTCGTGCCCCGCGATGAGCAAGGGGTCCCAAACCGTGCTCCGAGGCGGAACGTAAGCCAGGTCGAGCTGTTTGACCTCTGCCGCGGTGAGGCCGGCGTACAGCGCGACGGAGATGGCGTCGATACGTTTGCCGGTCTCGGCGGGACCCGCGAGTTCTGCCCCCAACAACCGGCCGGTCTTGAGGTCCGCGCTGAGCCTCAAAATCAACCGCTTGGCGTCGGGGAAGTACGCGGACCGGTCGGGGGCTTTGATGGTGACCGAAACGGGCTCGTAGCCGGCTCGCCGGGCGGCGTCGTCGGTAAACCCGGTCCGGGCGATATCGAGGCCAAAGGCCGTCGTAAAGATGGTGCCGGTAATCCCCGCAAACTCGATGGGGGCCTCGGTGTGCACGGCGTTGTATCCTGCGATCCTGCCCATCCGGTTGGCGGTCGTCGCCAGCGCCAGGTAGGTTGGAGGCCCAAATCGGTGCGGCGCCACAACCCCGTCCCCGACAGCCCAGATGTCGGGAATGTTGGTGCGGAGGTACCGGTCGACCATCAGGGCACCGTTGGGACCCGTTTCAAGCTGCCCCTTCGTGAGCGGAGGCGGCGAGACCGGATCGGATCCAATAGCCAAAATCAGAAGCTCCGTTTCGACAACTTCTTGAGACGCCTCTTCGCTTTCCAGCTGAGCGAAAACAGCCAGCGTATGCCGGCCTTTCCAAAGTTGACGCTCTTCTCTTGAATCAAGGGCGACTTCACCCGGTCCCGCAGGCCCAGCCGGGGCCGCAGTGGAAGTCCCGGTCGAGGATGCGCTCGCCCCCGTCGAAGGCGAGCTCGTCCCACTCAAAGATCCGCCTGTCGCCTCCGAAGGCGCCCTTGTACCGGTCGAAGATGCGCCTGAAGACGCAGCTGAAACCGCTTCGACCCGCTGAAATCGCCGGCCCTTGACCACCTTCACGCCGTGCTGTTGCATCGTCTCTTCGATCCAGGCGTCGATCTCGGGCGAATCGAAGCCCAAAAAACGCGAGCGCCCTTTCCATAAGGTGACGTCGAGGTCGAGCTTCCTCAGCTCGTCCGCCATCTCGAGGCCGATGTAACCCGAGCCCACGACGAGAGCCCGCTGCGGCCGGTGGTCTTCCATATACTTGCGGATGGCCAAAGCATCGTCCATGGTATGGAGCCCAAAGGCACCAGGCACGCCGCGGACGTGATGGCGCGCTTTCGAAGTAGCGCCCGTCGCCAGGATCAACCGGTCGTAGGGTTGCTGAAACGTGGTTCCATCAGGCCCCTTGACGGTGACCTCCTTGGCGCCGGGGTCGATCGCGATCACTTCGTGCCGGGTCTTCACCTGCACGCGCCGTTTCTCCCAAAAAGCTTCGGGCGTGTACGTGACCAAGTCGTAGGGATCGTCCGTCACACCGCCGATGAAATAAGGCAGGCCGCACATGGCGTAACTGATCCAATCACCCTTTTCATACAAGGTGATCACCGCTTCTGGGCTTTCCCGGCGGACCGAAGCCGCCGCGCTCATGCCCGCTGCCCCGCCGCCGACGATGACGACCTTCAAGGCCACGCCTCTCCGCCACCCTTC
>PKEU01000139.1 GCA_002919195.1 bacterium
CTCAAACTCGAGCGGCACGCTCCAGAGATTGACGGGGAGCTTCCCGACAATCCAGGTGTGCTTCTGCTCGCTCTCGTCCGAGCCATCCCAATCCTCCGCCCACTCCTGCTCGTTTTCACGATTGTGGACCGTCGCGGTCACTTCCGCGCCGAGGATCGTGGTGCCCACAGTGGCCCGGATGGTCCTGTCAACGTCGCTGGCTTCATCCTCCCGGCGGTCGTAGAGCAAGCCCGCCTCGATGCCAGCGAAGTTGAAGCCCCGGATCTCCGCTTGGACGAAGTCGTTGGTCCAGCTGATCGGTTTAACGTCATCCGTTCCAACCCCTGGGCTGAGATCCGGGTGCTCCCCGGTCGCCACCAACTGCCCGAAGCCCGCGGTGGCCTCGACGCCAAAGATCGGCGCCGTCAGGCGGAGGGCATAGGTGCTCTCACCCTGATCGAGCCAATCCCGCTCCTCGTCCTCGATCAGCTGGCGCTCGAGCCAGTCAAGGCCGTCGAAGAAGAGGTCCTTGCCGCTGTCGAGATCCTTGGCGTAGGCCGGTCTATAGTCCGTGTCTACCTTGCCGTACTCGGCGCTCGCGGTGATGATGCTCACCGGCAGCGATGCCCGGAACTCCATCGCGTTAGCGGTGTCGCCACTTGGATACACCTGGGTTGCGTAAAGCGCCGAGTAGTCGAGCGACTCGAGTACGCCCTTGGACTCGATACTGAAGACCTTCTCATCTCGGTAGTCATCAAAGTCCGGATCGTCCGTCGCCGCTCTCCACGCGACTTCACGCACACCCGCGAACGCCAGGTTGAACGCCTCGCTCATCCGGTAGCTCGCGTGGGCGCCGTAGAGGTGGCGCGCAACATCAGTGCGGCTGACAAAGCCGTGCAGGTTGGTGCTGTCGTCCACGCCCCAGACGAGGTCGACGTGAGCGCCGCGCTTCTCATCGCCGTCCTCATCCGGATCGTCAAACTTCTTGGCGTAGAGGACATACTTGCTGAAGGGCGCGGCGATCTCGTCGCGGTCGAGGTCGCCCACTTGCAGCGAGCGCAGGACGCCGGGCGTCGTCACCAACAGGTTAGCGACGACATCCGTGCCGTCATTGATGCCTGCATCCTCAACCTCGCCCAACTGCGTGGTCGCTTCCAAGCTCGCCTTCACGTTGACGTTTTCCGCGGGCTCAGCGGTAAACGTGACGGTGAAGACGTTCTTGAATTCGCTGCCCCTCTCGAGCTCTTCGCTGTCCTCATCGCGAGGATCAATGTAGAACTTGTCCTCATCGGTTGCACTGGGCGCGGTGATCGCGGTCAGCTCAAACGTCGTCTCGTTCTTGCCGCTGAGCGACAAGTTGCCGAGCCTTGCGAGGATGCTGTCGAGCTGCTTGCCCTGCTCGTCGACCTTGGCCTCGATGCGGTCGACGCGCGCCTCGAGGACGTCGACCCTCACGCCCAGCTGCGCCAGCTCGCTCCTAAACTCGAGAGCCATCGCAGCCATGGCCTCTTCGAGATCATTGACACGGCTTGCCACGAAGCGGGCGGTAGCGTCCGCGTCGCCCTCGATCTCCTGAAGCTTCTCGAGATCGCCCCCGGTCAGCACGTCAGCCAACACCTGCCGGGCGATGCGCTCCACGTCGCGCTCATCGAGCATCGCGCGCTCGACGTCGCGGAGCCTGCGGGCGAGATCGTCGATATCCTCTTTCATCAAAACCCGCAGCTGATCGAGCATCTCATCTGTGACCTGCCCGGCCAGCGCAGCCCGCGCTTCGTCCGTCAAGGCCAGTCCGGCACCGGGAACTTCCGCCCCTTCGCCAGCAGCCTGGCCCTTGAGGACATCGAGCTCGAGCTCGAGGATGCGCAGGTAAGCCATAAGGTCTTCGTAGTTAGCGTCGATGCGATCGGACAGTTCTTTGCGAACCGACTCGATCTCAAGCGCCAACTGCTCAGTCTTGGCGTCGATGCCCTCAGCGATCCTTTGATCGATCAGGTCTTCAAATCGCGCCAAGATGCGCGCGAACACCATGGCCATTTCATACCGCGTGAAAGTGCGGTCGCCGCCAAAGGTCCCGTCGGGATACCCTTCGACAAGACCAGCGGCAGCTAGCTTGATGACTGCTTCGTATGCCCAGTGATCCGACCGCAAGTCGGAGAAGGGATTGACGTTGGCCCCTGCGGGGAACGCCAATACGCCGATCATCAGGGCGGCTACGAAGAGAGCTACTCCCTTTTTCCGCATGGTTTTACCCCCTTGATTCCGTCGACTCGCGCTCCGTTGCGTCCGCCGCGGCCAACGCCGGCCTCGGTGAGCCTCCTAGGTTTCCTCACCGTCGCCTCTTTGGCGCAGCGAGCCGCTCGGAGCAAAAGACTCCCGGTTACCTAGAGCGGTCGTGGTCTATCGGGGTCTACACCTCCTTTCTCCCCACCCCGCCCCTTAAAACGGGAGTTCTCTGACAAAGGCGCTGTTTCTCCGAGGATTATTCGAGTTGCGATTACAATATCCTGCACCATCTGGGAATTTTTTGCGGAACAACGGATAGGCGAAACCCGTTCTAGGACGGGCTTTCAAGGCCTAGGGCTCCGGGAGAACAAACGGGTGTTCGCCAAGGCGCCCCGTTTGCTTTCCCTCCAGACCCAACGCTCCGGCCAAAATCATGGAACACTTGAGCTCGGGGCATCCTACACAATGAAGTGATAGAGAAAGGAGCGGTACGGATGCCGACCGATCTCACCTGTCCCGGCTGTCACCACCCGTTGGACGTGATCTCCGCCTCCGGGCGAGCCGACGACCTTTTTGTGTGTTCGCACTGCTACCACTCGTGGTTTGCCTTTGAGTTGCAAAATCAGCAAGAGCCCCACGCCTTTGACGAGGCCGGGGCTGATCCGTTAGGGCAAAACGATTAGGTCACTGCCTCGACAGTCAAGGATCCAAGCTCAAACTCGCTTCGCTCCAAGTTTATGCCGGCGTCGCATCGGGCGGGCGAAAGCCAGGATCAATCTTGGCCAGTTCGTTCCCGATGTCACGGAGGTTGACGATCTTGGCCTTGGGGGCCCGGATCTTCATCAGGTCCTCCTCGTCGGGGGCTACGTTAAACGCCAACACCTTGATCTGGTTGGTAAAGCCCGTCTCGCCCAGATATCCGGCGCACTCCCTGCCGTAGCCGGGATCGGCCGAGCAATCGACCAACGCGACATCAGGCCGCTCCTGCTTCGCCATCAAGAAAAAACCTGGCCAGACGGGGCGGGAGCAGATGACTTCGGCGCCTCCCGCTTTGACGTACGCTTCGAGCTTATCCCGGGCCTCACCCTCGGGTTGGATGATCATCACCTTCAAGGGTCAGTCTCCCCCATATGCTGTCGTCACGGTGTGCCAACGTTGCTGCGATGTCGCCACCGGCAATGATTATATCCCAAGGCTACCGGGAGTACAACTTTGACAACGCTCCCATGAAAAGGAGAAAGGCGCCCGAGCAAGGCGCCTTTCTCCCGTCACAACCTGGCTGCACGTCAGCGGAGCCAACGTGCGCCGTCGGAGGAGAGAATCAGTGGACCTTGGAGCCTGAGACAAGCTTGATGAGGACACTGGCGATCGTGCGCTGCTCCTCGTCGTCAGCGGCCTCCCAGAGCTCCTTTAACACTCTTTGCTCCGGGTTTTGGGGATCGATCCTCTTGGCCAGAAAGTCGCCTACTTGCTCGGCCCGCTCGGCGATCTGCTCCGGCGACATGTGCATCGCCTTTCCCAGCTGCACGGCCTCCGCCAACTGAGACTTCCATTCCTCCCAGGAGCCGGCTACAGGCTGCATGCGATCACCTCCTCGCGCGTTAGTGTGCCCATCACGGCAACGGGTTTACACCCTCACTCCACGCTCAAGGCGCGGGAGGGCGCAAAAAGCCGCGTCCCAGCTCGAAACACACATCCTAAACCGCACGCCCTTTAGGACGCGCGTTCTTTCGCACCCTCTTCGGCGCCCGAACGGTAAAACGTCAGGGCGTACAGACCCGAGAGGGCGACGAGGGCATAGACGATCCGAGAGGCGAGGCTCGGAGCATACTGGGTGTTGCCTCCAAAAATCGCATCGACGAGGTCGAAGTTGAAGAGAGCGATGAGCCCCCAGTTGACCGCACCGATGATGATCAGCGTCAGGGCTGTGGCCCTCAGAGCATCCACAGGCTTCCCTCCCTTCCGTGAGCCGGACGGCGGGCCGTTTTTCGAGCGGCCCGCCACGGGAAGTTCCCGCTGGCCACGTCTACCTCCAGCGCATGTCATCGCTGGCGTTTCACTGTGGCATTTGTTAGTGTTCCCTAGGTTGTTGACGTTGCGTCGAGATGGTGAGGCGCACGCCTTTTCCTTTTGTTGGATCTGCCTTAGGCAGGCGCACCTCCAGCACACCGTTGGTGTACTCCGCCGTGGCTTGCTTGGCGTCGACGGGCGACGGAAAAGGAATCGTCCGGTGAAACGCGCCGTATCGCCGCTCGACCCGCCGGTATCCTGTCTCGTTTTGCTCGGTGCGCTCGCGCACTTCACCCCGTAGCGTGAGCGCTTCTTCCGTCACAGTGACCTCGAGATCTTGCGGATCCACTCCGGGGATCTCGGCGCTGACGACGTAGTGGGTGTCCGTCTCTTTCACGTCCACCACCGGGGTGCGAAGGCCGGAAAAGAACTCGTCGCCGCGGAAATCCCAAGGGAAAAAGCGACCAAAGATCCGGCCGACGTCGTCTCGCACCCGCTGCAGTTCCCCAAAGGGGTCCCACTTGACTAGATCCGGCATGCTGCGACCTCCTATCGTCTCCTCTGTGTTGCCTGCGGTGTCGAGAATCGAGCATGGACGCTCATGGGTCAGTGTCTCACCGGGCTCGCCCTTTTAAGCACGTTGCAGCCCCGAGCCTCCGGGCGGCCGGAGCGCCTCCACCCCAGTTGGCCCACGGCGCCTCAGGGCTTTGCGCCGACATGAAAACCAGCGCTGGAGATAGTAGGGTCGGAGGAGGGGTTACCCCCTCCGTCCGCCCGTCAAACCGTGCGTGCGGTTCTCCCGCACACGGCTTTCCTCAAGCGTTG
>PKEU01000172.1 GCA_002919195.1 bacterium
TTTGAGGCACGCCCGTGAGACAACGCCGTATATAGAGGCGCGGGTGTAAGTGTATGACACTGCCGATCGATCTCAATGTTCTATAGTGTGACGTCGATGGTGTGACAGCGACCTTAGGGTGTGCTAGGTGATTGGCCAAGGTGATCGAGCATTATTTAGCCGCGCTGGCTGGTGCCGCGCGGCAATTTTTTGCTGAAACGACCAGGCGCCGGGTCTCCGATGCAAGAAAAAGCACTGTTATCGGGCCGAAAAACGAGGAATGTCGGGAGAATTCCCGCGGAATTTGCGGCTCCGCGACCTCGTGACGACGATCTTCGATCTCGATTCTGCATATTTTTGCCGCCGCTGCCACCGAATCCGGCCTTCGGTGTTCGTGTTTCAGTGAAACTGCAATTTTTTGCCGGACTAGTAGACACGGTGCGGCAAAATTTTGCAGACCCGCGCGGGAATTGGGGTCTGGAAGGGGTCGAAAACGTAATTTTAGGTCCGAGACAAGGAGAAAACAGGGGTAAGATCGACGGAATTCCAGGATTGGCGCCCGCAAGGAGCTGGATCTCCTACTCGAAAGTGCAAATTTTTGGCGCTGACGCCTCTGGGCGCGGGCAGAAAAATGCATGATCAAGAAAAACGTCGGCCGACGGTGCCCGGGACCTCGTGAGGCCTCCACTCCAGAGTCCCGACTCCGGAGCGTGACTCCTGAGGCCTCTAACACTGGGCCTCAACTCCGGAGCCTTTCAGAGCCTCCGCACGGGAGGATGTGTCCGAATTGCCTTGCGGGTGTCCTGGCTTTCGGGCACGCGTCGGCCGACGTAACTCCTCGGGCAGATTAAGGTTTGGGCCAATCAAGACTGCCGGATCGCCACGATGATCGCCACGCCCCTTGGCCACCACGATCTTTTCGTCAACACACCACCATCACGGCGCGGTTTCTTGCCTCAAAATCCCCCTAATCTGCTCCGCCACGCTGATGGCGACGTTGCGAACGGGTTCCCCGTTGATGGCCCGGCCCGCTACTTCGTTGGCTAGGGTAAAGATGGTGCGGGCCTGGGGATGGCGGGGCATGCGGTAGACGTGGTCGGCGACGTTGAGCATCAGCAGCTTGCCTTTGGGCCCGAGGTCGTTGGCCAAAAAGGCTTCGCCCCGGGCGACGGAGATGCGGGCGGGCATATCGCCCTGAACGCCTTGCGACGCAATCGACAGGGCCCGGATGGTGAGCGCCCGTTCGTCGTAGGCCAGGAATTTGAGGAGCTTAAAAGCTTCCTCCGGATGCTGGGTTGCGGGGCTCATGCCGATAGCGCGGCTGACAAACTCATACCCGCGCCCGCCCTTGGGGCCGTCGCCCAGCGGAGGCACCGTGATGTCCCATTCAAAATCGGCGTCGGCGAAAGAGTACGAGCCCCAAAGCCCGCTGATCACCATCGCCAAGCTGCCCGACAGAAACCCGTCGGTATAGCTCGCCGACGGGGGCGAATACCCCATCCTGATCAGGTCGACGTACGCTTCGTATCCGGCGACCGATTCGGGGGAATCGATCAGCGTATCCGTGGGATTGCGCCAATCGTCGACCAAGGCGCCGCCCCAGCTGTGGACGAAGTTGAGCGGGTGGTAGGTGTAAATCGCCCACCGGGCGACCTCGTCGCCGTCGTAGCGGATCAGCTTCCTGGCGTCCTGGAGAAACTGCTGCCAGGGCCATTCGGCGGGCGGCGGAGCAAGCCCCGACTCGGCAAAAGCATCGGCGTTGTAAAACAGGGCGGCGACCATGTGGTATTCGTACGGAACGGCGTAGAGTACACCGTTATGGGAAAACTCTTCGACCGCTTCGGGGAAAAGGTCTTCGGCGTCGATCTCGCCGTCGCGCTGGATCCACTCCGTCAGGGGCGCCAGCAGTTCGAGTCCGACGAGCTCGCTCACCGTGTGGCTGTGCACCATAAATACGTCCGGCCCCGTGCCGGCGGCGGTCCAAAGCAAGAGCTGCTCCGGGCTGATGGGCGCGTTGCGGTACTCCACTTCGATGCCCGGGTTTTCGGCCATGAACATCTCAATCAGCTGCTGCTCGACGTTGGCGGTCACCGAGCTCACGTTGTTGGTGTAGACGAGCTTGACCTGCGCTTGTCCGATGCCGTTCGATGTCATAAACAACGTCATGAACAGCCCGATCAACAAGGTCAAGATGATGTAACCTCGTCTCAACTCCCGGTACCTCCTTTGGGTTGGTTTGCGCTCGTCGTCTCCCGCTAAGGGGGAAACCGCTGTCGGCCTTCATACTGCGCAAAGCGGAAACACTTGCGAGTCCTGAGCTGCTCGAGCGAAGAGACTCTGTCCCCCTTACATCCCGCTCAGGGGAAACCACGGCGCAAGCTCGCTCCTCATCCGTTCGAACTCGTCGGCGCTCAGCGTCCGCAAGGGCAGGCGATTGGGGCCGCAATCGATTCCCACCAGCTTCATCGTGGCTTTGATCGCCGGCAGTCCCCGGTACCGGCCGAAGACCTCGACCATGCGAACGGCGTGGGCTTGAAGGCGCCGGGCTCGTTCGAGTTCGCCTGCTTTGTAGGCGTTGATCATCTCAAGGTACAGCGGTGCGGCGAAGTTGTAAGTGCTGCCCACGGCGCCGGTGGCCCCGACGACGACGGCGCTGAGGAGCATCTCGTCGACGCCAAAGTAGAGGTCGTACCGGCCGCCAGCCCGCTCGACGCATGCGTGAAACTCGACCAGGTCGGTCGAGCTGAATTTGATGCCCGCCAAGGCCGGCAGCTTCTCCGGCGCTTTCTCCAAGAGTTCCGTCATGCTGAGGCCGTAGCCGCTCATCGGCGGAATGTGGTAGTAGTAGAGCGGCAGCGAGGGAGCGGCGCTTGCGAGCTCGTTCAGCCAGTCGATCAGCGTGTCGACCGAGTCGCACTTGAAATAGCTGGGCGGGAGCGAAGCGATCGCGTCCGCGCCGATCGATTCGGCGTGGCGGGCGAGCGCCGCCGCCTCCGCCAGCGACTCGTGCCCGACGTGAACAATAACCCGCATCCTGCGCTGGGCCTCATTTTGGGTGGGCGCTTGGGCGGCTTTTTTCGCGACCTCGTGGGTGGCTTCTTGCGCGGCTTGCCGGCGGACGTCATTCGCGGCTCGCTGGGCGGCCTTCACGTACGCTTCGGCGACTTTTTTGCGTTCGTCGGTGGAAAGGAGCGGCCCCTCGCCGGTGCTTCCGCAGACGTAGAGACCCGTGACGCCTTGTTTCACCAGGTGGGCGACTAGCGGCTCGATCAATTCTAAATGAAGCGACCCGTCGGTACGCATCGGCGTAAAGGCTGCGGCGATCAGTTCCCGGAAACGGCCCGACGGGGGCAGGGATGGAGCGGGGGATGGGTTGATCGGAACGTCGCTCATTCCGTGAGCCACCTTTAATTGATTTGCTATTTCGATTCATCAATTCGTGAATCAACCTTGGCACGCAACTCGACAACAATCGCAACTTCGGAGCGCAGCCTAATACACAGTAGCAATCGTGCCGCGCAATCCGACGGCCAGGGGATGCAGACCGGCGCCTCTCGGTGCAGCATCTCGCGTTGTTGGATACCAGCCCCTTATCCCGCCACCCAATCCTGCTTGGGCAGCTGCTCTACCTCGTCGAGGCGGAAGTGTATGGCCAAGACGTACGGCGCCTCGCCTTCGGTCCAGTGACCGTATGTAACCGCCACAAACGTGCCGTCAGGCAGCAATTCCACTCCCGGGTAAGCGCAGTCGGCGCTGTGGTGGTTGTCCTTGAGCCGGATGCGGTACTCGCCATCGCCTCCTGTGTGAAGATCCTCGTACCGGCCGACCCAGGCGACCCAATCGCCCCACGTCGGCGAGCCGGGCGCCATATCCCGAAACGACACAACGAGCCGGCCATCGGGGGCGTACCGGGCCACGTGGCGGTCGCCGGTCAACGCAAGCGACAGCTCCTGGGGCGGCGTCCAGGTTTTCCCCTCATCATCGGAAAACACGACAAAGGACCGGTGCCGCCGGCTGTTTTCCCGCAGCAGCAAAGCGATCTCTTTCCCGTCGGGCGAGCGGACGGCCCCGGGTTCGCAAAGGTGGGCGGAAGGGTGAGTCGTGACGAGCGCCGGCTCACTCCACGTCAGGCCCCCGTCCCGGGAGACGGTCTGAAACACTTCAAACTTGCCGGCGACGCCTGCGTTTCGCAAAAACCGGCCGTCGTCGTGGAAAAAGGCGGCGTAGTGCCCCGGCCCGTCCCGCAGCGCAATCACGCTCGCCATCGCCACGATCCCGCCAAAGTCGCCGATGGGCTCAAGCTCCGACCAAGTTTCCCCGTCGTTTTCGGAAATCGCCATGCGGATCGGATACAGCCCGGAAAACACAATGAGCCGCCGGACGCCGTCCCTATCCACCACCCGGTGAATCGTCGGCGTCTCCTTGCTCGTCGCCCAGCTTTCAGGAACGGGAAGGCGCTCGGACCACGTCCTGCCCCCGTCGTCACTGCGTTTGAGGATGATCGGCCCCCGGCCATGCCCTTTGGGATACACGGTCAAAATCGTCTTCCCGTCCTCCAAGAGGACCGTCGTGGGATGGCCCAAGTACACGCCGGGCTCCCGGTCGACGACTGTGTGCCATTCCGTCATGCCATCGAGGTCAAACCATGGTATCGCCATTGAGATCACCTGCCGCCCGCCCAGGAGTTTATCCACATTGTGAGAAATTTTGCCGTATGCTGAATGGGTTTCGCCGAATTTAGCGCAATTTGCGTATCAAGTCAAGACCTTTTCGGAGGCCGTTTTATGTCTGTGAAAAGCGTGCACAAAGCGCTGCAAGTGCTGGAAGCGGTGGCGAAGGAGCCGGGCGGCATCACGGTGCGGGAGGTTAGCGAAAGGCTCAACTTCCCCTACGCGACGGCGCACCGGCTCTTGCAGACGCTCAAGAAGGCAGGTTACGTCGAATACGAGAGCACCGAAAAGGTGTACCGGATCGGGCCGCAGCTCATCAACTTGTACCGGCCGGCGCCGCACCTTGCCGATCTTGGCCGGCTCGCG
>PKEU01000171.1 GCA_002919195.1 bacterium
GCCAGCGTGGTCCGAGCCGTCCGCGAGGCCCCGAGCATCTCGGAGGTGATCGTGGTCGACGACGGATCGACAGATCGGACAGCCCAAGTGGCCCGGCAGGCGGGAGCCCGCGTCGTATCACTGGAGACCAACGTGGGCAAGGGCGGCGCCATGAAAGCGGGAGCGCTGGCCACCGACGCCGACATCGTCGTCTACCTTGACGCGGATCTGATGGGATTGACCCAAGAGCACGTCGAGCTCCTGGCCGGGCCCGTGCTCAAGCAGGAGGCGGACATCGCTCTCGGCATTTTTGAAGACGGCCGTTTCACAACGGATATGGCGCAAAAGCTGACTCCGTTTTTGTCTGGCCAACGAGCGATGCGCCGGTCGATTATCCTTGAGATCCCCGATCTCGAAAAGACCCGCTACGGAGTGGAAGTGGCCATCTCCCGCTACGCGGAGCAAAAGGCGCTGCGGGTTGTCCGGGTCCATCTCAGGCACGTGGCGCAGCTGACCAAAGAAGAAAAGATTGGATTTCTTCGGGGATTTTGCGCCCGCCTCCGCATGTACTGGGAGATCATCCGCCTCTCCCGTTGATCCCGTTTACATTGCCGAAATGAAGGGAGCCGTCGAGATGAGCGCCGTCTACCGCGTCCATCCTCATCCTCGCGCGTCCTCGTTGCTCGATGTGATCAAAAACGCCTCGGTCGACCCCGAGGCTTATCGCTTTTTGGCGGACTTCACCGTCAATTACGTCGATATCGACCCTGCTGGCAAGACCTGGCAGATCCACCTGACCGGGCTTTGCGATCACCGAGAGCGCGAGAGGATCCTCGACGCGCTGGACCAGCTCGAGCGCGAACTTGAAAAGGAGATCGACAGCGTTACGAAAGTCGAAATGGTGCCCGAGTTTCTCCCGCCATCCGAGGAGCCAAACGGCGAAGCAGCCGCCGCCTTGGTGGACCAAGAGGTCGACGACTACATGGACCGGATCTTGCAGCGCGCCCGGGAGTGGTCCCAGCTTCAAGAGGAGGAAGAAAGACCAAGAGAAGCCCCCAGCAAGGGGACGGGCGAGGTGCTGATGGGCCGGCGGATCACCGAAGAGCCCACACCCTTGAAAGAGGTGCAGGACGAAGAACGCAAGGTGGTGATCCAGGGCCAGGTCATCGCCCTCGATGTCCGGGAGATGCGCTCCGGCCGCAAGCTTCTCACGTTTGACGTGACCGATTTGACCGACTCCATCACGGCCAAGGTGTGGGAAAACGAAGAGGATCTATCCAAGAGCCTATCGGTGGGAGACTGGGTGCGGCTGCGCGGCGGGACCCAGTTTGATACGTACGCCAACGAGCTGATCATGATCCCGCGCGATGTGATGCGGGTGCCGCCACCTCCGGCTCGGACGGACCAAGCCGAGGTGAAGCGAGTGGAGCTCCACCTCCACACCAAGATGAGCGCGCTGGACGGCGCTGTCGACGTGGGCGAGCTCATCCGCCTGCTGGCCGAGTGGGGGCATCAGGCCGTGGCGATCACGGACCACGGTGTCGTCCAGGCTTTCCCAGAAGCCTACGATGCCGCGTCGCGGGCGGGGATCAAGCTGATTTACGGCGTCGAAGGGTATTTGGTCGACTCTCCCCGGAAAGAGAGCCGGATGTACCACATTATCCTGCTGGCTCAAAACCGCCAGGGTCTCGTCAACCTGTACAAGCTCATCTCCCTCTCCCATATGAAGTACTTCCATCGCCGGCCCCGCATCCCGAGGGATCTTCTCCAGGAGCACCGGGAAGGGATCTTGGTGGGATCGGCTTGCGAGGCGGGCGAGCTCTACCAGGCGATCCTCAACAACCGCCCGGAGGATGAGATCAAGGAGATCGCAAGCTTCTACGACTATCTGGAGATCCAACCGCTCGCCAACAACTACTTCCTCGTCGAAGAAGGGCGGGTCCAATCCGAAGAAGACTTGAAAGAGATCAACCGCAAGATCGTGCGGCTCGGAAAAGAGTTGGGCAAACCGGTGGTCGCTACCGGCGACGTTCACTTCCTCAAGCCCGAAGACGAGGTGTTCCGGCAGATTATCATGGCGGGCCACGGCTTTGACGTGGAAAGGCCGACGCCGCTGTACCTCAGGACGACCGACGAGATGCTCGAGGAGTTTTCGTACCTAGGTGAAGAGCTGGCTTACGAAGTGGTTGTCACTCGTCCCCGGGAGATCGCGGAGAGCGTCGAATCGATGCGGCCGGTGCCCGACGGCTTTCATCCGCCCCACGTCCCCGGCGCCGAGGAAGAGATCCGCAGGATGACAATGGAGCGGGCTAAAGCGATCTACGGGCCGGAGCTTCCGCCGCTGATCGCCGACCGGTTGGAGCGGGAGCTTTCGTCGATCATCGGCAACGGGTACGCGTCCTTATATCTCATCGCGCACAAACTGGTCGATCGTTCGCTAAAAGACGGCTACCTCGTGGGCTCGCGGGGTTCTGTGGGCTCGTCGCTCGTCGCCACGATGTGCGGGATCACGGAGGTCAACCCGCTGCCGCCCCATTACATCTGTCCCGAGTGCTACTACTTCGAGGTGTTTGACGACGGGAGCGTCGCAGCCGGCGTCGACCTGCCCCAACGGAAGTGCCCCCGGTGCGAAACGCCGCTTCATCGCGACGGCTTTGACATCCCCTTTGAAACCTTTCTTGGCTTTCATGGGGACAAAGTGCCCGACATCGACCTCAACTTCTCCGGTGAGTACCAGCCCCGGGCCCACAAATTTGCCGAGGAGCTCTTTGGCGCCGACCGGGTCTACCGGGCGGGCACCATCGGCCGGCTCGCCGAGCGGACGGCTTACGGGTTTGTCAAAAACTACCTCGATCAAAAGGGGATCAGGGCCCGAAACGCGGAGATCAACCGGCTGGTCCGGGGGTGCACCGGCGTGCGCCGCACGACTGGTCAGCACCCCGGCGGGCTCATGGTCGTCCCCGAAGGGCGCGAGATTTACGAATTCACCCCCATCCAGTATCCGGCGGACAAAGAAGATGTCGAGGTCATCACGACCCATTTCGACTGCGACACGATCAACGACACTCTCGTAAAGCTCGACATCCTGGGCCACGACGATCCCACGGTGCTGCGCATGCTGCAGGAGATGACGGGCGTCGACGTGCGCCGGGTGCCCCTCGACGACCCAGAGACGCTCAAGCTCTTTTACGGCCTCGAAAGCCTCGGCATCAGTCCTGAGGACGCGTCGGGGGAAGTGGGGACCTTAGCGATCCCCGAGTTTGGCACCCGCTTCGTCCGGCAGATGCTGGTCGAGACACGGCCAAAGACCGTGGGCGAATTGGTGCGCATCTCGGGCCTTTCCCACGGGACCAATGTTTGGACGGGCAATGCTCAGGAGCTAATTAAGGCCGGCACCTGCACCTTGAAAGACGTGATCGCCACGCGCGACGACATCATGATCTACTTGATCCGGGCGGGCCTTGAGCCCAGCGATGCGTTTCAAATCATGGAGCGGGTGCGCAAAGGAAAGGGACTGACACCCGAACAAGAAGAGCTGATGCGCTCGCACGGCGTGCCCGGGTGGTACATCGAGTCGTGCAAAAAGATCTCGTACATGTTTCCCAAAGCCCACGCGGCGGCGTACGTGATGATGGCTCTCCGGATCGCCTATTTCAAGGTCCACCATCCCTTAGCGTTTTACGCGGCGTACTTCACCGTGCGGGCTGGCGACTTTGACGCCGACCTGGTGATGGCTGGGCCTCGCCGCTGCCGTCAGGAGATTGAGCGGTTGGAGGCCAAAGGCAACGACGCGACGGCGAAAGAAAAGGGGACTGTCACGGTATTGGAAGTGGTCCTCGAAGCCATGGCTCGAGGGGTGCGCTTTCTGCCCGTCGACTTGTACAAGTCCGACGCAGTCCGGTTTCTCATCGAGGGGGATGCCCTGCGCTGTCCGCTGGAGTCGCTGGAGGGCGTAGGGCAAGCCGCGGCTCAGGCCATCGCTGCGGCAAGGGAGCGTCCCTTTACATCGATCGAGGACCTGCAAAACCGGGCCAAGGTGACGAAAACGGTGATCGAAGCGCTGCGGGCTCACGGAGCGCTGGACGGCCTTCCCGAAACCGATCAAATGACACTCTTTTGAAGTGCGTGCCCTTGTCAAGTGCCAGGATGCGGTGGTATACTGTCAGTGTGAAGGCAGGGGCCCCTGTGGGGCCTTCTCCGCTATTTGGAGAGGTTTTCGCGATACCCATGCGAGACGCCTTCCCCCGACGTTTGGGCGATGGTGCTGTCCTTTGTGGAGAGAGTGGGCGAGTCCCACTCTTTCGTAATGTTATGTCGGCGGTGATCGACCGATGAGCCAAGGCAAGAAGCGGATCGTGGAGATATGCAGTGGGCTCGCCGAAGATGTGGCCGCCCGCCAAGGCGTCGAGGTGGTGGACGTCGAGTACGTCAAGGAGCGGGGTGAGTACTTCCTCCGGATCTTTATCGACAAGCCGGGGGGCGTCACTCTGGACGACTGCCAAGCTTTTAGCGAGGAGATCGGCGACCTCTTGGACGAGGTCGACCCGATTCCGCAAAGCTACTCGCTGGAGATTTCGTCACCCGGCGTCGAACGCCCGCTCAAAAAGGAGCGCGACTTCGAGCGTTTTGCCGGGCGGCTTGCGGCGGTGAAGACCTACGCGCCGCTGGACGGGCGGCGCAACTTCAAAGGTATTTTGCGGGGACTTCAAGACGGCTCTGTCGTCATCGAGGTCGACGGCCGACAAGTGGCGATCCCGCGCGAGGCGATCGCCAAGGCGCATCTAGTCATGGAAATGTAGGTCTACAGGCACAACGTGGGACAGGGGGAAAGCAGTGATGAACCTTGAGCTGGTCGGAGCCTTAAACGAGCTCGAGCGAGAGCGGGGCATCTCGAAAGAGATCCTGCTGGAAGCGATTGAAGCTGCCATTATTTCGGCATACAAGCGCAACGACCAGGCGGCGCAAAACGTCCGGGTCGAGATTTCCGAAAAGAGCGGGAAGATCCAGGTCTTTGCGCAAAAGCAAGTAGTGGAAG
>PKEU01000027.1 GCA_002919195.1 bacterium
AAACCAAGGAACTGTTGGCAGTGGCGAAGCCGTAATCCTTAACGCACACGCTGGGACCTGGAGATTACACCACTTGACGGGACACTATCCGCCGTCGCTTTCCACCACTTCTCCCTCCCGTGACGCATTTCCGACACCTTCGCGCCGGTTGTTGATTGACCCCCATCGTACACCGAGATATGGTGGTTTTGCAACACCGTGTTGCAAATCGGCATTGCCGGGTTGAGCGGTTAGAGCTAAGCGGCTAGACGAAAGGAGCGAGCCACGTGCAGACGGTTGTGATCGGAACGTACGACCTTCCGGCCGAATCTAAGCAGGCCTTTCTGGAACTCATCGGTGAGGTGCAAGACTACCTGAGGACGTTGCCCGGTTTTGTGGAGGACCTTCGCTGCCAGCGGGGCGACGAAGGCCAGGATGCGAGCGGTGACGATGGAGGCGGAGCCGCTCGAACGAGCGCCGGCGCCGCCCAAGTCAGATGCCGGATCGTCACGGTTGCCGTATGGGAGGACGAAGAGGCCTACAAAAATGCAGCCGAAGCCGTCTCGACTTGGAACCGGCAACGGGGTGTCGACACCCAGGCCCTTGCCAAGGCGATGGGCGTCGTGGGCGAAAGGGTGGTGTTTCGCCGGTTGCCGGATTGATCGATCCCGAGCGGCTTGGAAGTCTAGGTGTTCGACGTCCGGCCGCGGCCGGGGGGGATGGTTCCGGCATGTGGTGACTTTTGACATGGCCACGGACTTTGCACTCGGACAGACGCGCCAGTGTCAAGGGTGTAGCCACCACGACCACTGGGACACCTCCGGGGCAGGTCGTTGCGGCTCGCCCCGTTGAGTGACTGCTTTTGCCGGGTCAATTGCCGGCTCCCCCACAGCATCCCGAAGCTGTTGACGGCGGATGCAGGCCGTTTCGGACTATCGCTGCTCGTCGCGGGCGCAAGGTGGTCATGGACTTTACACTCCGGTGCCGCCGCGAGTGTGAAGTCCGTGACTCGGTAGTCCGTGATGCAGTAGTCCGTGTCCCAGTCCAGAGCGAGCGGGGCACCGTCTGGGTCGCGAAGTTTACAACCGGGTTCAACGCGGACTGTAAAGATCGGGACCGCGTGGCGCCCTGGGGCCAGGGGACGACGGGGCGTCGTGTGCCGTGGTGGCCTCGTGTTGTGGGTGACGCCGTGAGAGACGATACTGAAAGCCCATTGCCGCTGGCAGTCGGTCATGATGATTACAACCGTGACGCCGGCCGAATGTTAACGCAGTGACCTTGCTGTTTGGCCGCTGCCGGTTGGTACCATCCGCGTTTCGAATGGGTCACAGTCTTTACGGCACACCCGAGACGTAAGTGTAAAGGACGTGACCGGATCGGACATCGAGGTGTCGACGTGTCGACTTCAAGGCATCGACATCGAGGCGCCGACTTCAAGGCGTCGACATCAAGGTGTCGAGATCGAAGTGCCGGCATCCATCAAGGCAATCAAGGCGACACGTTGAGGCGGTCCCGGGCGGGGCGTAACCGATTCGTGGAGTCGTTTACCTGTTGGGCGCCGGTCAGAAAAAGGGGGAGCTGTCCCTACGATGTGGTCATCGGCTTTACACGTGGCTTGCGCTCAACGTTGTTAAAGCCGTGACCAGGTTCCGGCGTCACGCACACCGGCCGGAGAGGCGGCACACCGGACGGGAAGGCGCGAGCGGTTCGGAGGGCTTGTGGTGGCCGCAATCTTTACACTCCGTCTAGCCGGCGAGTGTAAAGAGACTGGCCAAGTCAGCGCGTCATCAAGCCGAACGATCAACAGTTGACCGAATGTCGCTTCCGAGCGGCGAATCGGGGGACAAAACAACTCCGCCGGCCCGGGGACCGGGGCGGCGGAGTTTCCACTCAATACGATTCACGGAGCGATCACCGATCACGGAGCGATCACCCATCATGGAGCGATCACCGATCGACGAGCGATCAGCAAGTTGACCATTGTCAACCGAACCGGTCGATGCTGGAGATTCCGGTGGTGATATCCGGTGTCCGGTTGTTTAGTGCTGGACGCTGACGGCTTGCTCGACCCAGTCGGCAGTGCGCAGTACCTTGCTGAACCTGGCTGCTTGGATGATGAGGACGTTGCGATGGAGCTCTTCGGCCGAGAGCTCGCCCCAGTCGGTTTTGAGCGGGATCGTGCCTGTGGCATCGGCCAAGAACTCGACGGAGAAGCCCAGGTGGACCGCTTGCCGGGACGTCGTGTCGCAGCATAGGTGCGCCATGTAGCCGGCAATGACCACGGTGTCGACGCCCTTGTTTCGGAGCCAGTTTTCCAGTTCGGTGCCGGTGAAGCTCCCGGGCATGTTCTTTTCGATCAAAACGTCGTGGGGCCGCTTGGCGACCTCGGGGTGGAGCTCCCATTCGGGAGAGCCTTTGCGGAACGTGACAGCGTCTTTAAGCAAGTTGGTGTGCTGGATCACTGCGATGGGAATCCCTCGAGCCCTGGCGTGATCCATCGCCTTGAGGATGTTGGGAAGGCTGGTTTCGGTGTTGTAGATGGGCAGCCTCCCCTGGAAGTACTCGTTTTGGACATCGATGACCACCAACGCTCTACTCACGGAACGTACCTCCTACTTGCCGGTTAGTAGCCGAGACCGGTCCGATACTCTCCGGCGACGTGCCCATCCAAATCGACGGGGATCGCCGGGGCGCCCTGCGCGGAAAGCGGACGCCGGCGGCGCTCGAGACGGCTTCGATTCCGGTTGCTTGGCCATCTCCATCGCTCCCGGTCAAAACTAACCTCTCGATGTATCTTTTTGTGGTTAGTATCATACCCCTTGGAAATTAACCTGTCAATAGGGTAAGATAAGGTTAGTTGTTTGCGGGATGTGAGGGGTACTCGGAAGGAGGGCTGACGTGGCAGAAACCAGCGAATTTCCTCTGGTGACGGGACATCTGTCTTTGGACCTGGTCAACACCGAAGTGTCCCGGCGGGGAACGAGGCACAACCTGCTAGCCACACCTCAAGACCTGATGCGGTGGCTCGATGCGGTGGAGCGGGCCGGCGGGCTGAAACGGGAGTCAATCCCGCAATGGTTCGGCGGGGGGCGAGAGCGGGTCGAAGGGGAAGGGTACGGGGAGTCGCAAGGAGAGAGCGGGCCGCAAGGACACGGGGAACTGGGCGAGCGGCACGGGCGGGGCGGGCAAGGGCACACGCCTGAGGAGCAAGCAGAGATAGTGCTGGATGTCGTGCTGCAACTGCGGGGGTTTCTTCGGGCGGGGTTTGAGGTGATCGCCGACGGTGGACGGCCCGACACCGGTTGGGGGGAGGAACTGGAGAGGCGGGTCGCGAGGGCCCCCGTCGCGTACAGGGTGAGCGGGGGTGTCCTCGTACCGGTTCCGGTGGGTTCGGCGGCGGACGCCCTGGCATCGCTCGTTGCGCTGGATGCGCTGCAGCTTTTGGCGTCGGGGGAGCTGACAACGCTTCGCCGGTGCGCTAACCCCGATTGCGTGCTGCTATTCCTTGCGGAAAACGAAAGGCGGAAGTGGTGTTCCATGAGGCTTTGCGGCAACCGGGCCAAGGTGGCGCGGCATCAAGCGAGGATGGTTAAGCCCTAGCCGGTGGTAGCGCGGCGCGAGGGGAGGGTGGCGCGGCACGAGGCGGCGGTGGCGCGGCATCAGGCGTGGGTAGTTAGGCCCCAGCAGGGGGTGGTGCGGCACGAAGAAGGTGGCGCAGCCCGATCACGGGCTCGGGTAGCCGGCGGGGCCGGGGCCCGGCCAAAGAGCGGAGCGGGGCGCCGATCCGGCTTGGGGGAGACTCTGGATGGACCGGCGCCGTGATCTCGCTCCAAAAAGCTGACCCTTTTGATCAGCGGCTTGATCGACGGCTTGCCTAGAGCTTGATCGCCCCGGCGGTGAGGCCTGCGATAAACTGTCGCTGCATCGTCAAGAAAAAGACGACGATCGGCAGCGTCGACAGAAACGAGCCCGCCATGATCGTGCCGTATTGGATGCGGTAGGGTCCGACCATCGTGGCGACTCCCAGGTTGACCGTAAACATGTTGATGTCGCTGAGGACGATGAGGGGCCAGAGGAAGTCGTTCCACGACTGGACAAAGGCCAAGATGCTGATGACCGCGAGACCCGGCTTCATGATCGGCAAAACGATGCGGGCGAAGATCCGGAACTCGCTGCAGCCGTCGATGCGGGCGGCGTCGAGGAGTTCGTCGGGGATGCTCAGCATGTACTGGCGCATCAAAAAGATGTGGAATGCATTGGCCGCAAACGGCACGATGACCGCCCAGTAGGTGTTGATCCAGCGAAACCGGATCATCTCGGTAAAAAGCGGCACGAGCAGAATTTGAAACGGCAGCATCACCGTGGCGATGAGGATCGTGAGCAGCACGTTTCGGCCGGGAAAAACGTACTTGGCAAAGCCGAAGCCGGCGAGGGCGGAGAGGAAGACGGAGAGCAACGTGCGTGCGGAGGCTACGAAGGCCGTGTTGGCGTACCAGCGAAAGAAGGGGAACTCCTGAAACAACTGCCGGTAGTTGAAGAACGTGGCGTTTCGGGGCCAGAGCGTGATAGGGAAGGCGAAGATCTCAGTGTTGGGCTTGAGTGTCGCTGAGGCCATGTAGATGTAGGGGATCGCCGTCAGGAGCACCCCGCCGATGAGGATGAGCAGCACGAAGAGCCGCCCGATCGACGTGGTGAGGCGGGCGGTTGGCCGGCTTTGGGCGGCCGCGTCGAGCTTGGTGAGTAGTGTCCGGTATGATGGTGTAAATTCGAGAATCAGGATGGCGTAGCAGTAGGAAGGGCCATCCCCCTCCTGGTAATGGTTGAGTTGGTCTACAAAACCAACAGGAGGTTGAAGAGGATGGCCCAGTACCAGATTACCGTAGATGGCGAGGTATTGCACCAGCTTTTTCGTGGAGACGAGGGTATGGCTAAGCTGTTGGAGAGTGTCGTAAACCAGGTACTCCACGCACAAGT
>PKEU01000110.1 GCA_002919195.1 bacterium
GCCGCTTCGAGAAACTCATCCCACGTCCACGTTTCGTCGGGATAGGCGACCCCGGCGTCGTCAAAGAGGTCCTTGTTGTAATAAAGAACCGTCGTGTCGTTGTCCCGGGGAAAGCCGTAGATCTTGCCATCGTACGAGAAAATCCGAAGCAGCTCCGCATAATACGGCTCAATGTCAAAATTGTCCCGGGCGATCAAATCGTCCAGCGCGAGCAGCGCTCCCCGCGCCGCATAGCTCGGAATGTTGTTGAGGAACATCACGTCCGGCGCCGTCCCCGCGGCCATCTGCGTCTGGATGCGGTCAAAGTAGCTCGACCAGGGCGCATGCTGCGTCTCGATCTTGATGTGGGGATAGGCCGCCTCAAACGCTTCGATCACTTCGTAGTTGGGCGGAAGCTCGTTGGGGTCGCCCCAAAACGACCACACGATCGTCACTTGCTCTTGGGCGTGCGCCGGGACGGGCATGAAAGCGGACACGGCAATCATCGCGAGCAACAACCCTGCCGTTACCAAGCCCAACCTGGGAGAAACCGCGTCGGTCCGGGATGCCGCCGCCCTTGGTCCCCCAGTCACGGGCGCCCTTACCCCAAATCGACTTGCGTCTCGTGACACGATCCCCAATCCCGACGCCACCAACCTCAGTCCCTTCACGCTGACCTTGCCCCCTTTTCATTTGGATGTGCCTTTTCACTTGATCTGAGCGTTTCACGGGACGTAAGCGCTACCGGTCAACTCTCCCGCGCCAGCACCCTAATCCCGGCTTTCCAGCACCCTAATTTCAGCCTTCCAGCACCACAACGGCGAAGCGTCTACATCGCAGCGTTCGGAAAATACAGTAATGAAGATCGGCTTTTGTGGTCATCATTCGTCAGACCTCTTGGGAAAGGTGTAGGGAACCAAAGGAACCCCGGGCGGCCTCTTTGCTTGGTGCCTGTTTGCCTGGTATCAACGAGACCACTCGGCCTTAATTATTTGAACAATTCCCCTAGTTTTCCTTCCCAAATTAGGGATTTTTTGTCATTAGGCGCCACAGGACTGTCCCACACTGCCGGCCCGTGCCGCAGCTCTCCGGTAACGCCGTGCAACGTCTTCTAGGTAACGGATTGTCCGGTCAAAACTGCCCAGATCACGCAGGGGCAAAAGACCCTCAACCTTACGCCGCATCCCCTCGAGCGACAAATCCTCCGCATGCACAACGACCAACGTGATCCGCCTCGCCTTGCAGATCGCGTGTTTCGTGCGATCTCGCTCACGTTGCGCAGCTACTTGCTCCTTCGAATACAACTCCGTCGGCTCGTAATGTTGCCTCCCGTTAAACTCAAATGCCACCCGGTGCAACGGATAAAAGCGGTCAAACTGCAACAACTGCTGCGTCCGGGGATTCACCAGGAAACCTGCCGAGGCGTCGTCCACAAAGTCATCCGAGTCGACCAGCAACGTCAAAAACTCCTGCATCAGCGCTTGCCCGGTAAATTGGTGCCGTTGGAGGCGCCGCTCGGCCGCCCGCTTCCACGCCTCATCGGGATGTTGCAACTCAAACTCGACCGGCGCCAGCCGGTTTTTCTGCCGGAATGCCATCCAACCCGCCTCAACCAGCTTCCGCACCGCCGTCTTCAGTGTCTTGAGGTGTAAACCGGTCGCCTGTTTAAGCTCCGCCCACTTAAACTGGCCCTTCTTCCTCTCGCGTCCCGGACCAGCGACCTCCTTAAGCTGAAGCAACCCAAAGCAGATCAACGCCTGCGGGCGCAAGTTGCGTGCCGCCTCAACCAGATCAGCCGGGATTCGGGCACACTCGCCTGAAACTCCGTAAGGCACGCGCGTTTGCAGCCGCCGCTTGCGGGAGCCACGTTGCCTATAGATCTGGCACCAGCCATTCTTCGCGAGCCTTGCAAAAGCCTCGTACACGGTCGACCTCGCCAATTTGGTCCGGCGAGCCAGCTGCGTCGGCGAATGCGAACGCTTCCGCCCACGAATCTCATCGAGGCGCAAAGTGATCCAAATCAGCTTCGACGCAGGGGTCAGCTCTTTGGCACACAACAGAGCGAAAGGCACCTGCACAAACGCCCCATACACCAAGACGCCTCACCCCAGCACTGGCCCGTACGCTCACTTGTGCCTCGATGATTCGAACCGAACCCTTGTTCCCCTTCTTGGCTACATGATGTAAAGTCGCGATTTTTCCGCCTCGCGGCCCACGCTCCTTCGCCTTGTCGCCCACGCCTCTCTTATCGCCCACGCCCCTCCGCCGCGCAGCCCACTCTCGTCCGCTGCGCCGTCCACTCTCGTCCGTCACGCGGCCCACGGTCTTCCATCGCGCGGCCCACGACCTGCCACCTTACCGTCCACGCCCCTACCTCCTCACAGCCCGCGCCCCACCGCCTTACGGCCAGCACTCCCTGCCTTGCCGCCCACGAAACCGCCCGCATTCGAGCTGGCGAAAATAGCCCGCATCGCAATCCAACACAATTTCCGAACTGCAGCCCAACCACCTGTCCGAGTTTTTACTCAAGAGCTTTTCGTCAAGACCTTTTCGTCAACGAACCGTCCCAATAACCGTCGAACCGCCCCAATAACCCTCGAACCGTCCCAATAACCGTCCGAATTGCGCTCGCAACCGGGACTCGATGCCCGGACTTCCCAGCCGACGACACGACTTGCAAGAAAAAGACCAGCTAAAACGCTTGCCCAACTGTCTTGTATGTCGAACGTGCGAGCGCTTGAGCACCTGCGAGCACAAATCGGACGTTCTTGGCGACACCTCGTGCAAAGTAGCTCCCCGCCCACTCTTCCCCTCGTGAACGGCGAGGCCGGCCCGCCACGCTTGTTACCCCAGCCGGAGCGTGATCGGCCGGCAAGCGACCGAGCGATCGGCTCGAGAGGTTGATCACCAGACACGAACGAGTGAACGGTAAGTAAGCGAGCGACTGATTACCCGACGTGAACCAATGAGCGCCCAGCAATCGGCTGATCACTCCACGTAAACCGAACGAACGCCCTGCGATCGACCGATCGCCCGACGCGAGCAAATCATCGGACAACGAACGAGCGCTCACCCAACACGAACCCGGACACCACATGCCCCGCGACTGAGCGCCCGGCAAGCGACTCGACTCACGACCGAAACGTCCGGAAAATGCTCTCAGCGAAGCTTTTACGCGCACTTACTCCCCTGTTACCGGGAAACCAAAAAGAAAACCCCAGCTAGAGCGCTTCATCTACACGAGTGCCCCGCGCTCGCCCGGATCCCCGCGCAACCACCGGGCACAAATCGGACACTCCCCGGCCGAGTCGTGGCGACCCCGCTCATCTGCGGGCTAACCAACGTGATCAAGCACACCCATCCGAAACGCAGCGAGCCGCGGACACTCCGTCTTTTGCACACCTCTCCGAAACACACTCAAACAGGAAAGAGACTGCCAAAGCTCTTGCTTTGGCAGTCTCCACCTCATTCTCACCCCACCTCAATCATGACCTTAATCGCCCCGTCGATTCCCTTCTCCGCATACTCAAAGCCTTTGTGCACTTCTTCCAACGGAAACCGGTGCGTGATCAGCTTCTTCATATCGATCCTGCCCGTCGAAACCAATTCGATGGCCGCCGGATACGTGTAGACGTACCGGAAGATCCCGACGAGATCCAGCTCCTTCGTCGCCACATGCACCATCGGTACCGTGACCAGATCGTCAGCGCCCAAACCGACCAACACGACGCGCCCGCCCGGCTTGGCCGCCTGCACGCACGTGTGCAGCGCTCTCTCGGCGCCCGAGCATTCGATCGCGACGTCGACTCCGCGCCCTTCCGTGAGCTCTAGCACCGCCTCCCGCACATCATCCTTGCCCACGACCAACGCCGCCGTCGCGCCCAGCTCCTCCGCCTTGCGGAGCCGGTGCTCCTGCAGATCCGTCACAAACACCCGAGTCGCGCCAAAAGCCAGGGCCGTCATCACGCACGTGAGCCCGATCGGCCCTGCGCCGGTGATGAGCACCGTACTCCCCGCGGTCACGCCACCCCTGCGACAAGCGTGCAAGCCCACCGAAAGCGGCTCAATCAACGCCGCTTCATCCAACGTCACATGATCCGGCACCTTATAAGCAAAATCCGCCGGCGAGACGATCAACTCACACAGCGAACCGTCCACCGGCGGCGTCGCCAAAAAGCGCACGTCAGGGCAGAGGTTGTACCTCCCCGTCTTGCACGGCTCACAGGTCCGGCACGGGATCCCGGGCTCAACCGCCACCCGGTCCCCCACCCTGAGCCCCTTCACATTCGCACCCACGTCGACCACAACGCCCGCCGTCTCATGCCCCAAAATCATCGGGTCCCGGACGACGAAATCACCGATCCGCCCCGACTGCAAATAGTGCACATCCGAACCACAAATCCCCACCGAACGCACACTGATCAGTACATCATCCGGCCCCATCTCCGGCGGCGCCACATCCTCCAGCCGCAGATCCCTCGGGCCATACAACACCGCTGCTTTCACAGAAACCACCTCCGCGAAGCGCGCTCAGCACGCGATTTTCCCACAAGCTTCGTCACCAAGCTCAACTCCACGCCATCCACCTTACGACACGCCCAACACGCGAGCAGCTTCTTTCACAAACAGGCCCAACCTCTTCACCAGCCGTCGCTGGGCCCGGGGCCGTTCGCCTGCAAACCTTTTCATCATCTCCCTGGAAAAAGCGACGACGCTCGCCTCAATCGCCGCGTGATCCACCTCCATCCCCAACCCCGACCGCAGCCACGCTCGATCGCCCAACGCCGCCTCCACGACCTTCGCCGGCGAATGACTCCGGGCAATCCAAAAAAGGAAGTACAACACATCAAAAAGCGGGGGCTGCAGGCAATACGACTCGCCCCAGTCAATCACCACTAACCGCTCGCCCGCGCGCAAGATGTTGAGCGGCTTCAAATCCCCGTGGACCAGGCC
>PKEU01000121.1 GCA_002919195.1 bacterium
TGCGGCTCAGCGGGCACCCGCGCCTCGGGCCGCGGCGCATACTGGCCGCTGGCTACCACCCACTCGATGTCCTCCTGGGTGATGTTTTTCCTGCCGCCGGCCAAGGCGATGCCGCCGGCGATCTGCACCATGTTGACGGCCTCGCGCCCGTTGGTGGCGTACCGCTCGATCACCTTGAGGCCGCCCTCGTCGATGGTGAAGTCGACCTTGCTGGCTGCGTTTTTCGCGATGAGCCTGATTTGATCGGGGCGTAAGGCTTTAAAAAACACCTCTAGGCAACGGGAACGGATCGCAGGGGGGATTTCGTGCGGCATGCGGGTCGTCGCGCCTACCAACCGGAAATCCGCCGGCAGCCCTTTTTGAAAGATCTCGTGAATGTGGGGCGGGATGTTTTTGTCTTCCGAGCTGTAGTAGGCGCTTTCCAAAAACACCTTGCGGTCTTCGAGCACCTTGAGGAGCTTGTTCATCTGGATGGGATGGAGCTCGCCGATCTCGTCGATGAAGAGGATGCCGCCGTGCGCCTTGGTAACCGCCCCTGGTTTCGGCTGAGGAATCCCTGCGATTCCCAACGGTCCTGCTCCTTGATAGATGGGATCATGTACGGAGCCCAGGAGCGGATCCGCGATCCCCCGGTCGTCAAAGCGGGCGGTCGTCGCATCCACTTCGACAAACTTGGCAGACGGTCCGAAGGGCGAAAGGGGATTGCGTTTGGCCTCTTCGAGCACCAGCCGGGCTGCCGCTGTCTTTCCCACACCCGGCGGGCCGTAGATGATCACGTGCTGCGGATTGGGCCCGCAAAGGGCGGCGCGAAGCGCCTTGAGCCCATCCTCTTGGCCAATGATCTCGTCGAAGTGGGCGGGGCGAGTCTTTTCCGCCAAAGGCTCCGTCAGGGAGATCGCCTTGAGCTTGTTGAGCTTTTCCAGCTCCTTTTTCGCTTCGCGGTCGATCGCCGACTTGTTGGAATGTTGCTGGCTCAAGAGGTTCCAGAAGTAAAGCCCGATGACGATGGAAAAGAACACGTTGATCAAGGTGAGGATCCCCATCAGTTCCAAGAGCAACCACCCTTCGCGGCGTGGAATGTCGTCCTTAGTGTAACCGGGGATCCTCCCGCCAAACCAACAGAAAGGCCGCGCTTTTCAGCGCGGCCCCAACGGTTCCGTAGCGAGATCCATGTTCACGCGGACTCTTCTTTCTTGTCGACCTTGCGATCCACCTTGATGAGCCGGGGCTTTTCCAGCCCTTCCACGGCCTCTTTGGTGATGATGCACCGCTTGACGTCGCTCACCGAAGGAAGTTCGTACATCACGTCGAGGAGGATCTCTTCAACAATGGAGCGCAACCCGCGGGCGCCGGTCTTCCGCTCCATCGCCTTGTGGGCAATGAGCCGGAGCGCCTCTTCGTCAAACTCCAATTCGACGCCGTCCAGCTCAAAAATCTTTTTGTACTGCTTGACCAGCGCGTTTTTCGGCTCAATGAGAATCCGGACCAGGGCGTCGATGTCGAGGGCGTCGAGCGCCACCACGATGGGAAGCCGCCCGACAAACTCGGGGATCAGCCCGTACTTCAACAGATCCTCCGGCATGATCTGCCGGAGAAGCTCGCCAACCTGCTTGTTTTGCTTTGGCTTGATATCGGCGTCAAACCCGATGGTGTTTTGACCAAGGCGTCGCTCAATGATCTTTTCCAGACCGTCAAAAGCACCGCCGCAGATAAAGAGGATGTTGGTCGTGTCGATCTGGATGAACTCTTGGTGAGGGTGCTTCCGCCCCCCCTGGGGAGGAACCGATGCGATGGTGCCCTCCAAGATCTTGAGCAGGGCTTGCTGGACTCCCTCACCCGAGACGTCGCGGGTGATCGAGGGATTTTCCGACTTGCGGGCGATCTTGTCGACCTCGTCGATGTAGACGATTCCCTTTTCTGCCCGTTCGATATCGTAATCAGCCGCTTGAATCAGCTTGAGCAGGATGTTTTCCACATCTTCGCCGACGTAGCCCGCCTCTGTCAGCGAGGTGGCATCCGCGATGGCAAAGGGCACGTTGAGAATCTTGGCCAGGGTTTGGGCGAGCAGCGTCTTTCCGGATCCCGTGGGACCCAAGAGCAAGATATTGCTCTTTTGCAGCTCGACATCGTCGATCCGCGCACTGGAGTTGACACGCTTATAGTGGTTGTAAACGGCAACGGAGAGGGCCTTTTTCGCCTGCTCTTGGCCGATGACGTACTGGTCAAGAATCTCCTTGATCTCCTTGGGCCGGGGAATGCTGCCCAACTCGAGATCGGCCTCTTCGTTGAGCTCCTCTTCGATGATCTCGTTGCACAGCTCGATGCATTCGTCGCAGATATAAACGCCGGGCCCGGCGATCAGCTTCTTGACCTGCTCCTGCACCTTGCCGCAGAAGGAACACTTCAGCTGGCCTTTCTCATCGCCAAACTTAAACATCACGTTTCACCCTCTTTGCAAGGCTAGGAATCCAGCCCCTTCTCTCTGCGGCTGATGCCGTCAATAATACCGTATTCCAGCGCCTCTTCTGCCGACATATAGAAGTTTCGCTCAGTGTCTTTCTCGATTTGCTCGATGGGCCTTCCTGTGTGCTTGGCGAGGATCTCATTGCCGATCCGCTTGAGCCGCAGGATCTCCCTCGCTTCGATCTCGAGCTCGGTGGCTTGCCCCCGGGTGCCTCCCCACGGCTGGTGAATCATGATCCGTGAATAAGGGAGCGCGCGGCGCTTGCCCGGGGCCCCACCTGCGAGCAGCAACGCGGCGGCACTGGCAGCAAAGCCGACGCAGTATGTGGCTACGTCGGGCTTTACGTACTGCATGGTGTCGTAGATCGCCAGGCCCGCATAGACGACTCCACCAGGGCTGTTGATGTACAGCGTAATGTCCTTTTCAGGATCTTCCGCTTCGAGGTAAAGGAGCTGGGCGACCACCAGGTTAGCCACTTCGTCGTCAATCGGTCCGCCAATAAAGATGATCCGCTCCTTGAGCAGGCGGGAGTAAATGTCATAGGCCCGCTCGCCCCTATTGGTTTGTTCGACGACTATCGGCACGAGAGTGCTCATAGTGTGGCATCCCTCCGTAAGATCTATGCACCGTCGCCGCCCCAGCTCAAACCATTACTCTTTGGCGCCGTCGTCTTTACCTTGGCTTCCGCCGGGCTCAATGGCCGAGTCACCTTCACGTTGGGGATCGTCCCCGGCGACCGGCTCTTGATCGTCCTCTGCGTGGTCGTGGCTGTGATCGTGGTCGTGATCGTGATGATGGTGGCCGTGCCCCTGGGACGGGATCTCCTTTACTTCGACTTGGGCGTGCTCGACCAAAAACTCCACCGTCTTGTCCAGCAGCATGCTGGTGCGGATCGCGAGCCTCCGCTCAGGCTCTTCAAGGCGTCGGCGAGCCGCTTCGGAATCCCGATCGGCAGCCGCTAGCTCGTCAATTTTGGCCTGTACTTCTTCCCTGCTGACAGTGATTCCTTCACGCTTGGCAATTGCCTTGAGCACCAGCTCCGTCTTGACCCGGGCCTCCGCCTCGGGCCGAAACTCCTGCTTCAGATCGTCGACGCTCTTGCCAGAGCGCTTGAGATAAGCCTCGGGATCGATACCCATGCGAGCCAGGTCGCGGCCAAACTCGTTGACAAGATCGACCAGCTCCTGCTCGACCAGATTTTCGGGAAGCTCGACCTGCGCTTGGTCACGCACCATCTCGACGAGGCGCTGCCGCATCTCGTTGGTCGCTCGGCGCTCCGCCGCCGCTTCCATGTCTTTGCGAATCTCTTCGCGCAGCTCCGCCAGCGTCTCGACGTTGCTGACGTCTTTGGCAAACTCGTCGTCGAGCTCGGGCACGCGCTTTTCCTTGAGGTCCGTGACCCTAACCTTAAAGAGGGCCTCTTTCCCTCTCAGCTCTTCGGCGTGGTGATCGTCTGGAAACGTCACCTTGATCTCGGTCTCCGTCCCAACCTCCACGCCCACCAGCTGCTCTTCAAAGCCTTGGATCAGCCTTCCCGATCCGACCTGAAGAGCGTAATCCCGAGCCGCGCCCCCTTGGAACGGAGCGCCGTCGATGAAGCCCTCGAAATCGATGCGGACGAAGTCGCCTTGTTGGACGGTGGTCCGCTCGGGAGTCACGAGCTCGGCGTGATCCTCCTGAAGGTGCCAGAGAATGTGGTCGATATCCTTTTCTTCAACGCGCTCAACCAGTTTTTCCACCCGGACCCCTTTGTACTCGCCCAGCTGCACCTCGGGCGCGACCGCAACCTCTGCCTTGAAGCGCAGGGGCTTGCCTTCCTCAATTTCCACGTCCGTGAGGCTGGGCTGGTCGATCGGGTCGATATCTTCTTGCTCGATCGCTTGGAAGTAAGCGGCGGGAATCAGCTCCTCCAAGGCTTCGTCGTAGAGCGCTTGTTTGCCAAGTCGCGCCTCGATCACCTTGCGCGGCGCCCTTCCTTTGCGAAATCCTGGTATCGTCACATCCCGGGCTAACTTTCGATAAGCCCGGTCCAAGGCAGCGTCAACCTTTTCCGCTTCGATCTCGATCGTCAGCGCGACCTTGTTGTTTTCGAGCTTTTCGGCCGTTGCTCTCACTTTGAGCTCATCCTTCCTGGATAATCCCTCATAAAAAGGGGAGCTCCTCAGGGCTCCCGCCGCATGTTGGGGAATGGTGCGGGCGGAGAGACTCGAACTCTCACGGGTGATCCCACTAGATCCTAAGTCTAGCGCGTCTGCCAGTTCCGCCACGCCCGCGTCGATGGAGTTTGCATGCGCCTTACAATTGTACTAAAGACCAACGATCGTGGCAACCACAAGGGGGAAGGTGCAAGGCGAAAAGCGCAGGACCTTGAAAGACCCTGCGCTTTTCCCCAGTGGGGTGAGTGAGGGGATTCGAACCCCCGGC
>PKEU01000207.1 GCA_002919195.1 bacterium
ATAAGCTCCCATGAGGAGGTCGTACACGATGAACTACCAGCTCCGGCTCGTCTCTGGCGACGACGCGCTGTTTTTCCTCGAAGAATGGCCGCCCAAAGGGGTGGAGATCAACGAACGGGTCGTAGGCCTTTTTGACGCGGCCCAGCCCCGCTGGAGCCAAAAACTCCAGGAGGCCTTGGCGCTCTACGATCTCAAGCTCGTCTCGTTTGAGCTGGTCGACCTTCTCAAGATCGGTCTCTCTCCCGCTTGGACTTGGAAAGCCATGCGCTGGCTCGGACGATGCACCTGTCAGATGGTCGAGCCCGCCCGGCGCCTGGAGGAGCTTTTGGGGCCCGGCCTCCATGAGGACCGGGACCGCCAGGTGCGCGTCCTAAAGCTCGTCCAAGCGATGGTCAAGCGCCTTGGGCCGCCCGCTCTGATCGAAGGCTCGGTCACCCGGCCCAGCGGGCGGGAGGAGCGAGTCGTCGTCTACGCCACCGGCGTGGTCGCATACGACCGGACGCCTCACCCGCTCCCGTTTTTGCAGGCGGTCGCCGAGGTCATCCTGTAACGTCGCGATGCCCGCTTGCGCCTTGTTCGCCCAATTGCCGTAAGGTGGCAAGCCCCAGCACCATCGCCGAAAAACGCGTGGGGAGCCCCGCCTCTTGCAGCGCCTGGCGCAAGTCTTGGTTGGCTTCCAGCGCGCTCATGATCTCGGGCGGCACTGGGGAGGATGCCTTAAGGGGCCCCGTTCCTGCCATCTCCAGCAACGTGGCATCGCCTCCTCGTGAAACTACCGCTGCGGTACGCCGCAGGGCTTGACTTTAGCCTTCCCCGGGCAAGCGCCTTCTCAACCAAAAGCTCGCCGCCGGATCTGCCAGTTGCGGCCTGCCATCGCCTCTCGGACCGGTAGCATTGGGCGTTTCGGAACGCCGGCGTGGCGAAAATGCCGATCAACACCGCCGCCTTGCACGGCCTGCCAGCGTGACGGCCCTACGCTTGGGGCAGGTTAACGGGCGAAGGGGGGAGGCCAGTGCGGGAGAGCGATCACCACCTGCCGCCGGCGCTGATCGAGGCCCTCTTGGCGCTCAACGCGGGAGAAGATCTCCCCGAAGGCGCGATCGTTTTCATCAGCCGGCCGGATCCGCGGGAGCGGCTGATGCAGGTGTTCCGGCAGGGACTGGCTGATGGGCATCGCTTTTTCGACGTCTTGGGCAAGCACTTGACGACGGCCGAACAGATCGTCGATGCCCTCAAGGCGGACGGCAGGATCGAAGTGCGGCAGACCGTCGAGTTGGACCCTGAGCTTGCTCCGTATGTGTAGCCGTAAGAAGGCTCACGCAAAGGCGCGCGGGAAAAGTCCCGCGCGCCTTGTATTTCCCTCATTCGGCGACGGCTTGTTGGGGCTGGGGCTCGCCCACCAGGCTTTCGACAAACTGCCGCGCCGTGCGGGCCGAGCGGCCGTTTTGCCATGCCGCCCATTGCAGCGCAAGGCGCGCCAGATGCTCGCGGTCGGTCTTGAGACCGTACTGCTCCGCGAGGGCGTAGACGATCTCCAAGTACTGCGCCTGGCTGGGCGTGGGAAAGATGATGGTGACGCCGAAGCGGTCGGCGAGGGAGAGCTTTTCTTGGAGCGTATCTTGGCTCCTGACCTCGTCGGCCGCGGTGCCCCATGCGCCGGCGCGGCGGTCGCTAAACTCTTCTTTGATGAGGTGGCGGCGGTTGGAGGTGGCGTACACCCGGACGTTTTGGGGCGGAAGCTGGAGCGAGCCTTCCAAGCACGCCTTGAGCTCTTTGTACTCCGTCTCGTTGGCCTCAAAGGAGAGATCGTCGATAAAGAGGACGAAAGAAAGGCCCCGGGAACCCAGGATTTCCAGGATTTCGGGTATATCGCCGAGCGCGCCCTTAGGCACCTCGACGAGCCGCAGTCCCTGGTCGCCGAAGCGGTGCGCCAGCGCCTTGACGGTGGCCGACTTGCCGGTGCCCCGGTCGCCGTAGAGGAGGAGGTTGTGCGCCGGCAATCCTTGGACCAGGCGGCGGGTGTTGGCGATGACTTGCTCGCGCTCCCTTTCGTAACCGGCAAGATCCTCGAAACGGACGGGATCGGGCCTCAACACGGGCTGGAGGGAGCCGTTCCAGCGAAATGCGTAGGCCTGGTTGAAACAGCCCGCCCCAGCTTGGCGGAAATACTGCGTGAGGCGGTCCGAGAGCGCGCTCCAGTCGCTCGCGCCTGAAAGCTCGCGCACGATCTGAGCCCGTTCCTCGGCGCAGGGCACTGAGTGATTCCGGCTGGCCGCCGGCCAACCGGCGGGGATCGGGGCGCGCAGCGTCAAAGCCAGCGACTTTAGGCCGTGGCGCGCGATGGAAAGGAGGCGGAGATCGCGGGCAGCGAGGTTTTGCACAAAGTCCCCGGGATCGTGGCCCCGCTCCGCGCACTGGGTCCACAGGTTGTCGTCGCTCAGCAGGGCGTCGATCACCCAGGCTTCCCATGGGTCGGCACATGCGCGCCACTCGGCCGAGCTCCAAAGGGGAGGCTGTTGGGTGAGCCAGTACAGCCACTGGGCAAAGAGGGTTTCCGCCGGTTCATCCGAGGCGGCCGCTTGCAGCAGTTGTTGGAGCGGAGGCCGCTGCAGGATGCCGCGAAAGACGGCCAGTTGCTTGAGTTGGAGCAGGCTTTGCAGCCACGTCAGCTGGGTCGCGATGGGCAAGTCACCCTCTCTCGATGCTTTGTGCACGCAACTTGAAAGCGGGCCGAAGGCTTTCAACCTTCAAGACCCGCCTTTGTCAACGCTCTCGTCCCGACAACAACTTTCCGCGCTCTAGCGGGAGTACGAGTAAGCCGAGGCCAGCCTCGGGTTGCGGACGGAGAACGAGCGGTTATCCTTGACGATGATCGCGTTTTTCGCGCACACCTCTTCGCACATCGCGCAGCCTACGCAGGCCTTGGGGTCCACGAGGCGGGCGATGCCCCCAAAGGCGCGATCGTCCAGCTCGAGGCAATCAAAGGGGCAGATGTCGACGCAGAAATTGCACCCGGTGCAAAGCTCATCGATGATCTCAGGCTTAGGCCAGTCGGTGCGCCTGCGAATCCGCTCCGGTGTAATGCCGGCAGGATTTTCAATGCACTCCTCGGGACAGACGTACGTGCACGCGCCGCAGTCGATGCAGATGGCCGGGTTGATGTGGTGAAGCTCTTTATTGACCCCTGTGATGGCTTCGACGGGACACACCTTGACGCACGCCGTGCACCCGATGCACCTTTCCGTGATCAAGTGTGGCATAAGCTTTTCCGCCTCCATCGCCGGCGTGCACAAGGCTTCGCCGGCGCAATTGTCGCACAAGCCCTTTTCAACAAGATACGTACGACACTGTCATTATACTCGAGATCGCGGAAAAACGCAGGTCACTATCTCTTCCACGCGCGTCGCCGCGATCCTTTCATTAATTCGACGGCTTCTGTTGTAGGACCCGAGTCCTATTTTGCAAGAATTTCTGTTTTTCTTGTTAATGATGAAGGAAAATAAGCGGAGAAATCGAACTCCAGAGCATACGCCGAAAGGCAAATGTTGGAAAAAGCTTTTACGCTGCACAAAAGTCTCGGGTCGTCTGGCCGGCCTTGAGGAGCCGGCGAACCATTTCGTCGAAATCTCCATGTTTTCGTAGGACCGTGGAGGAGATGGTCGGAGGGCCGCACTCCTTTCGCAGCGGCCCCCCTGAAAGGGAGGCGATGGCCATCGAAGCGTTGGCCCACCGGCTCGCCGCCATGCTCGCCCAGGAGCTCTCGCTTTCCGACGACGACCGCGAGATCGCCGCCTTCGCGCTGCACGGGATCTTCTCCGTATCCTTCTACCTTGCCACGCTGCTCGTAACCGGATGGATTTTAGGCCTTTTGGGAAGTGCCGTCATGGTCGCGGTGACCGTAGGCGTCTTGCGGACGTTTATGGGCGGCGCCCACGCGTCGACAGCTTGGCGCTGCGGCATTACCGGCGCGACGTTGATGAACTTGGGAGCTTGGGCGGCCAGGGAGCTTCAGGGGATGGCCGTCCTCCAAAACGTGGAGGTGCAGCTTGGAGGGGCGTTGCTTTCTGCCGCCGCGGCGCTCCTTGCGATCCACCTTTACTGCCCGGCGGACGTGCCGGCAAAACCCATCACCGATCCCCGGCAACGGAAGAGGCTGAGGCGGATCTCCAGGTGGTTGGTAGCCGGGGCATGGCTTCCCCTCATGGTGATCGCTGCGACAAGGGGGTGGGCGGATCTTTACTTCTCCGCGACGGCGGGGCTTTGGATTCAACTCCTCTTGGTGACGCCGGTCGGTTTTGTATGGAGTGAGCGACTCGATGGGTACCTGACAAAACTGATGCGAAAGGAGGAGTGATTTGGGATGAAACGAATAATTCTCTCGACCCTCATGGGACTCCTTGGCGTCATCGCCATGGCCAACGTCGCGTCGGCATGCTGGTTTGGGTACCACCAGCCCGAGCTGCCCAAGGCACTCCGCTAACGCTCACGTCCACCCGCAATAGCAGGTAAAGGAACCCCTCGACGACCGGCGTCACCAAAAGGAGTTGAATCTCCGTCGTGGAGGTCTTGTGGACGATCATTCTCCACCATATCCCAGAAGCCTTCTTGTTCGCCTATTCGGGGTTGGGTTTGGTAGGAGTCCACCTGTCGCTCAAGCGGCTCGTTCCTTTTGCTTTGGTGTTTGGCGTGATTGTTCATGCTCTCCGGGTGGCGATTTTCCCCTGGCACGTCGTCGCCCTCATGGCGGTGCAGGCTGTCGCCCAGCGGTATTACTTCCATGTTTCCTGGGGGGCAAGCCTGGCCGCCGTCTCCATCAGCTTGATCCTCCTCAACGCGGGCGAGGCGCTTCTTGCGCTCGCGCTCTTTCTCGCGCTCCAGATCTCGCTCG
>PKEU01000178.1 GCA_002919195.1 bacterium
GAGCTTTTCGTCCTCCACGACGGTCCTCCCTACGCCAACGGTCACATCCACATGGGGACGGCTCTCAACAAGGTCTACAAGGATATGGTCGTCCGGTCCAAGTCCATGGACGGATACCGCGCCCCGTACGTGCCCGGCTGGGATGCTCACGGCCTGCCTGTCGAGTGGCAGATGGTGAAAGAACTGGGGGAGGAAAGCCGCCGCCAGGGGCTGCTACAGTTTCGCCAGGCGTGCCGGGAATATGCCCTCAAGTACGTCGACATCCAGCGGGAGGAGTTTAAACGCCTCGGCGTCTGGGGTGACTGGGAAAATCCTTATCTCACCCTCACGCCCGAATATGTGGCCCGGCAGATCGAGCTCTTTGGCGAGATGGCGGCCCGGGGATACATCTATAAGGGGCTCAAGCCGGTCTACTGGTGCCCGACGTGCGAGACGGCGTTGGCGGAAGCCGAGATCGAGTACGGCGATCACCGTTCGCCTTCGATCTACGTCAAGTTTCCCGTCCGGGATGGAAAAGGGCTGTTGCGGGAGGACGGCTCTACTTCCTTTGTGATCTGGACGACGACGCCTTGGACGCTTCCGGCCAACCTGGCGATCTGCCTCCACCCTGATTTCGAGTACGTCGAGGTAGAGGTGGAAAACCAGCGCTACGTGGTCGCGGCCGGGCTCCTTGAGCAGGTCGCGGCCAAGCTCGACTGGAAGGAGCCGCAGGTGGTTTCGCGCCATCCAGGGCGCGCGCTCGAAGGGGTGGTGACGTCGCACCCCTTTATCGACCGGCCTTCTCCGATCATCTTGGGCGAGCACGTTACGCTGGAGCAGGGAACCGGCTGCGTGCACACGGCTCCGGGGCACGGTCTTGAAGACTATGAGATCGGGCTCAAGTACGGCCTCGACATTTTGGCTCCGGTGGACGGTCAAGGGCGCTTTACCGAGGAGGCGGGCAAATACGCCGGCCTGACGCTCGAGGAAGGAAACCAGGCGATCATCCGGGATATGCAAGCCGACGGGACGCTCCTTCACGTCGAGACCATCGAGCACTCGTATCCCCACTGCTGGCGCTGCAAAAACCCCGTCGCGTTCCGGGCGACCGAGCAGTGGTTCGCGTCGATCCAAGGTTTTCGTGAGGCGGCGTTGGCGGCGATCGACCGGGTGACCTGGGTACCGTCGTGGGGGATCGACCGCATCCGCAACATGGTCGCCGAAAGGAGCGACTGGTGCATCTCGCGCCAGCGGGCCTGGGGTGTGCCGCTGCCCATCTTTTACTGCGAGGCGTGCGAGGAGCCGCTCCTCACCCGGGAGAGCGTCCAAGCCGTGGCGGACCTTTTCCGGGCCAAGGGATCCGATGCCTGGTATGAGACGCCAGCCGCAGAGATCTTGCCCCAGGGGACGAAGTGTGCCCGCTGCGGGGGCACGAGCTTTCGCAAAGAGACGGACATCATGGACGTGTGGTTTGACTCGGGATCGAGCCATGCCGCGGTCTTGGAATCCCACCCGGAGCTCCGCTGGCCTGCTGACATGTACCTGGAGGGATCGGACCAGCACCGCGGGTGGTTTCAGTCTTCTCTCTTGACGTCGGTCGCGACCCGCGGCGAGCCGCCGTACCGATCGGTTTTGACCCATGGGTTTATCGTCGACGGTGAGGGCCGCAAGATGTCCAAGTCCCTGGGCAACGTCATCGCCCCCGAGGAAGTGATTCAAAAGTATGGGGCAGACGTTCTCAGGCTCTGGGCCTCTTCGGCCGACTACCGGGGCGACATCCGCGTCTCGCCCGACATCCTCGACCAGATGGCCGAGGTGTACCGGCGGATTCGCAACACCTCCCGTTTCCTCTTGGGCAACCTCTTTGATTTTGACGCCGCAAAGGATAAGGTGCCTTTTGACCAGATGGAAGAGCTCGATCGCTGGGCGGTGCTGCGAGCCCATCGGCTGCTGGCCCGCTGCGTCAAGGCGTACCGGGATTACGCCTTCCACATCGTGCACCAGCAGGTGCACAACTTCTGCGCCGTCGACATGGGCGGCTTTTACCTCGACGTCATCAAGGACCGCCTCTACTGCGAGGCGCCGAGTTCACCAAGCCGCCGGTCGGCCCAGAGCGCGCTGAGCGAGATTTTAGTGATCTTGGTCAAGCTCATTGCGCCGATCCTGGTCTTTACCGCCGACGAGATCTGGGAGCACATGCCGGAGGCTCTCAAAGAGGCGGAGAGCGTCCACCTCACGCGGTGGCCGTCGCCCAACCTCGAAGCGGAGGACGCGGCCTTCAACGCTCGCTGGGAGCGGTTTTTCACCGTGCGCCGCTCGGTGGCCCGGGCGCTCGAGCGGGCCCGTAACGAAAAGCTGATTGCCAGCTCCCAGGAAGCCTTCGTCACCATCGCCGTGCCGGAGGACGTGAGGGCGCAGCTGGAGGAGCTGCGCGAGGATTTGGCCACACTCCTGATCGTGGCCGGCGTCGAGCTCGTCGCGGAGCTTCCCCAGGAACCGGGCGTAGGAGCGGTCGTTGAGCGCGATCCCAACGCCCAGGTGATGGTCGTCCGCACGAGCGAGGAAAAGTGCGAGCGCTGCTGGCGGTACGGGCGGGGCGTCGGGCAAGACGCCGAGCACCCCACCCTGTGTCATCGCTGCAGCCAGGTCGTGCGGGTTCTGGACCGCGTTTAGGAGTAACCCTCGGCGGCCATCTGCCGAAAGGCCCGATCGACAGCCTCGATCGTCATCTCGATTTCGCGCTCGGTGTGGGCGGCCGAGATAAACCAGGCCTCGTACTTGGAGGGGGCGGTCATGATGCCTTGCTCCAAGAGCAGCTGGAAAAACCGGGCGAGGTGACCCGACGGGGTCTCCGTCGTCTCGGCGAAGTTTCTCGCCGGGGTCGCCCGGAAGAAGGGGCTGAGCGCCCCTCCAAAGCGGCCGATCGACACGGTGATGCCGTGACGGTCGGCCGCTTCTTGTATCCCTTGAGCCAGCATGGCCCCCAGGCGTTCGAGCCTGGGGTGCAGCTCGGGATCTTGCAGCGCCTCCAGGCAAGCCAAACCCGCAGCCATGGAGAGCGGGTTTCCCGACAAGGTGCCGTCTTGATACACCCCGCCCAGCGGCGAGACGAGGGACATGATCTCCCGCCTGCCGCCGTAAGCTCCGATCGGCAAGCCACCGCCGATCACCTTGCCCAAGGTGTACAGGTCGGCCTCCAGGCCGAAAAACTCTCCGATCGAACCGTAGCGAAAACGGAAGGCAGTGATCACCTCATCCCAGATGACCAGGGCCCCATACTTGCGGGCGAGGCGGTTGATGGCGCTCAGAAACTCCTGGGAAGGGACCACCAATCCGAAATTGCCGCAGATGGGCTCCACCAAGACGCAGGCGATCTCCGGTCCGTGCTGGTCAAAGGCCTCTTCCAGCTTCTCCACGTCGTCGTAGGGGATGGAGATGACGTCCTTTGCGACCCCCGGGGTGACGCCTAGGCTCTCGTCAATGCCCAGCGTCGACGAGCCCGAGCCTGCCGAGACCAGCACTGCGTCGGAGTGGCCGTGGTATGCGCCGTCGAACTTGAGGATCTTGTTGCGTCCTGTGTAGCCCCGGGCAAGGCGCAGGGCGGTCATCACCGCCTCCGTGCCTGAAGCGGTAAACCGGACCATCTCGAGCTGGGGGATGGCGCCGGTCAAAGCTTCCGCCATCTTCACTTCCGCTTCGGTCGGAGCGCCGTAAACAGTCCCCTTGGTGACTGCTTCTTGCACGGCCGCTACGACGCGCGGATGGGCGTGGCCTAGAATCATGGCCCCGAAAGCGGCGAGGTAGTCGATGTACCGGTTGCCGTCCACGTCGTAGAGGTAGGCGCCTTCTCCCCGGGCGATAAAGCGGGGCGCGCCGCCTCCCACGGCGTCGTAGGAGCGGGAAGGCGAGTTGACGCCGCCTGCGATGCAGCGCTGGGCGCGCGCAAATAGGCTTTCCGAATGTGGGAAACTCACGAAAGCTCTGCCTCCTACGCACGAAGTTTTCCTCCACTACTTAGAGGCGGGGGCGAGAAGCCCTGCTCCTTGGGGGGATAGGGCCTGCTCGTGCCGGGGATACTTCTTCGGAGCAGAGGGGAGAGGGTCGTGGCGAACGGAACCCGGCCGGAGTGGGTCACCGTGATGATCGAAAAGATGGAAAGGACCATCGAGGCCCTTGACAAGGCGGGGGTCGCCGAATGGGTCGAGCTTTTCCGCCAGCCCCGGCGCCTTTTGGTGATCAACTTCTTTTCCGGAGTCGCCCGGGGCTTTGGCATCGCAGTGGGCTTTACGGTCGTCAGCGCGCTGTTTCTCATGATTTTGGCCAGGATCGCCCGGCTCAACCTCCCGGTGGTCAGCGAGTTCGTCGCCGATATCGTCCGCTTGGTGCAGCTCGAGCTGCGCGGGCTGTGACGACCGAGCTATCTTACGTCTCGTCTCATGTGGCTTTGAAAGGAGGCGCAGGAGGTGGACCTTGACTCTAGCAGCCTGCGGCGGGCGCTGCTCAAAGAAAAATCGGCCCAGCAAAAGCTGATCCGATCCCTGCGTGAGGCAAGCTTCGGCGATCCCCAAAAGGAGGCGGCCCGGGAACTTTCCGCCTACGATCAGCATACTGCCGACCAGGGGACCGAGACCTTTGAGAGGGAAAAAGACTGGGGCCTTTTGGAGCAAGCCCGGGCGACCCTTGCGCAAATTGATCGTGCGCTCTCGCTCATGGATGAAGGAAAGTACGGCATCTGCCTTGACTGCGGCGCGCGCATCGACACAGAAAGACTCCACGCGATTCCTTACGCCCTTCGGTGTCTTGCCTGCGAACAGGCGGAGGAAGAGGCGCAAAAGCATAGACCCCGCCGTCCTGTGGAAGAAGAGGCGCTGTTTCCCCCCTTTTCCCGCACCTTTTTTGACGGG
>PKEU01000029.1 GCA_002919195.1 bacterium
CTTTTAGCCTCCTTTCGATGGCCGCTGCCGACGCCGATGTAGACGTGGTCGAAAGGGAGACGGCAGAGGCCGCATTTGCCGCCGCGGACAAAGGAAATCCCGACCCTGCGTGGCGGGGCAAGCGGTTTACCGTGGCTACGCTGGCGGCCGGGCCGCGGGGCGCTTTATCGGGCCCCCTCTACTTTTGGCGCCCCTATTTTGAGCAGCTGACGGGGGCCACCTACGACATCGCCGAGATCCCCTTCGCCGAGTTCCAGGCGAAAGTCTTGACCGACATGGCCACCGGCCAGGGGACCTATGATGCCATTATTGGCCCGATGTTTCTCATGGGGGACTACCTGGCCAACGATTGGATCATCCCCATCGACAAGTACTTTGACGATCCCAGGATGCCCAAGTGGGACCGGGATTCCATCGCCGAGCCCATCAAAGCGCTCTACATGTTTGGCGATTCGTGGTATGCCTTTAACAACGACCACGACGGTATGGTCCTCTACTACCGGCGCGATATCCTGAACGATCCAAAGTGGCAAGCCGAGTTTGAAGCCGAACGGGGTTATCCCATGCCCACCAGCCTCGCCACCTGGGATGAGGTCCTCGACATCGCCCGGTTCTTTAACGGGAAAGACTGGAACGAGGACGGAAAGCCCGACTACGGCATGTCGATGCACTTGAAAGTGGGCGAGCAAGGATTTTTCAACTTCCTTGCGCTGTCGGCTCCTTACGTGGTTCACCCCGCGCCCGGTCCCGATCCGGCCAAGGTGACCCGGTACCACAACGTCTACTGGTTTGACCCCGAAACCATGGAACCGCTGATCAACAGCCCGGGCCACGTGCGGGCCCTGGAGATGATGATCGAGCTCTTTAAGACGGGACCTTCGGCCCAGCTGGGATGGGGTCTGGGTGAGGCGTGGGACCTCTTCCTCCGGGGCGACTCGATCTTTGTCTTTACCTTTGGCGACGTCGGGACGCTCTCTCAAGACCCGCGCCAGTCGACGGTGAGGGGCAAGACGGGCACGGCTCCCATTCCGGGAAGCTATGAAGTGTACAACCTGGAGACCAAGTCGTGGACCCAGCTGGACACCCCCAACCTGGTCGCCAACGAGTCGGGCGCTTCGTGGAGCGGCGTCATTTCCCGCTTTTCAAAGGAGCCCGACCTCGTGGCCTACTTCCTCTCGTGGCAGGCGACGCCCGAGATCAACCACTGGAACGTGACCTGGGGATGGACCGGCGTCGATCCTGGCACCACCTACGACTTCCTGCCGCCGGTGGGAACCGCCACGATCGACGAATACGTCCAGACGGGCTACGACGCCGATGACGTGCGCGAGTTCCTCCTGGCGTACCAGACCATGTGGTTTGAGTATCCTTTGAGCCTGCCGTACCTGCGGATCCCGGGCACCGCGGACTACATTGAGAGCCTGGACATCCACCTGTCCGAAGCGCTCTCCGGCCAGGCCTCGCCGCAAGAAGCTCTCGACCGGGTGGCCCGCGACTGGGAGCGGATCACCAATCGCATGGGCCGGCAGGAGCAGCTGCGGCTCTACCGGGAGTCCATCGGCTACACCGGAAACTGATCTTCATCACCGGCACCACGCGAAGAGCGGGAGGAGGGGACGCCTCCTCCCGCTCGCGATCGCACCTTTGAGGAGAAGCACTATGCGCTCACCAATGCGGGACTGGCTGCACCGAAACGCGAGGTTTTTCTTTCTCTTGCCGGCTGTGCTCTGGCTGCTCAGCTTTACGATTTTTCCTCTGCTTTACTCGCTTTACCTAAGCTTTCACGGCTCGCGGTTTTTGCGGCCCACCCACTATGTGGGTTTGGAAAATTACCAGTATGTGCTGACCGATTACCGCTTTTGGCAGTCGTTTCGGGTCACCTTGCTCTTTGTGGTCGTCGGCACTACCGTGACCGTGATCTTAGGCCTGCTTTTGGCGCTCTTGTTTAACCGCCCCATACGAGGAGCGAGGCTGCTCCGTTCCTTGGCCACCATGCCCCTTTTTGCTGCCCCGGTGGCCGTCGGTTACCTTTCCGCGATCATTTTTTACGAAGAGGGTGGGCTCGTTAACGAAATCCTCCTCGCTCTGGGGGTCAACAAGATCACCTGGCTCTCCCATCCAACGTGGGCCAAGGTAGCCGTCCTCTACGCGGACATCTGGCAATGGACGCCTTTCGCCTTTCTCGTGTTGCTCGCGGCGCTTCAGGGCGTGCCCATCGAGCTCTACGAGGCGGCCGCTCTCGATACCCGGAGCCGCTGGCAGGTCTTTCGCCACATCACGTTGCCGATGATCCAGCCGGCCCTGGTGACCGTCGTCCTCTTGCGGATGGTAGAGGCGTTTAAGACGTTTGACATCCCCTTTTCACTGACTAACGGAGGGCCCGGCATCGCAACGCGCACCATCACCTTTAACGTCTACATCACCGGGCTGAGGGAGCAAAACCTGGGCGAAGCCACTGCCATGGCCTTTCTCCTGTTGATCATGGTGCTGGTCGTAAGCCTCTTTTTCATTCGCCACTTCCGCAGGCTGTACGAGTGAGGTGAAGGCGGATGCAAGGACTGACGAAAGGGATCGGGCGATTTTTCGCTGCACTAGGCATGACCGTCGCTGGAATTTGGATCATTCTCCCCTTTTACTGGGCGATCATCACCTCGTTGAAGCGGCCCGCGGACGTGTTTCGGCTGTCCTTCGTCCCCTTTCTCCAGTTTGAGCCGACGCTGGCCAACTGGCGAAACGAGTTGGTGCTTCGCCGCAACGAGCTGGTCTCCGGCCTTTCTACCAGCTTTCTGGTGGCGTTTACGGCGGCGATGCTCGCTCTTGCCATCGGCACCCTGGCCGGTTACGCCCTGGCTCGCTTCCGTTACCAGCGGTGGAAAAACAAAGATATCGCCCTTTGGATCCTTTCCCAGCGATTTCTCCCGCCGGCAGCTACCGTGGTCCCGTTTTTCCTCTTGTTTCAGCGCTTTGGGCTCCTGGATACCCGGCTGGCCTTGATTCTCATCAACACCACCTTCACGATTCCTTTTGCAGTCTTGATCTCCCGTGACGCTTTTCGCGAGATTCCCTTTGAATTGGAAGAAGCAGCCTTGGTAGACGGCTGCTCGCCCTTCCAAGCCTTTGTCCGCGTCGCGCTGCCTTTGGTCGCACCCGCCCTCGTCAGCGCGGGGATCATCAGCTTCGCGTTTACCTGGAACGAGTTTCTCAACGCCTTTATCTTGACGTACTCCCGGGCGACCCCCATGACTGTGGTCATCGCGGGCACGTCGGACACGACGGGCATCCAATTTTGGTATGTCTCGACGCGGATGTTGATGGCGATTCTCCCGCCGGCCCTCTTGACCCTCACGGTGCAGCGTTACATCGTGCGCGGCCTCACCTTTGGCGCCGTGAAAGGGTGAGCGTGAAAGGGTGAGCGTGAAAGGGTGAGGGAGAAAGGCGAGAACCCTGTCGCGAAAGGGGGATCACCGTGGTTTCGTCGTTTGTGAAACGGCTGCTCGATCGCGACGGAGGCGTCTTGCGGCTGGCCCCGGCGTGGGTGCCGCGCACCTTTACCACGCCGGGCGGGCGCTTGAAACTAGCGCCCGGCGACCTGTACGCCTATGGTCTTGAGCGGGGCGGCATCTGCGAACGCTGGCTCGCCTCGACCACCAAAGCGGACAACGGTCCCCTGACGACGCCCGATGAAGGGCTGAGTTACATCGTCGATCTCCAGTCGGGCGAGCGGTGCCTGCTAAAAGACGCCGTAGCCGAATTGGGCGACCTGCTCCTGGGCGAGGATGTGATGGAGACCCACGGCGGGTGGCAGGTGCTGTGCAAGTTTTTCGACAACGCGGGTCCCCTGCCGCTCCACATGCATCCTGGCGACGAGCAGATGGCGGCTTTGGGGAAACAGGGAAAACCTGAGGCCTACTACTTCCCACCCCAGCTCAACGCCATCCAGCACAGCGCTCCCTACACCTACTTCGGCCTTAACCCAGGCACGACGAAAGAAGAATTTATCCGCTGCCTCCAACGATGGGACGAGGGCGACAACGGCGTCTTAAACTTAAGCCGGGCTTACCAGCTCCAACTGGGAACCGGTTGGGATATCCCGCCCGGCATCCTCCACGCTCCCGGCTCGCTGGTCACCTACGAACCCCAGCGGGCCTCCGACGTCAACGTCATGTTTCAGTCCTTGGTGGGCGATCGCCCCATCCCACGGGAGTGGCTCATCAAAGACGTGCCCCCCGAGCATCGTGATAACCTGGACGCGATCGTCGAGCTGATCGATTGGGAGGCCAATACGGCTCCCGATTTCAAGGAGCGGTATTTCAGGCCGCCGCTTCCTGCAAGGGACCAAGAGGCGATGACAGCAGAAGGATACCGGGAGGTTTGGGTGACGTACGGCTCCCCTTACTTCAGCGCCAAGGAATTGACGGTCTTTCCCGGCCGTTCCGTCACCCTCACCGATCCTGAAGCCTACGGCGTGGTCGTCGTCCAAGGCTACGGCCGTTTTGGCAGCCTTGCCGTAAGTTCCCCCACCATGATCCGGTTTGGCGATTGGACCGAGGACGAGCTCTTTGTCACCCGCCCGGCCGCCCAGGCGGGCGTGACGATCATCAACGCCAGCCAAACCGAGCCCTTAGTCCTCCTCAAACACTTTGGCCCCGGAAATCCCGAGGCCCCGGCGAGCACGCCTTTGGGAATGCGATGACGCAAGCGAGGGGGCGGGTTTAAACCCGCCCCCTCGTGTCGCACTGCCATTCGTACTGCCACACGCCACATCAAATGCGTCACATGCGGGAGGCTAGCCCTGGCGGACCCGGGCCCGCAGCGCTTTCAGCCGCTTCATCACGTCGTTGGGGCC
>PKEU01000063.1 GCA_002919195.1 bacterium
GGGCCATCACCGCCACAGCTCCAGCGTCCTCGGCGATTTTGGCCTGCTCAACGGTGGTCACATCCATAATGACGCCGCCTCGAAACGACTCGGCGACTCTCAGCTTCGCTTGCCAGGTCCCGTTCTCCGCCACGGTAGACTCCTCCCTCGCGACCGCTTTACTGCCTTAGATTATAACAGGTCGTCGTGCTCGTCGCCACACAAGTTAAAGAGCTCTAAAGACGCTGTTTTCCCTCGTCTTTTGGCGGTGCCCAAGCCCGCAGGCCCCCATCAAATTCGCACAAAATCCCCGTTTTCCTACCGGTGATCCACAGATCAAGGTCGCGTCATCTCTGGATGGCGAGGGGATACTACCAAAAATGAATCGAAGGAGCGCTCCTGTGAGATGTCCGATGAGGGGATCCCCTACCGCGGAAAAAACTCAGCGCTTACCGATTACGAACGCTTTGCCCAGCAGCGAAAACGATACGTTGCAGCCAAGCGCGAAGCCCGCCTGCTCAAACGACAAGGGGATGCCGCCGCAGAAGGCGGCTTGTTGGAGCACCCTTGGCTCGCCGCGGCCAGACGCTCCAAACACGAGGAGGAACGCCCAGACCCCTTCCGAAGCCGACAGCCTGCCCGTTCAACGACGCGGCGGTTGATCGGCGCCGCCATTGTGCTATGCCTGTGGCTCGCCGCTTACGGAGCCTGGCAAAGCATGGACCGCAGCGGTGAGCCGAGCGCTGCGCCCGAAAGCCGCCCCGTGTTCCGCGTCTGGCACAGCCTTGACGGCCCTGAAGAGGCCGCGCTAGCAGACCTTGCGGCTGCGTACGCGGGCGGTCGCTTCGATGTGGCCGTGAGCCATCACCCAGATATCCCGCGCTCGCTTTCACTCCTGTCCTCGCCGGAAAAGGCGCCGCACATCGCCATCCTCCCCCTCACGGAAGCCCGGATCCTGGCGGCCTGGGGCATTGTCGAACCGCTGGATGGAGCGGAAAACCCTGACTCCCATTATCGCCCGCTGGTTGATCCTGTGCCATGGAGCGTCCCCATCGTCGCGGTCGTCCTTAACACGCACGACAGCCGTTTCGACGCCCGTGCAAGACGTGAGTTCGTCTCTTATCTCCAAAAACGTCTCGGCCGGTAATCCTTTGCTAAAGGGACCAGAACGAGGCATAGCGAATGGGCACCTTTGCACCCATCATTCGTAGCATAAGTCGTCGGTGAGGCCCATCGCATGCAGCGGGGAAGGATGCTTTCCTGGTTCGTCGTTTGGTCCGTCGCAGCACTGTGCTGCGTGACGCTACATGGGGTCGAGGCCATGACCCTAAAAATCATGACCTACAACATCCATCACGGGGCCGATGTGCGTGACCGAGTCGACCTGGAGCGCGTCGTCCAAACCCTTCGCGTCCACGTCCCCGACGTCGTCTTTCTTTCGGAAGTCGACCAGTACTGGTACCGCAGTGGACTTGTCGATCAGCCGGCCGTTCTCTCCCAAGCCGCCGGCATGCCCTTTCACCACTATGCGCCGGCGTTGGTCACCAGCTCATTCGCGGTGACCTTGCCCGGGCGACAAGCCCGTTATGGCAACCTCTTTCTCTCAGTGCGGCCCCTTTTTCACGCGAGCTCCGCGCCGCTCCCTCGGCTTGGAAACAATGAGCCCCGCAACGTGCTCTGGGTCGACCTGCCGTTTCATGGGGGGCTCTTGATCCGGATCTACGGCACACATCTCAGCGTCGACGCGAAAGAAAGGAGCGAGCAACTCAGCGCCCTCGGCCAGCTGCTCGCGGCGTCACCGCATCCTGCCATCGTCGTAGGAGACTTTAACTCGCCTCCTGATCGCCTGAAGCATGAAGCGCCGTACCTGTGGTCTTCCCCATGGCACGACGCTCATACGGTCATTGGGACTGGGCCGGGTTTCACTTTTCCCACCCCGGCGCCTACCAGCCGTATCGATTATATCTTTGTGCACGAAACGCTCTTGCCGTACCTCAGGAGCATCGCGACGCCGTACTCGCCAGCGTCCGACCACCTGCCGGTGATCGTCGAGCTTTCGGTCGATCCCAGCGCAGATTGACCTTGCGAGGCGTGACTTTTAGCACGAAACGCCTCGCCGGGCCATGGCGGCGTCGATGGTGTTTTGGGCGAGCATCGCGATGGTCATCGGTCCGACGCCCCCTGGAACCGGCGTCAAGTACCCCGCAACGTCTTTCACCTCATCAAAAGCGACGTCGCCTACAAGTTCACCGCCGGGCAAACGGTTGATCCCCACATCGATGACGATCGCGCCCGGCTTGACGTAGCCCGCGGTGATTAGCTGGGGACGGCCCACGGCCACGACCAAAATGTCGGCCCTCCGGCATACCTTGGGAAGATCGACGGTACGCGAATGGGCCAACGTCACCGTTGCGTGCTGTTGAAGGAGGAGCAATGCCGTAGGTTTGCCGACGATGTTGCTCCGGCCGACGACGACGGCCTCTTTGCCTTCAATGCGCACGCCTGTCCTCCGGATCAGCTCAAGGATACCCGCCGGCGTGCACGGCACGATGCCGCTGCCGTGAGCCAGCAGCCGGCCGGCGTTTTGAGGATGAAATCCGTCGACATCCTTGGCGGGATCGACCGCCTCCAGCACCGCCCTTTCCGAAATGTGGCCCGGCAGCGGGAGCTGCACTAAAATCCCGTCGACGTCGTCGCGCTCTCCGAGGCGCCGGACCAGGCGGACGACTTCCTCTTCGGCCGCGTCATGGGGTAGGTGATGCTTTTCAAAGCGGATGCCGACCTCGCCGCTCACACGTTCTTTCGTCCGAACGTAGATGTGCGAAGCCGGGTCGTCGCCCACCAAGACCACAGCCAGACCGGGAGCGGCGCCCACCGTCGAGGAAAACTTTTGGACCCTCTCCTTGAGCGAGGCCCGGATTTCAGCCGCAATCGCCTTTCCATCGATGATTGTCGCTGCCATTGACACGGCGACCTCCTTAACCTTCGCGCCTCGTGTTGCTACCCAGCTGGATGAGTCGAGCGATGAGTTGTCCAGTCTCGGTGAGGGAGGTTGCAGCTCGAGCGATCGCTTCGTCGAGGCTCATGGGCCGCGGCGTGCAGCCGACAATGGCCGCAAACCCGTGTTGGTAAAGGTGGAAGGCGTCGTCGGAAAGGCTGCCCCCCACCACGATTACAGGAACGCCGGCTGCTTGTGCCGCTTTCAAGACACCGCTTGGCGTTTTGCCAAAGGCGGTTTGGCGATCAACGCCGCCTTCCGCCGTGATGATCAGATCCGCGCCCTGGATCCGTTGGTGAAACTGGACCGCATCGAGGACGATCTCGATGCCCGGCTTTAGCGTCGCCCCAAGGAAGGCGACCAATCCCGCGCCGAGGCCTCCCGCCGCGCCAGAACCTGGAATCTGCTGCACGTCGATGCCGAGCTGGGCTCGGATCACCTCCGCCAGTCGCTGGAGCGCCCGGTCGAGGCGGTCCACCAACTCCGGCGATGCGCCCTTTTGGGGACCGTAAACGGCACTCGCTCCATTGGGGCCGTACAAGGGATTATCGACGTCGCAGGCGACGACGATCTCCACGTGTTGAAGGCGGCGATCAAGACCCGAAAGGTCGATTGAGTGCAATTGGGCCAGCGCAAGGCCTCCAGGGGGGAGTTCGGCTCCTTTCCCGTCCTTAAAGGATGCGCCGAGGGCCTGGGCCATGCCGGCGCCGCCGTCGTTGGTGGCGCTGCCGCCGATCCCCACGATGAGCCGGCGGCAGCCCTCATCCAAGGCTGCCAGGATCAATTCTCCCGTGCCGCGCGTCGTGGTGATCGCCGGATCTCGACGATCGGGCGGCACCAGGGGAAGCCCCGACGCCGCCGCCATCTCGATCACCGCGGTCACGCCGTCACCGAGGACACCGAAAAACGCGTCGACAGGCTCACCCAAGGGTCCCGTCACTCTCGTCTCGACCAAGCGGCCTCCCGTCGCACTCACCAGAGCCTGAACGGTGCCCTCGCCACCGTCGGCCAGAGGGATGCAGTCGATCGTCGCATCGGGCCACACTGCCCGGATGCCAGCGGCGATGGCCGAAGCCACTTCTTGGGCAGGAAGACTTCCTTTAAAGGAATCGGGAGCAATCACAACCTTCATGCGCGAACGCTCCTTGCGACATCCATGGCGTCCAGTTTCGCCCCGGCGCCAGCTCTTCCCTGCGCCCCGGCGTGCGCTTCACCCCGGCGTGACGAAAATCAAAAAAGAAAAAAGCGCCCCTTTGTGAGCGCCGTCATCTGCTGTTCTTTCAAAATTCATCGAAAACGATGGGATTCAGAGAATCGTTGTCAAGTCGACGCCCGTCACTTTCCGGACTCGGAGGAGGCAGGAGGCATTCCCTTTTCCTCGACCTCGAGCGGTTCGTCAAACTCGACGACTTTTCCCGATGGAAAGATTAGTTTGGCAATGCGTTTGCCTTTCCAGACGATCTTGACGTCGGCCCGATCCCTAAAAGGCCGGGGCGCGACGAAGTCCATTCGGATCGCCAAAGGCAACTCACCCCGCTGTCCGATCCCGGAACGCCAACTCCAAACGATCGCATCGATTATACCAAACCCGCGAAAAGCCTGTCAAAGTATTTCGCCCGATGTTGCAGGCCAAAACAACAAACAAAATGAGGGCCGCACCCTCCGTGGTCTTTGCGGCCCTCACCGGTCGCATCGCGCGCCAGCACTTCCATGTTGCCCCGGGGGTCTGACCCTTATGCAGCCCGAGGCATAAAAAATGGTGCGCCTAGCAGGACTCGAACCTGCGCACCCGGCTCCGGAGGCCGGCGCTCTATCCTCTGAGCTATAGGCGCACGTGAG
>PKEU01000135.1 GCA_002919195.1 bacterium
CGGGCGGATGTAGCTCAGTTGGTAGAGCATCAGCTTCCCAAGCTGAGGGTCGCGGGTTCAAGTCCCGTCATCCGCTCCATTCTTTTGCCCATCGCCTCTGGCAGGCTGATGGGGGCTTTATCTTGGGCGCTGGCGTAGCTCAGTCGGTAGAGCGGCTCACTCGTAATGAGCAGGTCATCGGTTCGAGTCCGATCGCCAGCTCCATTGGAAACAGTGAAAGCCCGTAGCCTGAGGTCTTCCAGGTTACGGGCTTTCCCCTTCTGCCGCTTGGATCCTCAGAAGAGGTTGTTCTCACCAGCTTGCCCCCACAAAGACCAACGGGCCGCTCCACCAGTCGCTGGTGGGTCCTCGCTGGTATCCGACGCCGACGCGCCAGCGATCCGCGGCGAGCCCCGCTTGGATCGACCAGACCACACCCTCGGAGGTGACGAGCGCCTGCGCCGCCCCACTGATGAGCTCCCTCTTTAAGGCCGCCCGGACAATCGCCGCAGGGCTCGTCTCGCTCGTTCGCGATACGGGGATGGGCGTAGGTTCCTGTTGGCCATCGCCGTCCCTGTCAAGAAGTTGACTGCCCCATTCACTCCTCACGAAATGAGCTGCGCCTACCCCGGCGCTCAGAGGCCCAAAGCTGCGCCCGTAAAAGGCGGCCAAAAGTGTCTCTGTCTCTTGGATCGGCGTAATTGACTGGCTCGGGTCAGGCGACGGCCTTTTTTTCTCCCCGCTTTGAAAAATGAAGCCGACCGGGCCCAGGACTTCGTGAAACGCTCCCCCGATGGGCCCACCTTCCTCGATTCCCACCCACAACAACGAGTCGCCGGCCGTGGCTGGCAAGGCAAAGAGCAACGTCGTTACGACGGCTACGAGCAGCGTGCGGATCCCTTTTCTCATCCGTCTCACCCACAAAGATTTTCGAACGCCGTCAAGAGCTCGTGTGATGGGAGTTACACTTACTCGACCCGGCATCCTTCATAATGGAGGCCACTGACCCAACGGAGGCCACGAGCAACCCGTCCAAAGGCAGGTGAACTGATGCCCCCCGCCTCCAAGGACCCGTTGGCCGAATTACGCCGCGAAATGGAGCGGATCCGGCTCCAGCTCTATGCTGCTCTCGATGCCGCGGGCGGCGACCACCGCGACCTTCGCGTTCAAGCCGTCTCCCGCGATTTCGATAAGGTACTTTCGGCCTACCTGCGAGCCCAGCGGCGGCTCATCGGGGGCGCTTCCTCGTCCAACCGACCTGCCCCGCGGCAAACTTGATATCCCACGCCACCCGGTCAGCCGCATTGGGCCTACGCCTCCTGGGCTTCACGGGCGCTCGCCCACAGCGAGAGGGCGATGGATGCCGAGACGACAATCAAGACCACAGCCAAGGACACCGTCACCGGGATATGGACGAAATCCATGATCAGCATCTTTAAGCCGATGAACATCAGGATGATCGCAAGCCCAGTCCCAAGATAGCGAAACCGGTCGAGGACGTGCGAAAGCAAGAAGTAGAGCGAGCGCAGCCCCAAGATGGCAAAGACGTTGCTGGTGTAAACGATGAAGGGATCCTGAGTGATCGCAAAGATCGCTGGGATGGAGTCCACTGCGAACACAAGGTCGGTTGACTCGACGACAAGGAGCACGATAAAGAGCGGTGTCGCTTTCAACAAGCCGTTTTGCCGGGTAAAAAGGCGCTGCCCGTCGTAGTCCCCGGTGACCGGGATGATCTTGCGGACCATCCTGACGACGATGTTTTTCTCAGGGTCAAACTCGTCTTGCTCTTTATCGTGCCGGAGCATGCGATAACCCGAAGCCAGCAGCAAAGCGCCAAACACATAAAAGATCCAGTGGAACCTGGCGATCAAGCTCGTCCCAACGAGAATTAGCGTACCCCGCATCACCAGAGCGCCTAAGACGCCCCAAAAGAGCACGCGGTGCTGGTACGTATGGGGTACTCGGAAGTAGCTGAAGATCAGGGCAAAAACAAAGAGATTATCGACGCTGAGCGACTTTTCGATCAAGTACCCTGTGAGATACTCTGTCGCGGCCTGGCTGCCCATCCAGAAGTATACGACCACGTTGAAGATGAGGGCGAGCACGATCCAAAAGATGCTCCACCCGGCGGCCTCTTTCACGCTCACACGGTGGGCCTGCCGGTGAAAGACGCCAAGATCGAGGGCGAGCATGAAAAGGACTCCGAGGTTAAACAGTACCCAGACCACAGTGCTTACATTTCCCAAGCGGATCCACTCCGTTTCTGGTCGTTCCCCGACCGGAAATTTCTAGCAGGCACAAAAAAACCCTCGCGGGCCTTTTGGCCTGCGAAGGTCTCGCATCGGGAAAGATCTCCCGCCCTACGTCCGGGTCGCTGTCGACCGTAATGACGACCGTAGAGTCGATGTGCTACTCCCCTTCGTCAAGGTTGAGTATAGCTCTGAGCAACTTGCGCGTCAAGGGCGCCTCGAGCAGGACGGTGCCTCGTCTTCACGAACTAGCTCACGGACAGCTTGCCAAGCTGCAGCACAATCCAGGAGGACGATGGCTGTGTCGTTGGACTTTCCTCACGCGATTCCACGCCCCGAGTACCCGCGCCCCCAGTTTGTCCGGGACAAGTGGCTCAATCTCAACGGCCCTTGGGAGTTCGCCTTTGATGACGATGATGTCGGCGAAAGCCAGGAGTGGCACAAGAGGCCCGACGCGCCCTTTGACCGCACGATCATCGTTCCCTTCGCCTATCAAAGCTCGCTTAGCGGCATCGGAAGCAAGGAGGTGCACGAGATCGTCTGGTACCGCCGCGCCTTTGAGCTTCCTGACGAGGGCCGGCCGGTGCGATGGCTACTGCACTTTGGCGCGGTCGATTACGCTGCCAAGGTTTGGGTCAACGGCCACTACATTGGTTCCCACGAGGGCGGGCACACACCCTTCACCTTTGACGTGACGCAGTGGGTCCGTCCCGGCCAAAATACGGTGGTCGTCCGGGCCGAGGACGACATGAATGATCTCGAGCTTCCCCGGGGCAAGCAGTATTGGAAGACCACGTCAGAAGGCATTTGGTACACGCCGACCACGGGCATCTGGCAGACGGTTTGGCTTGAGCCGGTAAGCCCCACGCACCTCCATTCGCTCAAGATGACCCCCGACGTCGACCGCGACGAACTTCACCTTGAAGTCGAGGTGATGGGGGCTGACGACGACACCCAGGTCGAGGTCGCGATCTCGTTTGAAGGACACACGTTTATACAAGACACCTTCTCGGTGACGGGAGCCGCACTTGGCCCGTCCAAGACACGGCGCATACGGCGGAGCATCCCCATCAACTACGGCGGGCATTCGTTCCAATATGCGGCGTATTGGTCGCCGGACCACCCTCATCTTTACGACATCGAGCTTAAGGTCAAAAGCCGTAGCGGCGAGCTTTTTGACAAGGTGACGAGCTACTTCGGCATGCGCAAGATCCATACCGAAAACGGGCGGGTCTACCTCAACAACCGCCCCCTCTACATGCGCCTGGTCCTCGACCAAGGGTATTGGCCCGACGGCATCCTGACGGCGCCTAGCGACGAGGCTCTCAAGAAGGACATTGAGCTGGCCAAAGAAATGGGCTTCAACGGGGCGCGCAAACACCAAAAGGTAGAGGACCCCCGGTACCTCTACTGGGCCGACAAGCTGGGATTTCTGGTTTGGGGCGAGATGGCCAACGCGTACCAATACTCGCCGGCCTACGCCGCGAAGTTCACCCGGGAGTGGATCGAAGTGGTGGAGCGCGATTACAACCATCCTTCGATCATCTGCTGGGTGCCCATCAACGAGAGCTGGGGCGTGACCAATATGGAAGGCGACCCCCGCCAGCGGGACCACGCCACAGCCATGTACTACCTCACCAAGTCGCTCGATCCCACCCGTCTGGTCATTTCCAACGACGGTTGGGAGCACACGGTCTCCGACCTCTTGACCATCCACGACTACGACCAAGATCACAGGCGTTTTTACCAACGCTGGAGCGACGTGGCCCGGGCTATCGCCACGATCCGGCCCGGCGGTCGCCGGCCGATGTGGAATGATCTCCTCGACCGGCCCGTCCTCATCACCGAGTACGGCGGCGTCGCTTACAAGGCTTCGGATTGGGAAGGATGGGGTTACGCCGGCGTCGATTCGCCCGAAGCGCTCCTCAACTCTTACGCGAACCTGACCGGCGCGATCTACGCGTGCAAGGAGGTCCAGGGGTTTTGCTACACCCAGCTCACTGACGTGGAGCAGGAGATCAACGGCCTTCTAACCTTTGACCGCCGGCCTAAAGTTCCGTTGGAGAAGATTCGGGAGATCACACTGGGCAAAACGCGCTACCCGGTGGCGTGACGAAGTATTAGGCAAGGTAACGACGGTCCGCTTTCAACGAAAGAGGCGCCCTCTCGGAACCCGCCCGAGAGGGCGCTGCGTTCGCCGACGGCTGCCATGAGCGCGGCGAGGTCGCGGTCTTCCAGGGCAACCGGCTTCACCTGGGTGAGCGTTGACAAAAAAGAGCCCATCCGGAAACGAACTCCGGGAGGGCTCTTGCTGGTGGGCAGAGAGGGACTCGAACCCCCGGCCTCCACGATGTGAGCGTGGCGCTCTGACCAGCTGAGCTATCTG
>PKEU01000134.1 GCA_002919195.1 bacterium
CCTCGCCGCTTTCGTCCCGGATCGTTCCAAACTTCATATCCGCTTCGTTGAGCATGTCAAAGATGATCTCGGGCGCCCGGGCAAACTCGCCAACCTCGGCGAGGATCTGCTCCTCCCGGGGCGACAGGACGTGCGGCCGGCTGCGGAGGAGATCCTCCAGGTAGTGGCGGTAGACCTGCAGGCCAGACTCCTCTTCCACGTACCGCCAGAGCGTCTCCTCAGGAACTGCCAAGACCTCCGGCACCAGATACGCCAAAGCGCTTCCCACCTGGGAGTAGAGGGCTAACGCCCTCTGGGACATGGCCTGGTAACGGGCATTGGTGCTTTCCTCGTCGCGGCGCATCATGGCATACTGCAGCACCCGCTCCAGCAGGTTGTAGATTTCGTCTTGCATCCGAAGCGCCTCAAGGAGCGTCAGCGCCGACTCGCCGACACGCCCTTTGTAGCGGCCGGCCTGGTCCACGGCTTTTTTTAACTGCTGAAATTCCTCCTCCCAGGCCTCGTCAGTCGAATAGATGTGATCCAAACGCCACTTCGCTTCCTCAGGAATCTCCTCCCGAGTCGGAAGCCTCCTGGCCGTGCCGTTTTGCGCCATGAGATCTCCTCCGTTAGGCTCACCGTCTCACTGCGGGGACCAACCCGCGCCGTAATGCTACCAGTTTTCTACGAGGGTCCAACCATCCCTTTTTGCGGCGGAAGCAGGTTGGCACATCGCAAGCGGGGGCGCCTTACAGCGTCATCCAGCGCGAGGAGTTGTCCGCTTTCATAGGGAAGCATGTCTAGTATGGCACAGCATCGTTATCGCCAAGGGAAAGTCAAACGCGAACACACCATCATTGAAGGCCTCCTCCCTCTGTTGACCTCCATCGCCGAGCTGCCCGAAGTCAACAGCATCATTCCTGGAAGAATCAACCAACGTTCGAGGACGGGAGAGACCGGCCTCTTTTTCCAGTATCAAACAGAGACCGGGCTCAAACTCCTCGGTCGTTCCAAGCTCGCCGTGCAAGAGGTTTTTGTCGTCACCGGCCAACCCCAAGCAGTCCTGGAGGCTCTCGTCACCCGGAGCCTCGTGAAATCCCCTGGAAACGGCAGGAGTCCGGGAGCCAAAAAAGCCGAAGGGGTAAAGCACTCGGGCACCGAGGATACCAAGGATGCTGGGGGAACGGGGGGCGCTGGAGACACCGGGGAAGCTGGGGACTCTGGGGAAATGGAGAAAGGGAAAGTCGCGCGGGAAGCAGGTGCCCCGACGTCTCGGGTGGACACGTCCGGCGCACCTGCGCGCCGTACCAACACTCAACGAAACAGACCGAGAGCGAAGAGAGGCGGACCCACCACCAAGAGAGCGGACCGCGCCCAACAGCTCTCCGCCCAGGACGCCGCCCAAAGCGCCGTCGTGGAAAACTCCTCCACGCAAGGCGCTCCACAAAGCGCGCTAAGAAAAGAAAACGGCGGATCCACCCCCTTCAGGGAAGAACCGCCGCCCGAAACAGAGCGTGTGGAGCCCAAGCTTTGGAACCAGCTGCTCAAGCTCCACCACGAACTTCTCCGGCTCGAAAAGGAGTTAACGAAAGAGCTCCACGAAGAGCCTCACGCCGACACTGCCGGTGAGCGAAATCCGCCCACTCGCCCGCCGGGTTGATCCCAGCCGCTCATTGGATGGACTCCGGCGGCACCAAGTAAATCCGCTGGGTGTACGACGGCACACCCCCAACGTCTTCCAGGACGCCCTCCTCCTGGTCAAACCAGGGCATCCACGCGGCCTGGCCGTCCGCCAACACGACTTCAAACGCGTTGACCACTAAGTCGTGGGGCATCAGGTTTTCCCCGTTATCGCTCATGCCAACAAAAACCGAGGGTCCCAGCGCTCCGTAACGGTAACCCAATCCTGGCAAGTGCGGCGACTGCCGGGTATAGTAGGTCCGGATCGCGGGATTCAAGAAGACAAGCTTGTCAAAGGTCAGTTCGGCGCCGGGAACCACCTTGGCCGAAGCCACCCGCATCCCTACATCCCAGCCGACCCCGCCGCCCGTCGCGACCGCGAGATCTCTCAGCCGGACATAGAGCTCGTCTTCATACCAGAGGATCGCGCTGGGCGCCACGCGGAGCGGCAACCCATTAAATGCGACGACCGTCGCGCCGCCGAGCCGGATCAGATCGGGATGAATCACGTAGATCAACTGGGAATATCCCTTCTGACCGCTGGGAAGCTCGATCGGATTTTCCTGGTCAAACCAAGGGCGATGCTCTGTCTGCGACTCGGCCACAGTGAGTTCAAAGCCCGTCACGACGCCGGCCGGAGTGGTCACGACCGTCAAGTGCGGCCCCGGCGCGCCCCAATGAACCCCCGCCCCGGCTTCAAACGGCGACATGGGCTGGTACCCTTGCAACTTCGGATTGAGCTGGATTAGGTTCCGCCAGTTCAGCGAACGATAACGACCCGTGTTGACAAACGCGACCTTCAAGTCAGGATCGTAGATCAACTCGCCATCCAAGACATCTGCCACATCAGCTAGGCGCACGTAGGTCCGATCCCCGTGCACGAGGCCCGCTTGATAAAGCCGGCGCCCGTTGATGACAACATCGACGTACACCTCTTCGGCTAAGGCTCCCGCTGCCATGAGCAGACTGGCGAGCAAGGCGCCGGCCAGGCTCAAGACGATCCCTTTGGTTGTCACTCTCGACCGCATTTCGATCCTCCTTCCAGCTCTTTCCCCACCCCGGCGTCACACAGCTTGGCTCCCAGAGCTTACCACCTTACAGTGGAGCCGCTTAAGACGAGAAACCAGAGAAAACAATTCTCACCGTGACTCTCTCTTGCCCGCATCCCCCGTCTCTTGCGCCAAAATCGCTTCCACCACCTCCACCTTCCGTTCCATCGGGGCTTGCTTGTCTCTCCGGTCGTCGATCTTGATCACCGTGCTGATTCTCTGCGCGCCCTCCTGAGCCACGGCCTCGTGCATCTTGAGGATGATCTCAAAGATGGTTGCCAGATCCCCCTCAAGGGTGGTAAACATCGGATCGAGACGGTAGCGTACCCTCCCGTCTTCCCGCAAGACCCGCTCCGCCGCCGCCACGTACCGGCTGACGCTGGTGCTCCCCGTTCCAAGCGGTGCCACGCTCACTGCCACAATCGCCACCCGACTCACCTCGTTTACCATGCCTGCGTTCTTGACCCACAGACGGGCCGGGCGTTGAAACCGCCCATCCCCATTGTAACCTCTAGTCGCTGACAATTTCTACCAGGTACATGCGGTCGGAAGGCCGGACGCGCCGCGCCCGAAACCACGCCGCTTGCCTCTACCGTCCGTCTCCTGCGAGTCGCGGGCGTCTACCGGCCCTCGGCGAGAACGTCGGGCGACGCATCTTCAGCCTCAGAAGCGGCGCCAGCGTGAACCTCAGAGCTGGCACCGTCGATCGACTTGATGGAGTACTCTATGAGTTCGACCTCTAAGCGCCTGAGACCTACCAATTGCTGGACGAACCCAATCAACCCGCTCCACTGAAGGTCGCCGACAGCCTTGATCGGACCCACCAGCGGATTGAACCACAAATCAATGTGTTGCAGGGTGCCAAAACCGTCCTCCCGTACCAGGCGGATATGAAACACATCAAACTCGCCGGCCGGAACCGTGATCTTTTGCCGGGCCAGGACCTTCCCCCAAGCCTTAGCCTCCCGGCTTTGGTTGCCTTTTCGCACCTGGCCCTCCCACGTCCACTCGGCTCCCACATCCAGGTCGGCGATGAGGATCAGCTCCGGGTCGCCCTCGAAGGAAAAACTCTGCTTAAGTAGGCCAAAGCCCGAAAGCTCCCGCCTTACGGCGCCCAGTGCGTCTGCCGTAAGCAGGAGCGTCTCGTCGTATCGAAGGCCCGAGACCCGCAGATCCCAGCGATACAACTCCTCCCCCGGCCCAAGCCGCGTTCGCTCGAGCATGCGCACATGGACGGTCCCCAAATTGGACACATACATCCACTCACTGCCCGCACCCACCGTCGGGTCGCTGGGGACGACGAAAGCCAGTGCCCGGCCCTCGAGCCCCACCCCACCGCTGAGCAGCACCGCGACAAAAACGCCGGCCAAAAGTGCGATGAAACGGGGAAAAACGCTCAGGCCACGGTCCGTAGGCATTGATCCCGCCTGAATTGATTCCATCGACCCTCGCTCCACCCGCGGCTCCTACCCGTTTTCAAACAGCCGGCGCAGGTTTTCCCGATACGGAGGACGGACGATGCCCTTCTCCGTGATGATGCCAGCCACGTACTCGGCCGGCGTCACATCAAAGGCCGGATTGAGCACCTCCACGCCTTCGGGAGCAATCGGCACCCCAAAGATGTGGGTCACCTCTCGGGGATCGCGCTCTTCGATCGTCACGTCGTCTCCCGAGTCGACGTTGAGATCGATGGTCGATAGAGGCGCCGCTACATAAAAGGGAATCCCGTGAGCTCTGCAAAGGAGAGCGATCGAATACGTGCCGATCTTGTTGACAACGTCGCCGTTGGCCGCAACGCGATCGGCGCCGACGATGGCGACCTGTACCCTCCCTGCCCGCATCGCGTAGCCCGCCATGTTATCGGTGATCAGCGTCACCGGGATCCCGTCTTGCATCAGCTCCCACG
>PKEU01000101.1 GCA_002919195.1 bacterium
AACAGGAGGTGGAAGCGAGTCTGGAACGGGCCGGCTACCTCGGCGAGGCGTTAATGCGCTCCTTCCTTTCACTTATTGTGGACTCCACTGAAAGCGAGGACGGGGCCCGGCCGGAGTTTCTTGTGAATCCGGCGAGTGGCGAGAGGATGGAGCTTGACCGGTATTATCCCGTGCACCGGGTGGCGTTTGAGTTTAATGGGAAACAGCACTATGTGGCGACGGGGCGCTTCACGAAGCAAGAGGTGGCTGCGCAGCGAAAGAGGGACAAGCTCAAGCAGCGGATTTGTAAAGAAAGAAACGTGCACCTTGTGGTGGTGCACGCTGAGGATCTTACGCTCACCGGGATGCTGCGGAAAGTGGGCGCCCTGTTGCCGTTAAGGGCGCTGCGGGGCTTTAAGGAAACCATCCGGTTTCTCAACCGCAGCGGCTTGCGATATCAAAAAGCCGCTGCGGCGGGGTAAAAGCCAACACTCTGAGGCGGAACGAGCAGCCACTATTGCCTGGCAACACGCATCTTGGCTAGGAAATCGTAGCTCACTTGCGCCGCTTTGTCGGCCCCTGAGTCGCAGCGGCATTGGCCCCTGAGTCGGAGCGGCAGACGGTCGCCGCACTCAACGCTACTCCCACAGAGTCTGTAGCGTAGCAGGATCTACGGTAACGGTCGGGCTAAACTCGTCGCTCGCCATGTACCGGAGGAGGCTATAGCGCATCTGGCGGGCGACGGGCCGCTGGTCGAGGTCGGTGCCGAGGTCCATACTGCAGACCATAAGCTTCCCTCCGGCCACTCGGGCCTCAAACAATAGGCCCAGCCGCAGGTTGCGGAACCACGTGTCGATGGGCTGCACGATCGGCCGAAGCTGAGGCGGCAGGGCCTCGAGCTCCATGGCTGCGGCGTTGTGGAGGAGTTCCCACCATTGCCAGTTGGTGTGGAAATCCGTTGGGAAGTGCCGGAACGCAGGGTGGTCGGGGTCACACAAGATCCCTAGCGTGTGCGGCGCCTGGTTTTCGGTCCACGCCGTGTTCCAAAAGACTGGCGAAAAACCGATTTGCGACCGGGTCTTTACCTTGGCCGGATCGACCAGCAACAGCACCTTTTCTCCGGCGGCGAGGCGAGCCAAGGTGGTTTCGTCCAGCGACTGGACGACGCTCACGCCGGCAGGCGCCTCCGTCGGTAGGTGATCGGGAAACAGCCACACGTCCCAATCGTTGGCGATGTCGTGCCCTTCGAGGTACACTTCGAGACGGTACCGGCGAGCGGTGGGCAGGCCGGCCCAATCAAAACGCACGTCGCCAAGCCGAATCCCGTTTCCGATCGGAATATCAATCGGCCCCAGCTTGCCCATGCGCACGCCCTTGCCCCGGTCGTCCAACAGCCGCCACATCACGATGGCGTCCTCGAGCGGCGCCAGGCCGAAGTGTGCGATCTCCAAAGCCGCGAAAAAAGGCTGCGATTGGGTGAAGATGCGGCGTTCCAGGCGGGCGAGCAGCACGGTGCTGTTGCAAAAGCGGCGAAACTCTCCGGCGGTTACATACCCTTTCGGCTCCCAAAAAGCGTCCACCACGCCGACGAGCGCCGTTCCCTGCCCGGGGAAGTCGTGCAGGTCGAGGAGTTGAAAACCGCCAAACCCGGGGGTGCGCAGGGCCGATTCGATGTCCTCCTTATAGCAGATCGTTTGCAACTTGCCCGAAGCCATCAGAAAATCGTTGGCCTGGTCGCCCATGTGGTGCGCTGCCAGCGATTCCCGGAAGAGTTCAAAGTTTTTCGCCTTGAGAAAACCAGTGTATTTCTCGATCTCGGCGAAGTTGGGATAGGCGCACCACTGGCCGATTTCGTGGCTCACGATGGGAGCGTCGTACTTCTCCACCCAGGCGGAGTAATCCGCGGTCGTGGCTGGAGGCTGGGCGTTGATGCGGGACTTGAGCTCTTCACCCCACCGCTGGATACGGGGCTCGTACATGCTGTGATAATCACTCTCGGGGATCACGGGCCAGCCGGCCCCTGACGTGTAAAGGCGGCGGCGATCTTTCGCCTGCCACTTGTTGACCCAGTTTTTGAGAAAGCCGACGTGGTCTCCGTGGGGTTCGTTGCCGTGCGCCAGCATGACAAAGGAGGGATGGTTGCCAAAGGCGCGCACGATCCGTTCCGTCTCGCGCTCAAGCCACTCCTCCACGCCGTTCTCCTTGCCGAAGGTGGCCCAGAGACCGCATTCGACCTGGAAGTAGACGCCTTCTTCGTCGGCCGCCACAAAGGCCGCCTCGGGCGGGCACCACGAGTGGAACCGAATGTGGTTGAGCCCGTGCGCTTTGATGACCTTCATAATGCGCCGCCACGACGCCACATCGGTAGCCGGATAGCCCGTGAGAGGAAAGATGGCGCACTCGAGGGTACCCCGCAAAAACGTCTTCCGGCCGTTGATCACAAATTGCGTCCCTTGGGTCGTGAACTCCCGCAAGCCAAAGGTGACTTCCCGTGTATCAGTGAACTGTGGGGATGAAGGGGCTTGCGGCTGGTGCGGCTGGTGCGGGTGGTGCGGGGCGTGCGAAGCTCGGGGGTCTTGCCCGGCTTGCAGGGCGTGCGGCACATGTGGGGCATGCGGCTCTTGCGGCTCTTGCGGCTCTTGCGGGTCTTGCGGGTCTTGCGGGGCACGCGAGGCTTGCGGTTCTTGTCCGGCGAGCGCGTCGTGCGGGGTTCGCAGTCCTCGGAGTTGCGGGGTTTGAGAGGCTTGCAAAGCTTGCGAGGCTTGCAGGACTTGCGCGTCGTGCGGGGCTTGAGAGGCCGCCGCCCTGGCTTGAGCCGCCACTGTCACCGTCAGCCGGTACAGCGCCGGGTGAAATTCGTCCCACAGCTGGGCATCGGGCCCCAACTCGTAGACGACCTCGTACTCCGCCCTGTTGCCATCGAGGGTGAAAGGCACGCGTTTCGGCGCGGGGGTGTGGGATGAAGGCGTGTTGTAACTGCGAGCCGCCAGATGAAGCTCGCCCTCGACGGCCTCCCCCGTTTCGTTGGCTAGTTGAATCACGACCCGAGCGCTCCGCTGGGCCACATCGGGGAAAATCTGAATGTCAGCAATCCAAACAGGGTCGAAAGCCTGCAGTGCGAGCGTGCCGATGATACCGTTCCAATTCGTCTGGGTATGATCCGAAACGCTGTGAGCGTTTTCGCCGACGTCGACCACCATGCGGTTGTCGACACGGATTGTGATGGTGTGTTCTCCAGGCGAAAGATGCGGGGTTAGATCATATTGGTGCGCCGTTGCGAGGCTGTCCGCGGAGCCGATCTCCGCGTCGTCGACCCAGACCCGACTTTCCCAGTGGACCCGTTCAAGGACGAGCTTGATCCGCCTTCCCGCCCATTCCTCAGGCACCGTTACCTGTCGCTGGTACCAGGCGGGTCCCACATAGTGCTTCTCCGGTTGCAACCAAAAAGGAAAGCGCAAGCCCGCCTCGGGCTGATAAGGGGCGTACCGCGGGTCTTTGTACCATTCGGGCTCTCGTACGAGGCCCACCCACGGGGTGTCAAGGGTGACGTCATTGCCGTACCCTTGCGCTTGAAGAGAGCCCGGCAGCGAGATCGTGTCTGGCAATGCCCGCTGCCACCAACCTTCTTTCACTCCGACATCGTCCGGATCGAGTTGAAAACGCCAGATTCCGCTGAGATCGAGTTGTTTCGCAACATCTGCCCGCTCAGACTGTTGCACCGTCGCCAACCTCCAAGCAAGCTTCCTCGAAGTGGATTACGAAAGACGGACATTACCCGTTTTCGGCCCGGATCATCCGTGAGCGTTCCGGGAACCCGTGCTGAAAACTGGCTTCTCTGCGGTGGAGCCGGGTAATCCACGTTAGACCTGGGTGATCCGAGCTAAAGTCGAGTTTCCGTGAAGGGCTTGGATCATGTCCGCAAAAGGCAACATTCATCCGACGGCAACGCGACTTCAGGCATTTCAGTGACCTTCATGCACTCGGGCCAAGTGACCCACGTGGTCTGAGACCAGCAAAGGGCGATGCAGTCGTCGCGTGATCCGAGTTCGTCGCGCCGTCCAAGAACTCTCCTCGCTTCGGGCAAGGATTTCTAAGTTCTATGATGAGGGTTCTTGCCGCCTTTCGCGCATCCTTCACATGGGGAGTAGGTCGAGGGGGCGTGGCTCGTAGGGTCAAGGGACCAGCCCATTCGGGAACCATATTCGAAGTCATCCGCACGAAAAACCCTGTGAAACACCAGTCGGCATTCGCAGAGGATTGAACCGTTCGATTTGAGCCGTTCACCCCGTCCGATAAGTGCTCCCAAGAAACGCGTCGCCCCCGAAGTGCCTCGCCGGAAAAACCTGTACCCCGTCTGAGCAGGCATTTCGCTCATACATGCGGCGGCAGAAAGGGCCAAACGCTTCTGCGGTCGACTTCCGAGGCACTCTTCGGACGGCGAGATCCGCGTTTACCCCGGGCGCGTAGGCTCACCGTCTTTGCCTGAGCTCATCCATCCGAGCGTAGAGCTCATTCATCCATGGGATACAAACTACAGCCGCCGTCGACAACCAACACGGAGCCGGTCATGTAACTGGCCATCTTTGACGCCAGAAAGAGAAAAGCGTGGGCGACGGACTC
>PKEU01000199.1 GCA_002919195.1 bacterium
AGAGATTCTCGCACGTGGTGGATAAAGAGGTCGCGGCAAAGATCGTCGCCAAGGTTGCCGTAGCCGACCCAGCCCACGTAGAGGATGCGCATCGAGGCTTGCCGCTCCATCAGACATACCTCTCCACGGCGGCGAGAAACTCCCGGACACGGACGCGGGTCGTGTGGCGCTCCATCACCATCTCGTGACCTCTTTGAGTGATGCGCTCCCTCGTGCCGGGGTCTTTCAGGAGCTCCAAGGCCTTTTCTTCGAAGTCGTCCTGCGTGCATTCGACGTAGGTCTCGCCGTCCCGAAAACCCAATGCGGCAAGGTCGGGGCCGCCCGGAGCCAGGAGCAAGCTCCTGCACGCCGGAGCTTCGAAGTACTTGGCTAAAGGTAGCCGCCACCGGCTGCCGCACGTCAAAAAGATCTTGGAGCGGCTGATCTCTTGGGCGTAGCGTACGCCGACGTAATACCGGGGGTCGTCGTCGGCGATGTCCACATAGCCGGGGTGACCGTGGTAAACAAAGCCTTTTCGGTTACGAAAACGCTCGAGCATCGCCTGGCGCACAGGGTAGTACATCGGCACCACCTGGCCCATCAGCAGCAGGTCGATCTCTTTGGGCAGCCGCCAGTCGCGAAAAACGTCGGGATTGACGCTGTGGGGGAGCCATTCAAACCGGTCGGCGATCTGGTGCAGGTAGTTGTGGAAGTGCTCCCGGTAAGGGCAGAAGACGGCGTGGATGTCGTTGGTTAACACGAAGTTGACCAGCTCTTGCGGTCGGTAGTGGACATCCTCAATGTAGATGGCCTTGGGGATGGCAATCTCGTCCAGGCCGGAGATTTCCAAAGCCTTGGTGAGCGGCTGCATATGGAGCATGATGATGTCGGGGCGGAAGGGGGTTTGGCGGAGGATCGTCCGGATCGATTCCGACCGCCGCACAAAATGCACCGTTGCCGCTTTGGCCAGTTGCTGCTGGAAATAATGGGGGCCGCGAAAAACCCACCGGGATTCGTCACGGGAAAGGTAGAGGATCTTGATCACTCGTTTCGCTCCTCGTGGCTGGAGTGGAAAAATCGAAGACCAACGTCAACAAGGGGAAAGCCGCACACTACCAGTGGGCTTGCCTGTGGATCAGCTCGTCGGCAAGATGGCCGAAATCCAACGCCACCTTGCCCATTTCCGCGGCGATCCGCTGGCAAAGGATGACGGCCGGGACGCCCGCGGCCACGAAAGCTACGTCAAAACGATGCTGGCGCACCTCCTCTAAGACGCGCTCCACGTCGCCGACGCCCCTCACCGGGGTCACGGCGCCGCTGACGTTGACGCCCGCCTCCGCGAGCACGGGCTCAAGGGCTTCCGCTTGGTTGCCGACCAGGAGGATCGCATAGTCTTGCACGACGTGCCGGAGCCAGCCCTCTTTTTGCAGCATGTAATTAATGATGGCGTGGGTGAGCGTCAACCGGCGCCAATCCACCTTGAGCGCTTCAAAGGCCTGAAACAAAAGTGGTTGATGATTGTGGACCCGGCTCGTCGGCACGCCGACGATGTCGGCCCGCAGGATGGCTTCTTTAAGCGATGCTTGGGCGCGGGGATCGGGCACCTGCACCCCGGCCGCAGCGAGCCAAGGCGCCCTCCTTTGGATCGTGGCAATGTCGAGGACCACCTCCTGGGCCAGGACCAGGGCTTCTCCGTCGCCCAGGCGGACGATCGACAAAGGCTTGCGGGATTTCAAAGCCCGCTGCATCCGCTTGGCGACCTGGCGCCCCGAAAGCAAGGGGACCAACTCCCCTCGGCACGTTTCAAGGCCGCGGCGGATCAACTCCACCACCGAGTACTGGGGGAGGATGTGGTTTTCGGGTAAGAGCGGCGTTACAGCCTGCTCGGCGGCGACTTTGCCGATCTCTCCCGCGCCGTCGAGGTAGCCGATCTTAAAGCCGCGGTAGTAGCCGACGTTGTAACTGGTGTCGTAACCCTCGTCATAGGCAGCGTCCCATGAGTTGCGGAACCCGTCGTCGTAACCCTGGTTGTACCCGGTGGTGTACCCTCGGCTGTAGCCCGCGCTGTAGCCGGCGTCGTAACCTTCGTTGTATCCCAAATCGAAGCCGAGGTCGTATGCAGGCTTCGTGTCCTGGGGAGGCACGTCGGGAGTCACCATGATCATCACCCCTGATGGAACCAAGTACGCGGCCTTGATGGAGGTTCGGCGCACAAACGGCGTGGTGGACCTTTGAAAGCCACGGTCTCGACTTTTGCGGGCACAGCGTTACAGCCGGGCCGTTTCGACGATTGCGCGCTGGAGCGAGCGGCCGCGGACGCGGTTGACATCGCGAAATCTCGCCCGGGGTCCGTCCGCTTTGACGATCTCGGCGAGGGCCTCCAGATGATCGCCGATGATCAATTCGTCCATCGGTCCCAAACCCGGCGGATGGATCCATGGGCGCACGCGGTTGAGCGTGTTGACGTTGACGCTGGCCACTCCTTCCATCACGAGGCCTGCTTTATGAGCCAGGACCATGGCCCGGGGGGGCACCGCGAGGTTTTGGGCTCCGATTGCCCTGACGGCCCTCCGGCTGAGCGCGTGGGGGATGGCGGTCAGCGAGTTGATGCCCAGTTGCTCGAGCCCTATCGCCGTATTGAGGAACTTCTTGCAAATGTTAACGATGTGGAGGCGCGACCTGGGGGTGGCGATGGCATCGAGGTCGTTGAGGGCGACGTCGACACCTTGGCTGACGGCGTTGATAAAGGGGACGAAATAGGGCGGTGGGAGCACGATGTCGGCGTCGGTAAACAGGTAGATGTCCGCGTCGACGACGCTCGCGCCGACCGCCCGGCCGACGTCGTGTCCCAAGGTCTCGGCGATCTCAAGGACCCGGGCTCCGGCAGCGGCGGCGACTTTGGCCGTGTCGTCGGTGCACCCGTTGGCGACCACGAGCACCTCGTCCACGGGCACGCCTAAGAGCGCTTTGACCACCGCGCCGACGGTTTCGGCCTCATCTTTAGCCGGCACGATGGCGACTTTCCGAAAGTTTTCCCAAGCAGGTGAAGGCGAAGTTTGAAATACCGTCCGAATCGACGGCCGTTTGAGGGATCTGCGTCTGCGACGCCTTGCCACGGCAGCACTCCTCCCTTTGTCGACTCAGTCACAACTACTCTTTAAGTTGCAAGAAGGTGTTAGGAATCGACCCTCAAAACTGGTTGGCAATTGAAACTCGTGCCGCTTTCCTAAAGGCCAGCTCGGCGGCGCCTTGAGGCGGACGAGACGATGCGTTATCCTGGTGAGAGGAGAAAGACGGTGCGCAAAAGGAGGTGGGAGCGATGAGCGGGCAGGCGATCCGTTTGACGAGCCTCACCAGTTGCGGTGGGTGAGCATCCAAGCTGAACCCAGAGGCTCTGGGTCAAGCGCTTCAATTGTTGCCGCCGATCGTCGATCCTAACGTGCTCATTGGTCCCACGACGGCGGACGACGCGGCGGTGTACAAAGTCAATGATGAGCTGGCGATCGTCGCCACGGTGGACTTTTTCACGCCGGTTGTGGACGATCCCCGCACCTTTGGCCGGATCGCCGCGACCAACTCGCTGAGCGACGTGTACGCCATGGGCGGCAGGCCTGTCTTCGCTCTCAACCTCGTGGCTTTTCCGTCCAAGCTCCTGCCCATGTCGGTGCTGGGCGAGATCCTCGCGGGCGGAAATGACGTAGCCCAAGAGGCGGGCGTCAGCCTGGTAGGGGGTCATACCATCGAGGATCAGGAGCCCAAGTACGGCATGTGCGTCATCGGCTTTGTCAAGCCAAACGAGGTGTGGCCCAATGCCGCTGGCCGCCCCGGCGATGCCCTGGTTTTGACCAAGGCGATCGGGACGGGCATCATCACCACGGCGATGAAAGAAGACGCCGCTCCCCGTGAGGCGGTGGACGCGGCCATCCGCGCGATGACGACGCTCAATCGCCGGGCCGCCGAGATCGCCAAAGAGGTCGGGGAGATTCACGCCTGCACCGATGTGACGGGTTTCGGCCTATTGGGGCACCTCAGGGAGATGGTGCAAGGCGCAAAACTTTCCGCCCGGGTGTACGCGGAAAAAGTGCCCTTGCTTCCCGGGGCGCGCGAGCTCGCAGAGGCGGACTACGCGCCGGGAGGCACTGAGAGAAATCTCGCCCACGTCGCACCGGTGGTCGAGTGGGAAGGGGCGATCGACCAAGCGATGCGGCTGGTGCTGGCCGACGCCCAGACGGCCGGCGGTCTTCTGCTAGCGCTGCCGCAGGAGAAGGCCGAAGTCTTGGTCTCTCGCCTGAGAGACGAAGGCCTGCACGATGCGACGATCATCGGGGAGCTTACCAGCGGGCAACCGGGACGGATCGTGGTGGCGTAGTGGGGCGCCGGCTCGCTTTTCCGGCGCGTGCCGGGGGTGGCGGGGCGGCTGTCCGTGCTTTTAGGACGCGTTTCGTATGCCGTGTTCCAGGACGTAGCGGGCGTAGGCGATGGGATTTTTGTAGAGCGCCTCAAAGGCTCGCGGCTGGCCGCTCCTTTGCAAGAGCACCCTGAGGTCCCGGCGGTTGACTTCGATGACATACGGATGGCCTTGGGTATCGACACCGATGTCGAGGCCG
>PKEU01000152.1 GCA_002919195.1 bacterium
CCGAGAAACACATTTTCGGCGATCGTCAGGTTGGGGCAGAGGGGAAGCTCCTGGTGAACGACGGAAATGCCGGCTCGGTGCGCCGCCGCCGGCGACGCCGGGTTCCAGGAACTGCCCTGGAAGTAAATCTCCCCGCTATCCCTGGTGTAGACGCCGTCCAAGATCTTGATCAGCGTCGACTTGCCGGCGCCGTTTTCCCCCACCAGGCCGTGAATGTGGCCTTCCTGGACGGAAAAGCTCACATCCCTCAACGCCTGGACTCCGCCAAACTGCTTGGATACGCCGACCAGTTGGACAATCTCCGCCATACGTCTCGCCCTCCCTTGACTCGAGGAGGCGGAGCGGCCCGGCTGATCCGGCCCGCTCCGCCCCCCTTCGATTACCGGTAACCCGCTTCAGAGAGGGCGATCACTTCGTGCACGTTGCTGGCGTCCACGATGCTCGCTCCCGTGTCCACGTTAGAGGGAGCAATGCCGTACTTGAGGTAGAGGTAAAGGCCTACCACAGGATAGTAGCCCTGGAGGTAGGGGGTTTGGTCGATGGTGAACTGGGTGTACCCGTCAATGATGTTTTGCAGGGTACCGGGGGCCAGGTCCCATCCACCGGAGACGACGCGCCCTTTGAGGCCCAGGTTGCGAATCACGGTGCCTTGCGCGGTCGTACCCGTCTGGTCGACGCTGAAGATCCCCTTAGCGTCGGGATTGGCCAACAGCCAGCTCTCAAAAGTCGAAACGGCCACGGTCAAGTCCGCGGTGGTGTGGAGGATTTCGTACTGGATGTCCGTTTGGTCGAGGACCTGGCGGACGCCGGTCAGCCGGTCCTGCAAGGAGGGGTGACCCAGATCTTCCAGACCGATGGCGATCTTGCCGGAGGTGCCCACGTACTCGACGATCTTTTGACCGAGGACGTTGCCCGCCGTGATGTCGAGCTGGCCCACATAAGCAAGGCGCGGGTTGTCACCCGACGTGTCGTCGGTGTTGGTCGCGATCACCGGAATGCCTTGAGCGAGGGCGTTGGCCACCGGCGCATCAAAGGCATTGAGGTCGGGCAGGGTGGTGATGATCCCGTCGACGCCCGATTGAACAGCATTTTCGAGGATGCTCACCTGCTCCTCCACGTTAAACAGCTGGGGACCCATGTGCCGGACAGTGATCTCGACACCCTCGGCCAGGGAGATGGCCCTCGCTGCGTCTTGCGCGCCTTTCACCAGCGGCACCCAGAAGGGGATGGTCGCGCTGTGGGTGATGATGACAAAGTTGTAGGTCTCCTTTTCTTGAGCCAAGGCGATCGACGAAAACCCGCTGGCGAAGACGCCGGCTACCAAAGCAACCACCAGGGCCAGTGCGAGTGTGCTCTTTTTCACTGTGGTAACCTCCTCATAGAAATCAAGACTCGCTCTTCCTGCCCAGCGCGAGCGCCGACTTGTTCCCGCGGCGGGCATCCCGTGCGCTTTTCTCCGCGACTTCTCCACCCGTTGCTTGCGCGCCGTCCGGCACGCCCTCCGTACCCTAACGATCCGGCGACCCCCCCTTTACGGCACGCCATAGCTGGCTCAACTCGGGGTTCATTCAGACTCGCCTGCAAATTGAAAACGTTACCGGACCCACATCCAACACACCAGTGTATCAGTTCAATTCATCTTTCAAACAAGCAACTCCTGCTCTCTCCTAGGGAAACTTATGTTAGCTTGCCCCGTTAACGGTATAATGAGAGGAAAGGCTTCGTGGAGGTGAAGCGCGTGCCCGCTGTGATCTTTGACATGGATGGCGTCTTGGTCGACAGCAACGTCGCGCACTTTAAAGCCTGGAAAGAGTTTGGGAAACGGTATGGCATCGAGATGAATCAAGAGATCTTTGACAAGTATCTCAACGGGCGCAGAAACGACGAGTTTCTCGCGGAGTATTATCCCGGCCGCTGGACCCAAGAAGAGCGGCTTCGCATCTCAGCGGAAAAGGAAGCCTTTTACCGTGAGCACTTTGTGAAAGAGGCGCCGCCGGTGCCGGGCGTGGTGGCGTTTATCAAAAACCTTGCAGCGCGCGGGATCCCGCTGGCTCTTGCGACCTCAGGTCCGTGGGAAAACGCGGAGCTGATCACTTCAACCTTGGGAGTCAAGCCTTACTTCCGCGTCATGGTGACCGGCCTCGACGTGACGGCGGCCAAGCCAGACCCCACAATCTTCCTTGAGGCGGCCCGCCGCCTGGGAGTGCCGCCCAAGCAGTGCCTCGTCTTTGAGGACAGCCCGGCTGGAGTGCAAGCTGCCGTGCGGGCCGGCGCCCGCTGCGTGGGCATCTCGACGACCAGCGCTCCCGAAACGCTCCTCGCCCAAGGCGCCCACCAAGTGCTGCCCCACTTTGAAATCGCCGACATCGACGCCCTGCTCCAAGGCCTCGACGGCTGAAAATACCCGGCCCCCTTCCTCAAAAACAAGGGGAGAGGAACGCTCCTCTCCCCACTTCTTGGATCGGCCTTAACTCCACTGCTGGCGCATCCTCTTGGCCCGGCGCAAGTACTTGTCGGCCGCCAAGGCGGCAAGAGCCCCCTGCCCGGCGGCGACCACGGCCTGCCTCACTTCGTTGCAGGTCACATCGCCGACCGCGAAGACGCCAGGTTGGTTGGTGGCGCCGGTCCGGGGATCCGCCGCGATGCAACCTTGGGCCGTGATCTCCACGCTGCCGTCGAGGAAATCGGTGGTCGGCCGGCTGCCGCTGAGATACACGAAGACACCGGCCACGGGAATCACCTTTGCCTCACCCTCGTCCACCACCTCGACGCCGGTGACGGCTCCCTCGCCCACGATCCGCTTGACCTGGGCCCGCTCCAACAGCTCGACGCTCGCGTGCCCGGTCACCTGGGCCCGCACCTCCTCGTCCAACCTCTTGCGGGGAAGGAGATAGACCCGGCGGGCAAAGCGGACGATCAGCTCCAGTTCGTCGGGCATTTCGCGGCTGTCGCCGATGACCGCCACGTCTTTCCCTTGAAAAAACGCGGCGTCGCATGCGGCGCAGTAACTTACGCCCCGGCCGATGAACTCTTTTTCTCCCGGGATCGAGCCGCTGCGGCCGAGAGCTCCGGCGGCGATGATGATCGTGCGCCCCTGGTATGTCCCCTCCGACGTGATCACCTGTTTGGGGTCGGAAGTGAGCTGGGTGGCGAGCACCTGCGCCTCTACCACCTCAGCGCCAAACTTCTCGGCCTGCCGGCGAAACCGGGCCAAAAGCTCCGCGCCGCTCAACTCTTCGTCGACGCCGGGGTAGTTGGCGATAAGCTCCGTCATGGCCAGCGCTCCCGCCCGCGGGTGCTTGTCGACCACCAGCGTGCGGAGTTTGGCCCGGGCAGCGTAAAGGGCGGCCGAAAGCCCCGCCGGTCCGCCTCCGATGATCACCACGTCGTAGACCTCTGCCGGCGCGCCGAGGCTCAGCGCGAGCTCCATGACCAGCCGCCCCCCTACCTCGAGATGGCCGCCAGCTGCTGGGCTTCGGTTTCATTGAGCTTGCCGGCGGCCTGCAGCACGTAGAGCACGGCGATCGACTCGGGCACAGCGCCCTCGATGTGCGTCTCCTCGTTGATCACCGTGCGGGGGACGCCGTATACGCCGTAACGCCGGGAAAGCTCGGGAAACTCCTGCGCTTCCACCATGTCGGCCGTGATGTGCTCGTTAACCATGGCAAACTGATGCGCCAAGCGGACGGCCGACGGGCAGTACGGGCACGTCGGGGTGACAAATACCTGGATGTGCACAGGGCTGTCGATCCGGCTGAGCTTTTCCAGCGTCTCGTCCGCAAGATCGGCGCTGCCGCGCGAGACGTCAATGATCGCCTCGAGCAAGGTGGCAAACTCAAAGCCGCCGGGGATCCCGTAATACCGGATGCCGTAATCGACGTCGCCCACCACGGCGATGGCGGGGATTCTCTGGATCCCGTACTCTTTCACGCGCTCCTTGTCCGTGTGGAAATTGACAATCTCCACGTCCAGCTTATCGGTGAGCTCGCCCAGCTCTTTCGCCAGCTGGACCACCTGCTCGCAGTATTCGCAGGGCCTTTCTCCTGGAAGATGCACCGGGCCTTGGGTAAAGACCACCAGTTTGACCGGTCGGACCAGGGCCTCAAACATCTCCCGGATCACCGCTCGATCCTTTTCCTTGATCAACATGAGCATGCACCCTTTCCCTAAGGCAAGGTCGTTGCGACTAGCGCCACCCTTACCTTACACCGGGGTGCGCTCACGGCGATGTATGTTTTCATACACTCTCGATATGCTCCTGAAGCTTGGCGGGATAGATGCGGAGGGGACCCGTCCGCCGGTACGAAAGGAGACCCATTTTCCGAAACTGGGCAAGGAGGCTCGTCACTTGCTCCCGGGTAGTGCCGATGCGGCTTGCCATCTCTTCGTGGGTGGGGCTATCGTAAACGATCACGCCGCCGTCGGCCTCTTTTTGGCCTTCCTCGGCGAGGCGCAAGAGCAAAAGCCCAAGGCGCGTCCGGACCTTGGCGAAGGCCAGTTGGGCCACCTGCTCCTCAAGGACGCTGATCCGCTGGCAAAAGAGTTGCAAAAGGGCCAGGGCGCCGTCGCCCGAAGATGCCAGCTG
>PKEU01000084.1 GCA_002919195.1 bacterium
CATGCGGCGCTACCCGCACGCGTTCTCCGGCGGGCAGCGCCAGCGCATCGGCATTGCCCGCGCCCTGGCGCTGAACCCGCAGCTGATCGTCTGCGACGAGCCGGTCTCGGCCCTGGACGTCTCCATCCAGGCGCAGATCCTCAACCTGCTGCAGGACCTGCAGGAAAGATTTCAGCTGGCCTATCTATTTATCAGCCACGACTTGGGCGTGGTGCAGCACATTTGCGATCGAGTCGCCGTGATGTACGTGGGAAAGCTCGTGGAGATCGCCGACACAGAGGATCTGTTTACCCGGCCACGGCACCCGTACGTAGAGGCGCTCCTTTCGGCAGTGCCCCCGTCGCACCCACGCCGTAAGCCCCAGCGAAAGATCCTCCAGGGCGAGGTAGCCGACCCCTCGCAGCGACCTCAGGGGTGCGCTTTTCATCCGCGTTGTCCTTATGCGTCGGATCTCTGCCGGGCTGAAGAGCCGCCGCTGGTCAACGTGGCGGCCCCCGGCGATAGGCCCCACTTCGCCGCCTGCCATTTCGCGCAAGAACTGGAGCTTGCCGGAGTGGCGGTCGAAGAGATAAGCGCCCGGGAATCAGCTTGGGACTCTCGCTCGAAAGCCGCAACTGGAAATGGGTGAACCCCAATCAAACAATTGAAAAGGAAACGAAATGGTCTCACAAAGCAACCATAGGTCTCTGAAAACGAAAAAAGGGCCGTGGCGCTTGGCCTCCGGCCCTTTTTTCGTTTGACGGCACCGTCACGGTGCTCGATATTGCCGCTCGACGAGGTGGACGCCGGGCTCTTCCATCCAGCGGGCGTTTGCTTCGACCTGCGCTTGCTCAAAGGCAACCGCCGGGTCGACGTGGTCGATAAACACTTTGTCCAACGCCGAGTTGACCACGTCAAAGTACCAGCTGGGAAGCGGTCCCGGATACACAGTGTACGGCACTTGCACGGCGAGCATCCGGAAGACGTCGGACTTATCCTCCAAGATCGGATGGTTCCAGATGTCCATGCGTCCCGGGATTCGCCCGAGCTCGCGGTTGAGCATGGCGTAAAAGTCGTCCTGATCGTAAAGCCACTTGATGAAGCGGAACGCCTGCTCTTTCCGCTCCTCAGGGATGTTGTACGGCACAGCCAGGCCTGCTTCATAGTTGTTGCGCGCCCGGGCGGGGAGATCGCCCCCGGTGACCGTCGGAATGGGCGCCACCTTGTAGTTGAGTTCGGGAGCGTTGATGTTGACATTGCCGGCGTACCACGTCCAGCTGTAGGTCATGGCCATGCCGCCGCTCTCAAACGTCCCCGAAAAAGCGTCTCCCGGAAGCGGGCCGACGTTGGCTTCGGCGATGGTCATCAGCAAGTCGACCGCAGCCCGGCTCTCGTCCGAAAGCAGGTCGGCGCCTCCGTCTTCTCTAAAGAGAAAGCCGCCGTGCTGGAACACAAGGTCTGTGTAGAGGTACTGTTTGTTGAACCTCAAAACATCGAACCCCGCCCGCACGAGGCGGCCGTCTTGGTCAAACCGCGCCAGTTGTTTCGCTTGCTGCAGGAGCTCCGCCCAGGTTGCTCCGGGCCGATCGATGCCAGCGGCAGCCAGGATGTCGGCGTTGTAAAAGATGCCGGACGTCATGATGCCGGCCGGGAAGAAATACATCTTGCCGTCGAACATGACGGCCTGGTCAAACATGATGTAATCCTCGCGCATCTCGGCGAAGTTAAAGATCTTTTCGGGGTACGGCGCCAAAAGGCCCTCAAACTGCCCCCACTTTTCGTTATGGAACTGGTGGAGGTCAGGCGCGGTCCCCGTGGAGATGGCGATCGGGAGCTTCTCCCAAAATTCATCCCAGGGGATCAACGTCGTTTCGATTTCGACGTCAGGGTTGAGTTCGTGGTAGCGGGCGGCGAACTCTTTGATCAAGTTGGCCCGGGGCTCGTACCAGTCCCAGTGGATCAGTTTCATCTTTTGGGCCCCTGCAGGCATTGCCAGCGCCAGAGACAATGCCAGGACAATGACCCCAAGCCACACGCGACGCGCCGTCATTGTGCGTCTCCTTTCTGATGTGCTCGATCTTCATGAGATTGCGACTGAACGTGACGGCTCGACAAACAGCGGAAAAGATGCAACCGAAAGAAAATAATCCACACGTCGAGTAGCCTCGATGAGGCCGCACGACAGCATCGACCGCCGGAGTGTCGTTTCAATAGCTTCAGTATCTATCGCGCTGCAGCCCCAACCATCCTCCGGTTACCACCCCCTGTTGTGCAGGTGGACAAACTGGACTCATCTCGTCGTATTTCAATTCCCCAACGGCGCGACGAGTCCTATCGTATACTTCCTTAACCTCCGGAAAAAGGAAGAGGCGGGCCATCATCCCCAGCGGCCCTCACCTTGGCCGCAAGGATCTGCCACCAAAGCGCCGAAGCCGGTTAGAGAAGGGGAAGGAGAGCGGGAAGGGGTGCGGATCCCCGCTTGGTGCCATCGTCAAGCCGTGATAAGGAAGCCGCATTAAAGTAGTAAAATAGAACTAACAGAGCCAGTACGGGCAAGACGTCGATCACAGACAATTAGAATTTGCTTGAGAGTGGGAAGCTGAGGGCCAACAGGCGGGTAGTCGGGGCTGAAAACGACCGGTAGTTGCCTCCAACATCTGGTGCCGGGAAGGGAGCGCATGCAGATGAGGAAAGGCGTTACCGTGCTCGATTTCGACCGCAGCTACCAGTGGCAGACGTTTTTGCGTGACCTGGCCGTTGAATGGATTGATCTAACGGACATCCCGGGGACTAAGCGATACTGTGCGGTCGGATCGCTGGCGACGATTCGACAGAGGCTGAAGCGTCGCCGAAGCCGCGGCGTGACATTGATCGGGAGCGGAAACTACCACTACGTCACCTATTTGTTACTGTCCGAGATCAAGACGCCATTTTCACTGGTCTTGTTTGACTATCACACCGATTTGACGGAATCTTTAGACGGTGAACTTGTCTCTTGTGGCTCGTGGGTACTCCGAGCGTTAACGGAGATCCCACTCCTGCAAGAGGTGCTCATCATCGGCGCCCACCGAGGGGCTAACGAGACACTCGCTCAGCTCCCTGAACCGTTGAAACGAAGGGTATCTGTCGTGGAACAAGGGAGCGAGGGGTGGGCTCTCATCCCTGCCACTCTCTCGCGCCTTTCAACCCGTAACGTTTACATCAGCATCGACAAGGACGTGCTCGATCGCACTGAGGCGGTCACCGATTGGGAACAAGGCGCGATGAAACTCCCCGTCCTGCTGGAGTTGATCCGTGCCATCGGCAGCCACCGGCAAGTTTGCGGCGCGGACATTTGCGGGGAATACCCCATGTCACCACTGGAAGCCCTCGGTGGACGGGGCCGGCTTGCCGTGCGCAAAAACGCCCGAGTGAACCAGGCGCTGCTCAAAACGTTCGGCAGCATCGACTTGAGCGTGTTGCCGTTGAGTTCGTGACCGGGAATTGTCGCTGCCGATCGCCTTTTCCGGTCTATGTCTTCCCGAAGTCGCCGCCGGTGCAAAAAAATGAAAAAAGCTCAAGTCAACGAATTCACTGTTTGCTTGAGGCGCGAAGAGCTCCCGAGCCGTCATATTTCCAGGAGGTTATTGCATGAGTTTAACCGATCTCACGGGCCAAAAGATCCTGATCACCGGAGGCTGCGGCGCGATCGGCCGCGTCATCGTGGAGACCTTTGTTGAGCACGGAGCGAAAGTGGGCGTCAATGATATTTTGGACGAAGAACGGGCCCTGGAAATATTGAAGGCGATCAAGAGAAACGATCAGATCGTTTACCTTCGTGCTGATGTAACCGATCCGGAGTCGGTCGGATCGCTCTTTGACCGCTTTGAAAAAGAACTGGGCGGCTTGCCTGATACCGTCTGCTGCCACGCGGGCATTACCGGGTCGCATCCGGTTCAGGAGTATCCCGTTGAAGAGTACGACAGGCTGATGGCCGTGAACCTGCGATCGAGCTTTCTCGTTTCTCAGGAAGCAGCGCGCAGGTGGATCGCCGCGTCGATCCCCGGCCACTTAATTTACACGACGTCGTGGGTCCAGGATGTGCCCTGGCCTGAAATTACACCTTACAACGTCAGCAAGGCCGGCATGAAGGCGATGATGAGGGGGTTTGCCAGGGAGCTGGCGCCCCATGGGATACGCGCCAACGCGGTCGCTCCAGGGATCGTCGCGGTGGGGATGGCGAAAGCCCAATGGGACAACGACCCGTCCTACAGGGCTCGGGCCAAGCGTGCGATTCCACTCGGGTTTATGCAGCCTCCCGAGTCCGTCGCCCACGCTTTTCTCTTTCTGGCGTCAAAGATGGCCAGTTACATGACCGGCTCCGTGTTGGTTGTCGACGGCGGCTGTAG
>PKEU01000105.1 GCA_002919195.1 bacterium
CGCCCCTTCTGGCCTGCGATATAATCTAGAACACACGCATAGTTTAGTTATGATTTGTATGTTGCTCGCTCGTGATACGAAGTTGCGTCCGAGCCGGGGTGGGTGAGCCCTTTTGATGATTTCGAGACGTCGGCTGCTCGCGATCTTCATCGTGTTGATGATCGCAGGCAGCGCAGCCCTATGGTCCGCCCAGATCGGCGCCCAAGCGGACAGCAAGGGCCAGAGTCTGCGCACCGTCCTCGAAGTGATCTCACTTCTGAAGACTCAATATATCGAAGACGTCGACACCATCGCGCTGATCAGCGGGTACATCGAGTCCGGGACCATCAACGGGATGATCAAGGCGGCCATCGACGACCCCTATACGCGGTACCTCGACGCCAAGAGCTATGAGCAGATGCAAATCGACACCCACGGGGAGTACGGCGGCATCGGCATCATGGTGGGCATCAAAAACGACAAGATCACCGTCGTCGCGCCCTTTGAGGGGACTCCCGGGTACCTCGCCGGGCTGAGGCCGGGGGATGAGATCGTCTCCATCGACGGCAAGTCCACCGAGCTCATGTCGCTGGACGAAGCCGTCGGGCTCATGCGCGGGCCCGAGGGTTCGTCGATCATCCTCGGCATCCGCCGCAAGGGCGGGGAGCCTTTCGAGGTGGAAGTTTCGCGGCAGATCATCCAGGTGCCCAGCGTCACCGACGTCGAGCTCTTTCAGCCAGAAAGCTTCCCGGGCCAGCCCTATCCCTTTGGTTACATCCGGCTCCAGCGCTTTAGCGAAAAGACCGACGCCGAATTGGAGCAAGCCCTCCAGCGCCTCGGCGGGGAGGCGGCCGGCTTGATCCTCGATTTGCGAGACAACCCGGGCGGGACGCTGGGAGCGGCCATCGACGTGGCCAATAGGTTTCTGCCCGACGGGCCCATCGTCCACATCGTCGGCCGCGACGGCCAGCGCCGGACGATCCACGCCTTCCGCCGGGGGACGCAGCCGCGCCGTCCGATGGTGGTGCTGGTCAACGAGTACAGCGCCAGCGCCTCCGAAATCGTCTCCGGAGCGCTGCAAGACCGGGGCTACGCCGTCCTGGTGGGCATGCCGACCTTTGGCAAGGGGCTGGTCCAGACGGTGATCCCCTTGCGGGACGGCTCTGCCTTGTCGCTGACGTCGGCCCGGTACGAGACGGCTGGCGGGAGAGACATCAACAAAGAGGGCATCGAGCCTGACTACGTCGTCGAAATGCCCGATGACTTTGAGGAGGAGCTTTGGGGCGAAGACGGGCCCATCGAGCGCCCGCTCCACAACGATCCGCAGTTTCTCAAGGCCGTGGAGGTGCTGATGGAGCAGATCGGCCAGCGAGCGCGGATGGCCGGGTGAGAGGGAGGCGCCATGCCGATCTCTGAACTCGTCAGGCTCGTCGGCCAAACCGTCGCCCACTCGCTCTTCCGACCGGACATCCTGCTGATCGTCGGCGTGGTTCTCCTCATGGTCTACACCCAGTACCAGCGGACCGCCCTGTTGGAGCGGCGGCTCTTTGGCTTTGTGAAAAACCGGCCGGCCGAGCAGATGCTCCGCTCCCTCGCCGATGGCGTCGTCGGCGGGCTCATCGCCACGGCCGTCTTTGTCATCGTCGGCATCTCCCTCAACGAAGTGGGCATCTGGTACCTGTGGGGCCTCGCCATCCTCCTGATGTTTTTCCATCCCCGCTTTATGTGCTTCGCCTATGGAGCAGGCATCTTGGCCCTGGTGCACCTGATTTGGGGAACGCCGCGGATCGACGTCCCCGCGCTGATGGCGCTGGTGGCCATCCTCCACCTCGTCGAATCGGTGCTGATCTTTCTCGCGGGCGACCGGGGCGCGACGCCCGTCTTTGTGCGTAGCGGCGATGGGCCGGTGGTAGGAGGCTTCACCCTGCAGAAGTTTTGGCCGCTGCCCTTTATCGCGCTGGTGGGGGCCGTCGTTCCCGGTGAGCTCCTGCAAGGCGCCCAGGCCATCAGCATGCCCGACTGGTGGCCGATCATCCGGCCGTCCCGGGAAATCGCGCCAGGAACCGAGTACGCCTTCGCGCTCTTTCCCGTGATCGCCGCCTTGGGCTACAGCGACATCGCGGTGACCGTCCTGCCGAAAGTGAAAGCGCGGCGCACGGCGGGGCGGCTCCTCGCTTACAGCCTGGGGCTTCTCGCGCTCGCGATCCTCGCGCAACTGCACGTCGCCTTCGCGTACCTCGCGGCCTTTTACTCGCCCCTCGCCCACGAGTGGGTGATCCACGCCTCCCGGGCTTCGGAGCGCCGCGGCGTCCCGGTCTTCTCTGGCAGGGAGACGATGGTCCTCGACGTGCATCCCGACTCGCCGGCCGCCAAAGCCGGCATCCAGCCGGGCGACATCATCCTTTCCATCAATGGGATCCCGGTCGAAACCCGGGAAGACCTCAACGACGCAATGACCCCCTGGGTGCTCCAAGCGACGATCGAGGTGGAAAATGGTATCACGGGGGAGCGTCGAATCCTCCAGTGTCCCGAACGGATCCCGCCCCTGGGCGTTATCCTCGTCCCGCAGGGCTACGAAGGCCTCGCCTTTGACCTGGGCGAGACGTCCCGGTGGCGCCGCTGGTTCCGCCGGTGGTCCAGAACCGGGCCCAATCACTATCGCCGGCCGTAGGACCTGTCTCGGCGGCGGCCGCTGGACGGCTCGGCCGATGTCGCGCTTCTACCTGGTGCCGGCCGCCGGATTCCGTTGGGGCCGCTGCCGGTTTTCGGCAGCGACAGACGTTTTGAGGAGTGGAGCGCATGGAGCGCGTCCCCGGGGAAAGCCACGATCCACCGACCCCGCACGATGAGCGTCACACCGGCACCGGCGAGGCGGCCGCTGCACCGGCGGAGGGAGAAGTCGCCGCGACGGACCTTGCCGCCGCGGGTCCGGAAGTGTCGATCACCGATCGGGAAAAGAGCCGTGCCGGTGCCACGAGAAAAACTTGGACGCGAAAAACTTTATCGCTGCGCACACCATTTTTCGCGAAGCGGTCTGTGCTTTCGGGGCGGCAGGCGGTTTCGGAGCGACCCGCGGTTTCGGAAGAGCCCCGGCTTTCGGAACGGCCTGCGCTTTCAAAGCGGCCTTCGGTTTCGAAGCGGCCCGTACTTTTGCTGACGGTCTCGCTGGTTGAGGCGCTTTTCCTCGTCTCGCTCACTTTCTCGCTACTTGTTGCGTCAAACCACTTTCCCGCTGCAGGGCGCTTTCTGCCCTTTGGCAGCACACTGACGAGAGGAAGTGGGCCCACCGGAGGGGGCCTCAATTTGCCGCGTTTTTGGGGTGCGCAGCCTGGGGACCCGGAGGGAGCTCGAGGGGGAACGCAAGAGGCAACTCGCGGGGCAACTCCTCAGTTTGGCGGCGTCGACCTGGGAGCCCTGGGAAACAACATCGATGGTTCTGGCGGTTTACTCGGCGGCGCCGGCGGGCAGGCGACTGGGGAAGCTGACGGGTGGACGAGCACGGCAAGCGGGGATGAACGCGGGCCATCGGATCATGACCACGGGCCATTCGTTTCTGAGCGGCCTGCCGGTTCCCGAGAGGACATGGGAGTTGGCGAAAGCGCCGTGATGACGTCCCAGCCGGGGTTCCGGTCGACCAGTCTGCCACCACCAGGCGCGCCGCTTCTGGCGATTGTCATCGACGATTGGGGTTACGGATGGCAAGCGGCGCCTGACTTTCTCTCGTTTGACCGGCCGCTTACGGTCGCGATCCTGCCGCATCTGCCGCTATCGCGCGCTCACGCCGAGGAAGCCCACCGGCGGGGGCATCAAGTGATCCTCCACCTGCCGATGGAACCCCTCGCTCCAGGATGGGACCTCGACGAGTGGGCCGTCACGACCACCAAGGCCTCCGACCAGATTCGAGCCGACGTGCGGGAGGCGTTGGCGTCGGTTCCCCACGTGAGCGGCGTCAACAATCACATGGGCTCCAAAGCGACCGCCGATCCGCGGGTGGTCTCGGACGTTCTGCGAGCCGTGAAGGAGGAAGGCCTCTTTTTCCTCGACAGCCGCACGACGGCCGATAGTGTCGTGGCCCAAGTGGCCCGGGAGCTGGGCGTCCTGTTTCTCGAAAACGACCGCTTCATCGACCCTGACACCGATCCCCAGCGGGTGAAAGAACGCATCCTCCTCGCGGCCAGGCTGGCCAAGCGGCGGGGCTACGCCGTCGCCATCGGGCACGTCCGGCCCGCGACG
>PKEU01000077.1 GCA_002919195.1 bacterium
GTCCCGCACGTTGCGCCACTCTCCGGGGCCTTCGCCGCAATGGAGAAAAAGCTCGGTGGCTCCCGCTTTAGCGAGCAACCCTGAGTAGGAGACGACGATCTCCGACTGGGCGGTCACCGGCATCGGCGAAACCCTGACTCCGTCGTCGGGCCCGAGCTGGTAATCCTCGGCCGACCCCACGCCGCTCGGCGTCCGCCCCTCGATCAGCTCCTCTCCTAACTCGACGTCCTCTTTCGCGATGCCGAGCCCTTTCCGGATGGCGTCCCAGAGACTCACCATCGATCCCTCCCTTTTGGGAGACGATTTGCGACGTGTCCCCCGCCATAGGGTTCTCCCTGCGGCGCGTAAACTTGCAGCAAAAAGGAAGGAGGGGCGCTCCTCCTTTAGCGAGAAGGCCCCTCCTTCCCTTACGGCTGGAAGGAGCTCCAGTCTTTCCTCTTGCTCTTCTCCAAAAATGCGGTCACCAGCTCGTCGTCGGTCTTGGCTGAGGTCGCCAGGTTCATAAAGTCCTCGGCCGACAGGCCGGCTTCCGCCAAAAACCGTTGATCGATGGGACACGGGTAGATGTAATCCCCGATCGTGCCGTCGGCCTTCGCGCGCGCCTTGTCGGCGATCCGCGCGAGCCAAGGCACGCCGCCGATCACGACGTCACGGCCTCTGGGCTTCCACTCCTCCATGCGCGACGCTCCTTTCCAAAAGGTTCTACTCACCGGGAGATGTGATTCCCCACCGCGCGTGAGCTTCCTTCAGCGATACCAGTCCCTGGCGCAGCCGCTCGATCCGGGGCTCAGCGAGCCTCTCGCGCTCCCACATCGCCAGGTACCTGGGAAGGAGCCGGCCGGGCTCGCCCCACTGCTCCCGGACGGCCATTGCGGCACGGGACTTTGGCGCCTTCGCTGCGGCGACGAGCCGCAAGAGCCCGATCCCCCAAAAGAGGAGATCGTAAAAGGCCAGGCGGAGGGCGGCCTCGTCGCCGCGAAGGTCCTGGTAAAAGCGGTAGCCCTCTCGATCCAGCAACGAAGCCGGAGCGCCGCCTGCGACTTGCGCATAGGCCGCCACCCGCTTTTCGGTCACATCATATCCGTACGACGCCATGTCCAAGAAAGTGACGTCCCCCGCCAAAACCACGTTGGCTGACCGAACGTCGAGAGGCCCGGGCCGGAAAGCACTGGCGCTGGTGGCCTCGGCGGCGAGTTCCATCCAGGGTTGACGTGCTTTGTCGTCCAGGAGCGGCGTTACAAGCTCGGCTAGCTTGCGGTCGCTTTCCCCGGGGGGAGCCGCCCACCGCTCTAGGATGTCCCATTGCGCGGCGAAAGCCTCCTCGAGACGGAAAAGCCCCCGCGTGAGGGAGCCAAAAGCGCCCCGGGGAGGGTGGGCCAAGAGTCTTGCCAACGTCTCGCCGGCGACAAACTCCTCAACGAGCCACCCGTGGTGGAGATCGGCTGCGACCAGCTTTGGGACGGGGGCATCGACCTGGTTGAGCGCATCCAAAGCGACGAGCTCAGCCCACGCCCGGCCGGGGCGCCACGAGGCCAGGCTCTGGCGGGCGACCCCTTTTGCGACCAGCTCTCGTCCATCCTTGAGCTTGAGGTAAAGGACGGCCTCCCCGATGGAACGGGCGGTTTCGAGCTCGCCTCCTAAGAGGGCCGCCACGTTTTCCGCAAATCGCTGATCTTCCCCTGACACTAGGGCCCTCGCTTTCTATCGTCGTCAGGCTAGCGCTCCTCGGACACCGGCTCCACGCTGGTGCGTCCCACGCGGTAGGTGGAGATAGAGCCTTGCAGCCTTTGCACTTCCTTCCACAAGCACCGGTTCATGACCACCGGCAGACCCGCATCGGCGGCGATCTGCGCGGCCTGCCAATTTTCGATCCCTTCTTGCAGCCAAAAGACAGGTTTTTCCGCCCTCCGGGCCGCTGCCCGCGCCACCTCAGGCGTATGCTGGGGCGCGCGAAACACCTGCACCACGTCGCAAGGAATTTTCACTTCGTCGAGGGAACGGTACACTTTTTCACCGAGAATTTCTCCCCCGACGGGGTTGACCGGGAGGATACGGTACCCCAGCCGCTGGAGCTTGCGGGCGACGCGGTGGCTTGGCCGATCAGGGTTGGGGGACAAACCAACCACGGCGATCACCTGCGGACGGCGACGGCCTGCCTCACCGGCCACTTCCACCGTGGGATCGCCCGCCACCCTGCGGATCACGCTCTCGCTGTTAAGGATCGGCTCTCCCGGAGACCCCAGCCCCGTGGCGGCGTAGAGGGCGTCGTCCAATTCGGCGATGAGGTCCTCGACGCCTTCGATGCCCACCGATAGCCGGATGAGATCGGGACTGACACCGGCCGCCTCTTGTTCGCTGGGCGAAAGTTGCTGGTGCGTCGTGCTGGCCGGGTGGATGATCAGGCTCTTGGCGTCGCCCACATTGGCCAAGTGAGACCAGAGGACCGAGCGATCGATCATCCGGACGCCCGCCTCAAGCCCACCCCGGATGCCAAAGACCACCACGGCGCCAAATCCTCCTCGCAAGTACTTTTTCGCGCTGCCGTGCGAGGAGTGATCGGAAAGTCCCGGATACGTCACCCAAGCGACCGCCGGGTGCTCGGCCAAGTGCTGCGCGACAGCCAACGCGTTTTGGCAATGCCGTTCCATGCGCAGGCACAGGGTCTCGAGCCCCAAAAGGAGCAGAAAGGCGTTGAAAGGGCTCATGCACGCGCCGACGTCGCGCAGGTATCGGGCGCGAAGCCGCATGCTAAATGCCAGCGTGCCAAATTCCTCGTAAAAGCGGATTCCGTGGTAGGTCGGGTCGGGCTCCGTGTACTCGGGAAACCGGCCGTTATCCCACCGAAAGCGCCCCCCGTCGACGACGACCCCGCCGATCGCCGTGCCATGACCACCGATCCACTTCGTGGCCGAATGGACGACGATGTCCGCCCCCCATTCGATGGGCCGGCAAAGCGCCGGCGTCGCGAAGGTGTTGTCGACAATGAAGGGGACTCCCTGTTCGTGCGCAATCGCAGCGACAGCCTCAAGATCGAGGACGTGGAGCCGGGGATTGCCGATCACTTCCCCCACGACTGCCTTTGTACGCGGCGTGATGGCTTTGCGGAAATTCTCCGGGTCCTGGGGATCGACAAAGGTGACCTCAATCCCCATCTGGGGCAGCGTCGCGGCAAAAAGCGTGTACGTGCCGCCGTAAAGGTGCGACGAGGCCACGACGTGATCGCCCGCTTTGGCCAGCGCTAAAATCGCTGAAGTCATGGCCGCTTGCCCGCTAGCGGTGGCCACAGCGGCCACCCCGCCTTCCAACAGGGCCATGCGCTTTTCAAACACATCGACCGTCGGATTGCCGATGCGAGAATAGATGTTGCCCGCTTCGTTGAGCGAAAAGAGCTCTTCGGCATGGCGCGAATCGGCGAAAGAGTATGAGGTCGTCTGATAGATCGGCACCGCCCGGCTGCCCGTGGCCGGGTCGGGCGCCTGGCCCCCATGGACCGCCAGGGTCTCCAGGGTGTAGGGACGAATCTTTCTCCTGCCCAAAGGTCGGCGCCCCCCACAAGAAGCTTATTGGTTTTCCCCTCTTAGCTTTCGGCTCCCCGGATACCTTCCTTTCGCAAGACGCGGCGGCACAGCACCACCCGGGCTGCAGCGCACTGGCAAAGAAAAAGACCCGCTCGATAAGCGGGTCAAGCTGGTACCCCCACGGGGATTCGAACCCCGGTCTCATGGCTGAGAACCATGCATCCTAGGCCGCTAGACGATGGGGGCTTGGTTGTCATGCCACGGTTTATTGTAGCATAAAGCCTGGCACAATGCAATGCTTTTTTCGCTCGCCCGATTGGGAGAGCCCTGCGTCCCAGATTAGGCCTTTCTCAACGCCTCCGCGGTCCGGGTGATCACGCGAAAGCCACCGTAAGCCACAAGCCATCCGAGGGCCATCGTCACCCAGAAGCTTCCTTCCCAATTGGGCCACCACCGGGCCGCGCTTCCCGCGGCGGAGATGATCAAAAACCCCAACCCGATCAGGAGATTGCCCCACATAAAGCCCAGGTTTTTACCCGAACGGGCAGCCCGCAAGGCCGAAAAGATCGCGATGCCCACCACGGCGGCCGCGCCAAACACGTTGAGGAGGATCATCACGGCCAGCCAAGCTCCACGGAGATAAACCCCTTGTCCCGAAGAGCCCGCGAGGTT
>PKEU01000192.1 GCA_002919195.1 bacterium
TCGGTGGCAGCTTCTCCCTGGAGGACGGCGGGATCGGCTTACTACTCCTCGTCATCGCATTGGCATGCTCCCAAGCAGCGGAGCCTACAAGTCTGCGTTACATGATGGCGCTAAAGGTTGCGCTCATTATATCATAGCCCGAGTTGAGGCGGCAAGCAGCCACAAGGCCCGCGAACTCGCAACCCCGAGGCAGGCCCGCGCTCCCCGACGCCTATTGCGCACACCTCGAGCCCGGCGGCGAGGCCTCGACCTCATGCGCCCTCCCCGCCTCGCGGACGTCGCGCTTCGTAGAGCAAAATGCTGGCGGCGACGCCGACGTTGAGCGACTCCATGCCGCCGGGCATCGGGATCGCCACCCGGTCGGCAGGCACAAGGCGCGGGTCAAGGCCGCTGCCTTCGTTTCCCACGAGCAGCGCCCACTTACCCCGCCAGTCAAAGGAGTAAGCGCTGCGGTCGGCCCGCGCGTCAGCCGCAACGAGGCGAAATCCTGCTTGCTTCAACCCTTCCACGAGCTCTTGCGCTTGCCAGCCCGTGGAAAGCGGCACGCGAAAATATGCCCCCGCGGACGAGCGAAGCGCCTTGGGGTTTTTCGGATCGACCGTTCCCGAAAGAAACACCGCGCCATCGACCGCGAAAGCTGCAGCGGCCCGCAGCATCGCCCCCAAGTTCCCCGGATCTTGGATCCGGTCAAAGACCAACAGGTGCCGGGCGCTGTCAAAGTCCACAGCGTCCTCGTTTGCCGCCCTCGCTACCGCGACGACCCCTTGCGGCTGCTCCGTGTCCGAAAGCCTCCGGATCACGTCGCTTGCCACCTCGAGCACCGGAATCCCCCGCCGCGCCAGCTCGTCAACCAGCGAGGCGGCCCGGGCCGGCTCGGCCAGCACATACTCGATCCGAGCGCCAAAAGAGAGCGATTGGCGGATCAATCGCTCTCCTTCGATCAGGATCAGCCCGTGTCGCTCCCGGTACTTCCGCTGCGTGAGCGAGAGGGCCAGCTTCACCTTGGGATTGTGACGACCGGTCACAGGTTCTCCTTGGCGAGCGCGACCAGCTGATGAAACGCCTCTTGATCCCGCACGGCCAAATCGGCCAGCATCTTGCGGTTGATCTCGACACCCGCCTTCTTCAGGCCCGAAACGAAGCGGCTGTACGACAAGCCGTGCTGCCGGGCCGCGGCGTTGATCCGGGTGATCCAAAGCTTTCGAAACTCCCGCTTGCGCACCCGGCGGTCGCGATAGGCGTACATCAGCGACTTCATCACTTGCTGATTGGCCGGGCGGAAGAGCTTGCTCTTGCGTCCCCAATACCCCTTGGCTAGCTTGAGAATCTTTTTATGACGGCGCCGGGTGACGACGCCCCCTTTGGCTCTTGGCACTTTTCACCAACCTCCTCGAAACAAGTCAAATCTTACCCGTAGGGAAGGAGCTTGTGCACCCGCTTGCTGTCGGCGTAACTCAACTCGGTGTACTTGCGCAGGCGCCTTTTGCGCTTGGGCGACTTCTTCTCGAGGTTGTGGCGGCGATTGGACTTGAGTGCCATCACCCGGCCGCTCGCGGTGATCTTAAAACGCTTCGCGGAACTCTTATGAGTCTTGAGCTTCGGCATGAACCATGACCTCCTCGTCCGGGCGCTTAGAAGGCGCGACCTCTTTGCGCGCGCCCCCTTCCTTCCCGGCGCTCTTTTTGGGCGTAAGCACGATGGCCATCTGCCTGCCTTCCATGAAGGGCGGGCGCTCCAGATCGCCCACTTCTGCCAGCGCCTTGGCCATCTCCAGCAACCGATCCCGCACCAGATCCGAATGGACGATCTCCCGGCCGCGGAAACGGACGTTGATCTTGACCCGGTCGCCTTCGCGCAAGAAACGCTCGGCGCTCCTGATCTTCACTTCGATGTCGTGCCGGTCGGTCTTGGGGCTCAAGCGGAGCTCCTTGACCGTCGCCGCCTTTTGCTTCTTGCGCGCCTCCCGCTCTTTCTTGGACTGCTCGTACTTAAAGCGGCCAAAGTCCATCAGGCGACAGACTGGCGGCCGCGATTGGGGGGCCACCTCCACGAGATCCAATTCGGCCTCCTCTGCGATGCGCAGGGCCTCCCGAATCGGCATGACCCCCAACTGCTCACCGTCAGCGCCAACCACCCTGACCTCTCGAGCACGAATCTCGTGGTTGACACGCCATTCCCGGCTAATGTGACACCACCTCCGCAAAAGTTTCACCAAGGCGATACGCCTTGGACACCGGGCTCACGTCAAGTGTCGTGGCGGCTGAGGGCGGCTTGACGCGGGGTAAAGAAAAAGAAGCAGGCGTAGCCTGCTTCTATGCCTTCACGATCCCCATGAACGGCGACACCGGAGATTCCCCGCGCCTTGACGGGGCAGCCGGCAACCTCGTGAGCAGCCCAAGAGCGCTACGAGGTGAGAAGCAAGGCTTCTACTTAAGCTTGCGGCTTCCTCACATCTCGTTTGTTGCGGCAAAGTACGCACACCTCGGTGCGCGCACACGACCGATTCGATCATAGCACACCCTAGGAAGGCCGGTCAACGCTTTTTGCGGCCGCCTCGTCCAGGCTGCGGCTTCGAATCTCCTGAGCGATCCTCTCGCCAAAGGCATCCACCTCTTGGCTTCCCAGATCGCCGCGGCTTCGGTGGCGCACAGCAACGGTGCCGCTCGTCGCTTCTCTCTCCCCGACGACCAGCATGTACGGGATCTTTTGCACCTGGGCGTCCCGGATCTTGTACCCCACCTTTTCGTTGCGCTTATCCACCTCGACCCGGATCTTTCGCGCCCTGAGCTTGGCCGCCACCTGGTCCGCGTACTCGATGAAGTTTTCTCCCACCGGGATCACGCGGGCCTGCACCGGCGCAAGCCACGTGGGAAAGGCGCCTGCAAAGTGCTCGACCAAGATGCCGATAAAGCGCTCGAGCGATCCAAAGACCGCCCGGTGAATCATGACCGGCCGTTTGTGGCTTCCGTCCGCATCGACGTAGGTCAAGTCAAACCGCTCGGGCAGCTGGTAGTCTAGCTGCACGGTCGCGCACTGCCACACCCGTCCCAAGGCGTCGGTGACGTGAATATCCAGCTTGGGCCCGTAGAAAGCCCCGTCGCCCGGATTGAGCTCGTACTCGCGGCCCGACTTCTCCAGCGCCCGGGTGAGCGCCGCCTCTGCCTTGTTCCAGCTCTCGATGCTCCCCATGAAATCTTCGGGCCGCGTCGAAAACTTGATGCTGAAGGAAAGCCCGAGGGTGGAGTAGACGACGTCAAAAAGCTCGAGGACGCGAGAGATCTCTTCCTCGATCTGATCCTCCGTCACGTAAATGTGAGCGTCGTCCTGGTGAAAGCCCCGCACCCGCATCAGGCCGTGCAGCGTACCGGAAAGCTCATACCGCGAGAGCGGGCCGTACTCGGCAAAACGGAGGGGCAGATCCCGGTACGAGCGGGTCTCCTCTTTGTACATGAGGCAGTGGTTGGGGCAGTTCATCGGTTTGACAGCCAGGATTTCGTCCTCGTACTCCATGCAAAACATGTTCTCTTTGTAGTGGTACCAGTGCCCCGACTGTTCCCACAGCTTGGAACGGGAGATCCAGGGCGTGGCCACCTCTTGGTATCCCCTGGCCTCTTGAAGCTCCCGTGAGAAGTTTTCCAGTTCCCGGTAGAGGATCAGCCCTTTAGGCTGCCAGTAGGCAAACCCGGGCGACTCCTCGTGAAAGGTAAAGAGCCCCAAAGCCGGGCCCAGCCGCCGGTGATCCCGGCGCGCGGCCTCCTCCAAGCGATGGAGGTACTCCTCAAGCTCACTTTGCTTGGGGAAGGCGGTGCCGTAGATTCGTTGCAGCATTGGGCGGCTGCTGTCGCCCCGCCAATACGCGCCGGCCACGGAGAGCAGTTTAAACGCCTTGATGTAACCCGTGCTGGGCACGTGCGGGCCGCGGCACAGGTCGACAAACTCCCCTTGCCGGTACAGCGAGATCTCCCCGTCTTGGAGCCCCTCCAGGATCTCCAGCTTAAAGGGCTCGTCCATTGAGTGAAAGAGCGCCTCGGCGTCGGCCTTGCTGATCTCCTCCCGGTTGATCGGAAGGTTCTCCTCGACAATTTTGGCCATCTCTTTTTCGATGGCCTCAAAGTCTTCGACCGTGAGGCTCTTGGGGCAGTCGATGTCGTA
>PKEU01000113.1 GCA_002919195.1 bacterium
ATGGATCGCATCCTCTCCCGCAGCAGGCTGCAGGTCGACGATCCCGATATCCAGGGGCTCTTCGACGACATCAAGGTGGGCTACGAGCAGCTCTACCGCCACGTTCCGGCGATGGGGAAAGGCCTCGGCGCTGGGCTGCCCGAGTACCCCTGGTGGTTTGGCTGCGACAACAGCTACGCACTCTTGGGAGCCTTGTGCGTCGGCCGCTTTGAGATGACCCTCGAGACGCTGCGGCTCCTCGCCCGGGTGAGCGAAAAGACCAACGGGGACGGCCGCATCATCCACGAGGTGACTACCAACGGCGTCGTCTTTAACCCCGGAAACACCCAAGAGACGCCGCACTTTGTCATGGCGGTGTGGGAGGCCTTTCTCTGGACGGGGGACTGGGCGTTTTTGAAAGAGATGTATCCGCTTTGCCGCAAGGGCGTGCTGGAGTGGCTCCTCAAGACGCAAGACACCGACGGCGACCTCTTTCCCGAAGGGTACGGCATCACCGAAGTCGCCGGGCTCAACTGGGAGCTGATCGACACCGCCGTCTACACGCAGCAGGCCTTGGTGGCCCTGGCCGAAATGGCAAGGCTTCTCGACGACCCTGAAACGCAAGAGACGGCGAGCGAACTCGCTGCGCGCCTTGCCGGCTCGATTGAGGAGCGCTATTGGCTCGAAGACGAGGGCCTTTACGCAGACCTGATCGCTCCGTCCAAGATCGTGCTGGACCGCCTGGAAGAGATCCGCGGCCAAGAGAGCTACCAAAGCCCGGCGATGAGTGAAAGGCTCGATGAGATCGAGCGCATCGCCCGGGAAAGCGCCCCGGACGAGGAGCTTCCCTGGCTTTTCAAGACGTGGGTGATCTTTTGCCCGATCGAGATGGGCCTTTCGAGTCGCGAGCGGGCGGAGCGGGCCCTTCGCCGCATGGAAAGCTCGGAGTTTACGGGGCGGTTTGGGGTTTACCTTTCGGGATATAACCAAAATCACCAGATGACGATTTCAACGGGAGTCGCGGCCGTTAGCGAAGCCCGTTACCGCAGGATGGACGCGGCGCTCAGTTACATCCGGCAGATCGCAACGACCCGCTTCTTGCGCTTCCCAGGAGCCCCCAGCGAGATGTCGCCCGACTACGGGTGCTTTGTCCAGGCGTGGACGGGCTATGGAGTAGCGGTGCCGATCGTCCGTCACTTCTTTGGCCTTGAGCCGGCGGCGCACGAGAAGCGCATCACGCTTTCTCCGTGCCTCCCGACGACTTGGGAGGCCGCCCGCCTCGACGCGGTAAGGGTCGGCGAGGAAAGTATCGACCTTGCCGTCACCGTCGACCGGGACCAGGGTCAGGTGACACTCGCGATCGATGGACTGGGAAGCGACTGGGCCGTCACCGTGGAGCTGGACCCGGATTGGTACGGCCTCCCGCCTGGTGAGTACGTGTTGACGGTCAACGGCGAGGAGAAGCTTGCCGAGCGGGCCGCGGGAACGGCTGGCCCCTTGACCGCGACCTGGCAAAGCCGGGTTCAAAATCGCATCGCCCTGCGAAGAGAGGACGGCTAAGGCGAGGAGCAAGTTCCATGCGCCGGCCATTGGCCCAATCGTTGTGAACACACGGACGGGACGTAACCGGCAGGAGAGCTTGCAATCACGACGCCCAGGGCACATGACCTGGGCAAAGACCGAGAAGGCATCCACCGTATGGAAAGACCGTACGGACAACACGAAAGCCAAGCGGGGAGAGCGGACGTGTCGACCGAGGCCGGCAAGGGGCTCGACGAGATGCCTCAACATCAAAAGCTGCAAGGGCCGCAAGAGCAAAAAGCCCAAGACGAAAGGTCCGCCGGCGACAAGGCGCACCAGCCGTCCAGGCGGCGCGTCACCCTGAAAGACGTCGCCAAAGCAGCCAACGTCTCGATCACCACCGCGAGCAGGGCGCTGGCGGATTACTGGGACGTGAGCCCCACGACGAAAGCCAGGGTACGGGAAGTCGCCCGCAAGCTGGGCTACACGCCCAACGTCATCGCCCAGAGCCTGGTACGCAAACAGCCGACGCTCCTTGGGGCCTACATCGTCGACGAGGGCATCCCCTTGGCGGAGCAACCGTTTTTCCTCCCCGTGGTCTGCGGCGTTCGCGACCGGGCGGCTGAACTCGGGCAGCACGTCCTCCTCTTGGCCAAGCCCCCGTCGGGGGAGATGAGCCTGGCGACCATCGTCAAGGGGGCCCATGTGGGCGGGCTGGTGGTCATGGGGCTGACCGAAGACCACCCCGAGCTCCTTGAGCTCGAACGCCTGGGCGTTCCTACGGTCACCATCGACATCACTCCCCGGGGCGACCGCATGGTGATGATCACCTCGGACAACGTCGCGCAGGCGGCGGCGGTCACGAGCCACCTGATTGAGCAAGGTTGCGAGCGCATTCTCTTTCTCGGCGGGAAAAGCAACACCGCCGTCAACCAGGCCCGGGAGCAGGGGTATCGCGAAGCCTTGCGCCGCCACGGTTTTCCCAGCGAAGCCGCCCGGGTCGTCTACGGCGACTTCAGCCGGCAAAAGGCGTACGAGGCGGTGATGGCGGCATGGCGAGAAGCGCCTTTTGACGCGGTTTTCGCCGCCAGCGACCTGATGGCGGCCGGCGCCATGAGCGCCCTTGCCGAGCTGGGGCTCAACGTCCCGGCCGACGTGGCGGTGGCAGGCTACGACGACCTTGCGATTGCCCGGCACCTCAACCCACCGCTGACGACCGTCCGGCAAGACCCGGTCGCGATGGGACGAGAGGCTGTCGATGCGCTCAAACGGCTTGCGAGCGAGGAGGTGGTTTCCCGTGTGATTGAAGTCAAGAGCAGGCTGGTGGTGCGGGCGTCGTCTCTTAAGTTTAAGTCTGATTCCTCAAGGGGAGGTACCGTAACGCCATGAGGTCCATGAAAATTGTCGTGTTGAGCATCGTGTTGAGCCTCGTTTTGGCCGCGGGCGTCAGCGCGCAAACGACGATCACCTACTCGGCGTGGGGCAATGAGCTGGAGCTTGCGGTCGAGCGGGCTCTGATCGAAGCGTTTGAAAAGGCAAATCCGGATATCAAAGTTGAGCTGATCGTTCCCACCGGCAACTACGAAGAGACCCTGACGGTCTGGGGGCTCGGCGGTGAGTTGCCCGATGTGATCTCGCTCAACCGGGAGCGCCTCGGCCAGTTCCGCGGCTTTGTGCAGGCGATCGACGTGGAGCGGGCGGCCGTCGACATGAGCGTCTACGTCTCGCCGGCTCTCCCCGAGGCCTTCGTCTTCCAAGGTGTGCAGCTTGGGCTCCCCAAGCGGATGAACACCAAGGTGATGCTCTATCACAAAGAGGCCTTCGACGAGGTCGGCATCGCTTATCCCACCAGGGATTGGACGCCCGATGACTACGCTGCCGCCGCCCGGCAGCTGACCCGGGTCGAAGGCGACCGCGTGGTGCGGTGGGGTTCGGGGCCGCTTGTCATCTGGAACTGGTTCCATCACTTCGGCGGCTCGATCTACAACGAGGATATGACCCAGGCGCAGCTGACCAGCCGCGAGATCGAGGACGCGACGCTGTTTATGGTGGGCTTGCACAAGGAGTACGCCGGCTGGTTTGACGACTTCGCCAACTTCAACGAGGCGCTGGCCACCGGTCAAGTCGCCATGTTTAGCGACGTCGGCCCGTGGTACGTGCCCGACCTGTTGGCCAACGCCGACTTTGACTGGCGCCTCGCTCCGCTGCCCGGCGTGCCCCTGGAGCCTGAAGTGACCGGCCTGTCGATCTCGGCGACGACCGACAACTACGAGGCCGCGCTCCGGTTTGTCACCTGGGTTTCGACCTCCGACGAGGCGCAAAAGATCATCGCCGGCGGCACCAACCTGCCTGTGACCCGGTACGGCGTCGAGGAGTTTGTCTGGAGGGCCCCCGACAAAGGGCTGGAGACGTTCTTCTACATGTTCGACGAAAACTTCAAGTTCGCGCCGATCCCCGAGCGCAACTTCACGGGCGTCTCCGGCGTGATCTGGGATACCTTCTACAACGAGATCCTCGTCGGCAAGATCGACCCGCTCACCGGGCTGCAGCGGCTGCAGGCCCAGGTGCAGGCGATGATCGACGATCAGCTCCGCAAGTAAGCTGCATCG
>PKEU01000017.1 GCA_002919195.1 bacterium
CCTGCTGCGGGAGGAGACGACGCCCCCTGCGTCCGAGCCTTTGCGCTGGGCTCGTGTGGCGGCGGACACCTTGACGGTTTCGCGCCTTGTGGCGGGGATTACGCTGGCGTTGTGGCCGTGGGAACCGTCAGTGCGATCGTTGGCGGCGCTTTTTCGTTGGAAGATCTTGCTGTGGAGCCTAGACGCGGTCGACGGCGTCTTGGCCCGCCGCTCGCGCACGCCTCCGTCTTGGATCGGCCGCAACGATATCTGGGTCGACAGCCTCGTGACGCTGGGCACGGGGACCGCCCTGGCGCGGATGGGGTTTTTGTCCGGAAGCCTGCTGGCTTTGTGGCTTGTCCTGTGCACCGCGCTCTACGTCATTCGTCCCGCCCACACCTTGCTGCTCGTGTTTATGTTCCCGCTCCACCTCGCTCTGGTAGGGTTGGCGGCGATCCACCGCCTGCACGAGGTGGGGCTTTTTCTTTTGTGGCTGCTGGCTCTGGCCTACCTCGCCCGAAAACGACTAAAGTGGGTGATCGGTGTTTTTATCGAGGGGCTCCCCGACGGGCCGAGGGAGTGGGTTTTGTCGTGGCTTCCGGCTTGGCTCCGGCTTGCGCCCGAGGAACGGGCAGCTTTCGCGGTCGACACGGTGGAGGCCGGTACGACGCCAGAGGACGAGCGATAAGACCACGTCGAGTGCCGTTGCGGCACCGGCGAGTTCGAAAGCGCGTGGGTCTGCGACCAGCGAACGCCGGAATCGCTGGGCAGCTGGTGGGCCAAGGCTGCAATGGTCGTATGGTCCATACACAGGTAGACTGCCTCGAGGTCTCCCTCGAGTCCAGGGGCAATCGGGACAAATGACACTACTATACCCCGTAGGGTATATGTTATGGTCAAACTGCCTGCACGTGGAAAGCGCGATTTTGGAGGGAGACGCATGGCAGAAGCGATCGTCAATGAGACGAAGGAGCAAGAGACCAGCACGCAACGAGAAGCGACCCGCCAAAAGATGTCGATCATCCTCTACAGCGGCACCGTGGATAAGCTGACTGCAGCCAGCATTTTGGCGACGGGCGGAGCCGCCATGGACATGCAGGTCAATATCTTCCTCACATTTTGGGGTCTCTTGGCTTTCAGGAAAGGCGCCTGGAAAGAGCTCGAGCGACAAAAGATTTCCGCCGAGTTTGCCGAGTATGCCCCCATGATGATGGAGGCCATGCAGCAAGGCAAGGTCAAGCCCTGGATGGAGGTGCTCCGGGAGGCTAAAGAAATCGGCGACGTCAACGTCTACGCCTGCGGCATGACGATGGACCTCTTTGGCCTCAAGCTGGAGGACCTTGAGGACGTGGTCACCGCTGTCCAGGGAGTGACGGGCTTCGTCGCCGAGGCCAAGGACAGCGCGATCACGCTGTTTATCTGAGTTGTCCGACACGAACACGAGGAGAGGGGATCGCCATGGCTGACTACGTGGTGCACCGGGAGATCGACGCCCGCGGCAGCGCCTGCCCTGGGCCGCTCATGGAGTTGATCCGCGCCCTCAAGGCGGCGGAAAAGGGGCAGGTGGTCGCCGTCCTTTCGACGGACCAGGGATCCAAAGTCGATATTCCCGAGTGGGTCGAGAAGGCAGGGCACAAGCTCTTGGCCACTGAGGAAGACGGGGAAGCCACGCGTTTTGTGGTGGAAAAGGCTCGATAACCGCCGCTTTGGGCCGCCGGTAAAACTCCGGCAGGAGGAAGCGACCGCGGGAAGCGTCGTCGCCTGTGGGACCGGCAAGCGAAGCGGTGAGCGTCAAGGGAGGGTAAGCATCGTGGACGATGTCGTCATCGTCGGCGGGGGTGTGGGAGGCACCGTCACGGCCAACCTCCTGGCGGAGGAGCTTGCTCCCGAAATTGCGGCTAGCAAGGTGCGGATCCGCCTCATTACCGACCGGCCCGAACACATCTACAAGCCGGCCTTTCTCTATGCGGCCTTTGGGCGGACCGCCCCACGGGCGTACCGGCGGCCGCAAAGGGAACTGCTTCACCCCGCTGTCGAGCTAGTCGTCGATCCCGTGAACAGGATCGATGCTGGCCAGCGGCAGGTGATCGGGGAAAGCGGCAAGTCTTACGACTATAGCTACCTCGTCGTGGCCGCCGGCGCCCGTGTGGTGCCCCAACGAACCCCCGGGCTTGCGGAGGCGGGGGAGCAGTTTTACACCGAGGAGGGCGCCCAGCGGCTCTACAAGAAGCTGCAAGATTTCACCGGGGGCACCGTGGTCGTGTCGGTGATCGGCGTGCCCCATATGTGCCCGGTGGCGCCTCTGGAGATGGCCTTTATGTTGGATGCCTTTTTCCGCGAGCGGGGCCGGCGCGACCAGGTGGAGCTGGTCTACACCTATCCCATCAACCGGGTGCACAGCAATCCCGCGATCGCGGCATGGGCCGCTCCTGAGCTGGCCGCCCGCGGCATCCGCACCGAGACGTTTTTCAATGTGGAGCGGATCGACCCGCAGCGCAAGGTGATCGAGACGATCGAGGGAACGACCCTCGCCTTTGATCTTTTGATCGGCATCCCCGAGCACGAGGCGCCGCCGTTTTTGGAAGCCTCGGGCCTTACCGACGCGGGCTGGGTGCCGACGGATCGCCACACGCTTCAGGTGAAGGGGCACGACCGGATCTACGCACTCGGTGATGTCACCGACCTGCCGGTGAGCAAAGCAGGGTCGGTCGCCCACTATCAAGCCAATGTGGTGGCGCAAAACCTTGCGGCAAGGTTGCGGGGCCGTCCCGCCTTGGCCCGCTACAACGGCAAGACGTTTTGCTTTATCGAGACGGGCGCCGACAAGGCGACCTACGTGGAGTTTGACTACGAAAACCCGCCCCAGCCCGTTCCCGCTTCCCGGTGGATCCACTGGGCGAAATTGGCTTACAACCAAACTTACTGGATGACGGCCCGGGGCGTCGTCTGAGCGTGGAGGTGGAGCAACGATGTCCCAGCAACGTGATCGACGCGACGGACCCACCGGCGGCGTCGACGTGCAAATCTTCGCTCAAACGCCCGAACAAGAAGGTCAGCAAACTTCGGGCCAAGGCACTGGCGGCGCGGCGGGTGCTCCTGCTGGCGCGGCTCGTGCCTCCGCTGGCGCGGCCGATGACGCTCATCCTGCAGTGCCGGAGGTCGTAACGCAGGCGCTCACGGAAAACGCGGCGTCGATCGGGCGGGCGCTGCAGGTGCTCGCGAGCATGGAGCGGTCGGGAAGCCTGCAGGAGCTTTCGGAGATCCTCTCCCTGCTCAGGCTCCTAAAGAGCGCCTTGACGGATGACATGGTCATCGGGATGGCCCGTCGCGTCGAGGGGCTCGCAGCCGTCGCGACGGATCCTGCGCTTACCGATCTTGTGACGCGCCTTCCCAGCGCCTTGCGTGCCGCCGAAGCTGACGCGGCGCGAGCGGCCACGGCCCGGCCGAGCGTCATAAGCCTCGTGCGACAGCTGCGCGATCCTAAGGTGTATCGTGGCCTCGCGTTCTTGTTGAGCCTGGTCAAGCACCTGGCTCCAGAGGAACCGAAAGCCCGGTCAAGCACCAGTGTGTGATGAAATCACGCGCAGTGGATTGGCGCGAAAGGTTGCCGTCTCCCCGATCTTAACGCTCCACCCTCGGCGATTGGGCGACAATCTCCCGCAATTCGTAAAATAAATCTCAAGAAATGGTAAGTCTTGACGATGTATCCAAACTGGAGGCCTAAAAAGGTTCTCGGGGGCCTGGATCGATGCCACGGCCCCCGAGGTGTTTTTCGCCTCCCCGTGGCCAGCCTTTTTGCGAGGCGCTTGACACCTCGCGCCGGTGGAAAGTTTGACTGCGGCGCGGTCTCGATGAGCCGGGGGCGGACTGGCACCAGCGCTTTTGCTCAAGTAGGTCGCCCGGTTTCCTGAGTCGGCTGCCTGAGCCGGTCACGTGTTTCATCAACGTTGTGGAGGGATGATGGTTGCGGAGGGTGGACGTGATGGATGTGGAGCAGGCGATCATTCGCGGATTCAGCGAGGCATGTGCTAAACTGCAAGCGCTGATGGCGGCGGAGGAAAAACTGTTCCATCACAACTTAAGCCCGTCCGAAGTTCACTGTATTGTGATGATCGACCGCCTGGA
>PKEU01000076.1 GCA_002919195.1 bacterium
CACCATTAAGGTGATTCGCTGATGGCCGTTTACGCTTCCGCCGAACGCACAAAAAGGCTTCGGGCCTACTATGACTTTCGAGGCGGGCTCAACACCGATGCCGCTATCGACAACTTGATGGACAACGAGCTCATGCGGGCCGACAACATCGACCTGGATGAGCGCGGCGGCATCATGAAGCGCAAGGGCACGATCCGTCTCAACAAGGAACACTACGGCGGCCAGGTCGAGCAGATTTTCGAGTGGCCGCGAAGCGACGGCCAAGTCTGGCTCATGGCCGTGGTGACCATCGGCGGCGTCTCGAAGCTCTACCGGGTGCGGGAGGATCAGGACTACGCCCTCGAAGAAGTGGCGACCGTCGCAAGGCCCAACATCGGCTACGTCCACATTCCCAATCCGGGGCCGGGCGGCAGGGATTTGCTCTACTTCGTCGATGGGCAGCAGTACCGGGTTTGGGACGGGGAAGAGGTCAAGCTCATCGCAGAGACTATTCCCGATCCACCGGAAGCGCCGCCCACCGTCGAAGCCGTCGATACGCCGGCGGGCGTTGAAAGCGACCTGAAACCCGGTATCTACAGGTGCGCCGTCACCTATGCGACAGGCATCGAGGGTATTGATTTGGCCGATTTGGAAGAAGGATTAATTCCCTCGGCGATTTTCGGAAGGCTCCTTTCGATTTTCCGGACCTTCTACACCGCCTTGACGAAAGATCATATTCCCATCGGGGAGTCGAACCCTTCCGACATCGTGGAGGTGGAGGTGAAGGAAGGTCAGTCGATCAAGTGGAGCAACTTCCCGACGCCGCCTCCCGAGGCGAAGGCGATTCTCCTCTATCGCTCAACGGCCGATGGAACCGATCTTCACTTCGTGGCTGCGATCAAAGCGCCGGTTCCCTCCGGCGTTGCTTTTTCGGAAAGGACGCCGGACGGCGAACTGCGCCAGCGCCGGACCATGAGGTGGGGCAATAACCTTGCGGCGGTCGCCAAGTGTACGCATTTGGTGAAGCATCCCAACAGCTACCGGGTTTTTGCCGCGGGCAATCCTGACGACCCCGCGGCCGTTTACTTTTCGGAGCCGGGCGAACCGGACCACTTCAAACCGTCGTCCTCCGTCCGTCCCACCGAAGGCGACGGTCCGGTGCAGGCCCTAGCCGTGTTTGGCGATGCTTTGGTGGTCTTCTATCCGCACAGCGTGTGGGTATGGCAGGGCCTTGATCCCGACCATGACGCCACGTGGAAGCGGATTCCCACGGGTGTTGGAACTACGTCGCCGAAGAGCATCACTTTGACGCCCAACAGCCTCACTTTCCTGGGGAGAGGCGGGCTCTATGCCATCAGCCCTGCGGTTCTCGGACTCGACGTCACCATTGAGCCGACGCAAGGGTTGATTCAAAACTTGGCTCGAAACAAAGTTGAAAGGCTTATACGAGAGATGTCAAACCCCAGCGTCGCGGCCGGGGTTTTTGACAGCCAAAATCAGAGACTCCTGCTTGCGTGCACCGACGCTGACGGTGTGAGGAACAACCAGATTCTCGTCTTCGATTGGAACCTTGGGGCGTTCACACGATACACCAATTTGGCCGTCAACGACTTCCTCCAGCGCCTTAACGGCGATCTCCTGGCGGCCACGAACGGCTACATCCTCAAGATGGGTGTCGGCGACCGCGATCACGACGACCAGCCCATCGTGATGGATGTTCTGACAAAGGCGTACAACCTGGACTACCCATTCCACAAGAAACGGCTGCTCCGGCTTTACTGCGCCTTCCGGCAACCGGAGCAGGAAACATCGGCCATCGTCGTTCGCATCTACGTGGACGACATCCTGCGGCACGAAATCACCGAGCACGCTCTATGGGAGAACTTCGTGTGGGGCAAGAGCATCTGGGGCGAAGCGATCTGGGGCTTCAGGCGGTTTGTCACCACTCGCACCAGGATTTACGGATCAGGTCACCGCGTGCAGGTGCAGTTTTACAACGAAAAGATCGACGATCCTGTGGCCGTGTACGGATTCGCTTTCGAGTTTCGGCCTTCACGGGCCAAAGGGAGGTTGTTGTAAATGGCGCGACCGACCAGGACCTTTACCGGCCAAGAGGGCCAGAGGGCTACGGGCTCCGCTGGCCCTGATCCTATCCGTAGGGACTTTGACGCCATCTTCGCCATGTTTAACCCCGAGGCGACCTTGCCCACCGGAGAGGCGGGCGGTATCGACGCCTCCGAGAACATGAAGGCGGTTCAGGTTGACCAAAACCAAGCTCCGGAGGCCGACGCGGGCAAAATCCCGACGCTCCTTTCCGGCATTGTCAACCGTATCAAGGCGATCACCGGAATGCCGGACTGGAAGAACACGCCGCCGACGACCCTTGCGGGCGTGCACAACCAGGTCAACAACATCACCGTTGACCAAAGCAAGCGGCCGGAATCCGACACCGGGAACATCCAGCAGCTCCTCTCCTGGATCGTGAACCGCCTCAAGGCGATCACGGGCCGCGACGACTGGAAAGAAGATCCGGGCGTCAGCTTGCAGGACATCACCGATAAGGCGAGCCACGACGACATCAGCTTCCACTCCTTGGCGAAAAGCGGTGTGCACGGCGTGGGCCAGCAGTACGTGGCAAAGACGTCCCGTTCGGATCAATGGCCGTCCTGGAACGACATTCCGGACAAGCCTTCGACGTTTCCCGTCGGGCCGCATCAGCACTCGGCGCAGGACATCATCACGGGTACTTTTGACGTGGCGAGAATCCCGAACCTTCCTGCCTCGAAGGTGACGTCGGGCCAGTTTGACGCTGCCCGTATCCCAAATCTGCCGGCGTCGAAGATCACAAGCGGAACCTTTGACGCCGCAAGGCTTCCTAAAGCGTCCACGTCGCAGGCAGGCATCGTGCAGCTTACGAACAGTCGTTCGAGCACCAGCGAAACGCTGGCGGTGACGGCTAAGGCTTTAAATGATCACCGCAACAGCGCGGACCATGACGGGCGGTATTATACGAAGGCGCAGGTGGATTCGTTGATCCAAACCCAAACACATGCGACTCGGTTTCAAGTGAGCGGAAATATTCAAGAGATCTACGTCCCTAGTAACAGCTCCGTTATTTTGCAGCTTCTAGATATCATCGTGCCCGCCGGGAAGAGGCTTGTCTTGAAACGAGCACGATATTGGCTCGGTACAGCGTCGGGGATTTACTTGCACGTGACAAACACTTCTATAACACCGACGAGATCGTGGGACAGTCCGAGCGCTCACGGTGAGAGCGTAGCCAATGCAGTCATAATTGACAACAGCGGGGGTAGCGCGAGTGTCACCGACACGCTTCGCGTGTTCGTTAGAAGCTCCCTCGGGAGAGGACAGGGTCTCCTAGGTTCTGGGTGGTGGCTGGATCTGTCCATCGAGTAAACGCTTATTACGCCAAAGAGGGACTAACAACGTACCAGGGTGATTCTACCAATGTAAGCATCAGTAGATGCAGGGGGTAGACATGAAGCTCACACCCGTTTCTACACACGACTTCGCCACCATTCAATCCTGGCTCTCGGACGAGAGCCTTTTTTACACCCTGGCGACGGAAAAGCCGGACTTTCAAAAGCCAATCTACGCCTTCATGATCCGGCTTGAGGACGGAACCGCGGTGGGGTGGTGCGAGCTTTTCAACGTGGACTGGCACAATCGCAAGTGTGAGGCCGGGATTGCGATCCCTGATGAACGCGGCACCGGTCTTTCGCTTAGGGCAGGAAAGAAGCTCATCCAGATCGCCTTTGAGGAGCTTGGCCTTCACCGGATCACGCTTCGCATCCCGGCATCACATGAGCGCAGTATCAAGCTAGCCCAACTCCTCAAGTTTACTCTGGAGGGGATTGAGAAAGACGCTCTCGTTCGGAACGGGGTCTATGAAGACATTCACGTGTACGCCCGCATCAATGGGAAGAGGTGATCGTTCATGCCGCAAGCGCTCGAATGGGTATTGGTAGCACAGGGTGTTGCAAACCTGATCCAGTCTTTGAATCCACCGAAGCCGCCTTCGGGTCCACAGATTCCTACGGTTTCCTATGACGAGGCGGTGCAGCGGGCCCAGCAGGCTTTGAATCCCATCTAC
>PKEU01000003.1 GCA_002919195.1 bacterium
CTGTTCCAGTAATACCGGCCCGAAGCCACATACTCCTTTGCTACGGAGTAAGTGGGCTTTTCCCTAAACCGGAGGACCTGATAACGCTCGACCGCAGTCCCGTCCATCTCGCCTGTCAACCGCTGGCCCGCTTCGAGGTAGCCGTATCCAGTCGCCGGGTACGTGGGCGGCACGCCAAAGGTGTAGAGCGCCTCCTCGGCACGGGCTGCCTCGGCGGCTGCCGCCACCGCCTCCTCAAAAGCCTCCACCGGCTCGATCATGTGATCGGCCGGAAGGACGACCATGGTCGGGTTGCCAAACCGGGTCCGGCAGATGGTGGCCGCCAAAGCGACCGCGGCGGCCGTGTCCCGCCCCGTCGGTTCGCCGATGACGTTGGCCGTAGGAAGCTGGGGTAGCTGCTCCAAGACCAGCGGGACAAACCGCTCGGCGGTCAACACCAACACCCTCTCGGCCGGGACGAGGCAGCGCAACCGGTCAAAGGTGTGTTGGAGCATGGTGCGCTCGCCAAAGAGCCGCAAAAACTGTTTGGGCCGGCGGGGGGTGCTCAGAGGCCAAAAACGGGTCCCACTCCCTCCAGCGATGATCACCGCCACAGCGTCCGAAAGTGCATGATCAGACCTTTCGTTCCTTCCAAACGGCATCGACTTCACCTCCCAAACGCTCGTCATTTTCGCTCGTCTCCTACCGGCGCACGGCGTTGACCAGCTGCGCCTCTTGGCTCGCGAATTGGCGGCGCATCCGGCCAAGCGCCAGCAGGAAACTGATGAGCGACTCGGCTCCCTGGTTTTGGCTGAGGCCCTGGGGATCGAGGCCGTCGGCCACCGCGCCCGTCCTCTCGTCGTACACGGGCACACCCAGCCGGTTTTGACCCAAAAACCAGGCAAAGGCCGCCCGGGCTACTCGACGTCCGCTCGCATCTTCTTCTGCAAAGCCAGCAGCACCCGCCCCCTACGTCATCGATGCATGACCAAGCTTCGCCGAAGAAAGCCAAAAAACCGCTCCTTCCGACGGCAAGGCCATCCCGCTCGCCCCCTGACAGAATCTTTTCCACGCTACCGTTCCGTCGCCGAGTGCTCGTTAATCACCTGCTGAAACAAGGCGGCGTAGGTTTTGCCCACTTTTGACAAGATCACGTGGAAGCCAAAGCGGCAAGTCGCGTAGTGCCAGGTCTCTATTCGGCGGGGATCTTCGATCAACAAAAGCATGACCTCCGAGAGAGTCCGGGAATTCTGGACCAGCTCTATCAACCATCGCAAATATTGGACAAAACAGCATAGTACTAATAATATTACTAACAAAGTGACATTCCGGCTTAATATTCAACGATCTATATCGACAAACATATTTCCCCTTCGGACACTGAAGCGACAGTAGCGTCCAGTAAACTGTGTAAAAACGACAGGGTGGCCTAGCAACGAGGAAGGGCCATCCTCCTCCTGGTATTGGTTGAGTTGACCAGACCAAACCAACAGGAGGTCCAAGAGGATGGCCCACTATCAGATTAGCGTAGATTCCGAGCTGTTGCATCAGCTTTTTGACGGCGACGAAGGTGTCGCCAAGCTTGTGGAGTCGGTGCTCAACCAAGTGCTCCAGGCCCAAGTCACTGAGCACCTTAAAGCGCAGCCTTATGAGCGCACGCAAGACCGGCTCGGCTATCGAAACGGCTACCGGCAGCGGGAGATGAAGACCCGCGTCGGTACCCTTGAGCTTCGGGTGCCCCGGGTTCGGGACGGCTCCTTCTCCACCGATCTGTTCGAACGGTATCAGCGCAGTGAACGGGCGCTTCTGGCTGCCTTGATGGAGATGGTGATCAACGGCGTCTCCACCCGGAAGGTGCGTCGGATCACCGAACAGCTGTGCGGGACGAGCTTTTCCAAGTCGACGGTGTCGGAGTTATGCAAGACATTGGACCCGCAGGTGTCGGAGTGGAACGAGCGTCCGTTGGGGGCGAAGCGATTCCCGTTTGTGATCGTCGATGCGATGCAGTTGAAGGTCCGTCAATGCGGGCGTGTGGTGCCGCAGAGTGCGTTGATCGCCGTGGGCGTGAACGAGGATGGATACCGTGAGGTGTTGGGAATCCGGATCGGTGACAGCGAGTCGGAGGCGACGTGGTCCGAGTTTTTCCGCTGGTTGCATGGGCGCGGTCTGCAGGGTGTGGACCTGGTGGTCTCCGACCATCACGGCGGGTTGGTGAATGCGGTGAAACGGCATTTTCAGGGCGTGACGTGGCAACGCTGCCAGGTGCACTTGACGACCAACATCCTCGATGCGTGTCCGAAGCGCTATCAAAGGGCGTTGAAGGCGAAGCTGCGGTTGATGTTCGAGGCGCCCGACATGGAGACGGCCCGCCGACTGCGTGACGACATCATGGCAGAGTTTGCCGACAAGGCGCCGCGGTCGATGGACATTCTGGAAGCCGGCTTTGAGGACGCCATGGCGGTGATGACGCTGCCGGAGCCGTATCGACGCCGGCTGCGCAGCACCAACGGGCTGGAAAGGCTGAACCGGGAGGTGCGCCGGCGGGAACGGGTGATTGGGATCTTTCCGAGCGTTGAGTCTGCTTTGCGGCTATTGGGTGCGCTCCTGATGGAGCAGGACGAGGAGTGGGCGGCCGGTCGGCTGTACTTCCGCATGGAGCGCTACTGGGAGCAGGTGCGAGGAGCATCCGACTGTCCTTCAGCGCTCAAGCGCTCCGAGACGACTGCCGCATAGCGGGAACGATCAGCTCAACCTTGCCAGGAGCAATTTTTTACACACAGTTTGGGACTTGACCCCGAGGAAGATCGGATGCTCGCAGAAGTGAACGTGCAAAAGCATATGCAGCGTGTTCTTGAAAACCTGAGACGGCTACGAACCTAAGATTTCCCCGGCGTACAAAGCAAGCGACGTTGAGGCATATTGAAAGCGAGGGGGCTTATCCCTCGCTTTTGTTGTTCTAAGCGTCGTGAACGGGCTGGACGACTATTTGGCAACGTTCTCCCTTAACCATCGAGCAAAAAGGGGTTCGACAAAATGGTAAATGCCCCGATCCTTCTTTTCGATGATGGCTATTTGCTGCAAGGCCCGGATCACACGGCTGACTTTGCCAGGGTCAAGATCGAGCGAATAAGGCCTTCCGCCTTCGGCGATGGTGAGAACGATTTCCGCAGCGTTTTTGATTGTGCGGATTTCATTCCACTGTGCTTCGTAGGTTGAGTGCATAGCATCCAGGGTCTTGTCAATCGAATACGCAATCAGATCCGCGTTGATTGTTGATGTTTCGGACACCTCTGATATGACGTGGGAGTAGTTGGCCACTTGCATGACGCTGTGAGGATGTCCTCCCGTTTCCTCGATGAGCATAGACAAGGCTGCTGGGGTTATTGTTTTCCCGGCGAGACGGAACTTGCGTGTTAGATACTCCTCCCAGGCTTCTTTTGGGATAGGGGGGAGATCCCTTTGCACCGCAAAACGGTAAAATGCCTGGCGTCGATCGGCAAAGATTGTTTTGAGCATCGAAGGCTTGCTCCCAAGAAAAAGATACGTGCAGTGTGTTTGCTGCTGAAAAATGGAGCGTAGCTTTTTAAGCAGTGGAGTTCCCCCTAAGCTGTCGAGTTCTTGAAACTCGTCAAGAAGGATGATAAAGCGGCTATTTCGCTTCTTGGCGAGTTGCTGTGCCATTTCGAGGGCTGCATACAAAATGGCGTAGGGTTCGGCGTCTCGCTGGAGAGGGAGCTGAATCTCAAATTCCAGATCGGCATTGCCGCGTCGAATGATCACTTTTTGAAATACGTCGAGGAAGGACCGCCAAGTGCGGGCAGCGACATTGATTGGCCCCCAGCGATGTTCGCATATCTTCTGGGCGAGTTTCGTGGCGAACTCCTCCAGGGAACTGACGAAAAACAGGTCAATGCTGCAAGTCATGCATCCTTTCGCTTCGAGACGGCGTAGGATCTCATGGGCGACGCTGGATTTTCCGATCCGGCGGGGACCCGCGATCATGACGCTTTGACCCGACAGAAGTTCATAGGTGACGAAATCGATGTAATCCTCTCGGTCGACCACATCGTCTG
>PKEU01000050.1 GCA_002919195.1 bacterium
TTTTCGGCCACTTTGACGATTTTCGCCTTGGACCAGCAGGACCTAAAGGCCCAGAAAGGCGGACACCAGTGAGCGTGTCAAGGGTGCAGAGTGGGGCGAATAAGAGGGGGCGGATCCGCGTTGCCGTCGATGCCATGGGAGGCGACTACGCGCCGGAGGCCATCGTCGGAGGAGCGCTGCAGGCGGCGCGCGAACTTCCGGTGGAGATTATTTTGGTCGGGGTGAAAGAGCGCCTCGCTCCTCTGGTCGAGAAAGAGCGCGGGCTCGACAATGTCTTCATCCACCACGCTTCGGAAGTGGTCGCGATGGGCGCTCACCCTGTGGAGGCGATCCGCCGGCAGAGAGATTCGTCGATTGTCGTTGCGACCCGCTTGGTGAAAGAGGGCGTCGCCGACGCAGTGGTGAGCGCGGGCAGCACCGGCGCGGCGATGGCCAGCTCCCTATTGGAGTGGGGCCGGATCAAAGGGATCGAGCGCCCCGCCATCAGTACGATCCTTCCCACGCTGGACGGAGCGTGCATCATGCTGGACGTGGGGGCGCAAGTCGATTGCCGGCCGTCACACCTGGCTCAGTTTGCTTTGATGGGAAGCTTGTACGCGGAAAGAGTCCTCGGCATTGAACGCCCAAAGGTGGGGCTTCTCAACAACGGCGAGGAGGAAGGGAAAGGGTGTGAGCTGGTCCGCGACGCGTACCCGCTCATCGAAAACCTCCCTGGCGTCAATTTCATCGGAAACGTCGAAGGTCGCGACATCCTTGTCGGCAAGGCAGACGTCATCGTCTGCGACGGCTTTGTCGGAAATGTGGTCCTCAAGTTTGCCGAAGGCATGGGCGCGGTGATCTTTGACCTCCTGAGGGAGGCGATTCTCCGCAATCTCCGGAGCCAGCTGGGGGGCTTGCTTCTCAAGCCCGCCCTCAAAGAGCTCTGGCGAAAGATGGACTACACCGAATACGGCGGCGCGCCGCTCTTGGGGATCCAGGGAGTGTGCATCATCTCGCACGGCTCTTCCAATGAGAAAGCTGTCAAAAACGCCGTCAGGGTCGCGTGGGAATCGGTGTCCGGCGAGATCGTCGCCGCCATCACCGAGCGAATCTCCAAGAATGGGCGGTGAATCGTTTGGCGGAGAAAGTTAGGGCCGGCATTTTGGGCGTCGGCAGCGCAGTGCCAGAACGGGTTTTGACCAACTTCGATCTGGAAAAGATGGTCGACACCTCGGACGAATGGATCTCGACCCGGACCGGGATCAAGGAGCGGCGCATCGCGGCGCCGCATGAACGGACGTCGCACTACGCGGCCAAAGCGGCCAGCAAAGCCTTGGAGCGGGCCGGCGTCGACCCGTCGGAGCTGGATCTGATCATCGTCGCGACACTGACGCCGGACATGTTTTGTCCTCCGACGGCGTGCATCGTGCAGGACCGGATCAATGCTCCGCAAGCGGCTGCTTTTGACTTGTCGGCAGCCTGCTCCGGCTTTGTCTACGCACTGGACGTTGCCGTCCGGGGCGTTGAATCAGGGGCCTATCGCAGGGTCTTGGTGATCGGCGCGGACCTCTTGAGTCACGTCACCGATTACACCGATCGCAGCACCTGCGTCCTCTTTGGTGACGGAGCAGGGGCCGCTGTCGTCGGGCCCGTGGAAAAGGGCGGGGTGCTATCGACCTACCTCGGCGCCGACGGCAGCGGGGGCCCGAAGCTTACGGTGCCAGCCTATCGCGCGGGCTCGGCCGGTCCGGATGGCTGCGCTCCCGGGCAGGGATGCTACATTCGCATGGAAGGGAACGAGGTGTTTAAGTTCGCCGTGCGGGTGATGCCGGAAGCAGCCTTGGAGGCTCTTCGGCGAGCGGGCGTCGCACCCGAGGACGTCGACCTTTTTATTCCGCACCAGGCCAACATCCGGATCATCGACGCTGCGGCCAAGCGGCTTGGGATCTCCAGCGACAAGGTGTTTGTCAACGTGCATAAATACGGGAACACGTCGGCCGCTTCGATCCCTCTCGCTCTGGATGAAGCGCTGGAACAAGGGAGGATCTCCGAAGGCGATACCGTGGTCTTGGTCGGCTTTGGCGGGGGCCTGACCTGGGCGGCGAGCGTCCTCGTGTGGTCGGGGGAGAGGGTGCCCCGTGGCTAAAGCTAAAATCGCGGCCGTCTTTCCCGGTCAGGGTTCCCAGTACGTCGGTATGGGCAAGGAGCTGGCCGAAAAGCACCCCATTGTCGCCGAGACTTTTGCCGAGGCCGACGAAGCGCTAAAGTTTTCCCTTTCCCGCCTTTGTTTTGAGGGGCCCGAAGAGGAGCTCACCCTCACCCGCAATACCCAGCCTGCTTTGTTGGTGACGAGCGTCGCCATCTTCCGCCTTCTCGAAGCCCATGGATTTGCACCTGATCTTGGAGCCGGGCACTCGCTGGGAGAGTATAGCGCGCTCGTCGCCGCCGGGGCGATGAGTTTTGCCGACGCGGTGCGCACCGTTCGCTTGAGGGGCGAGCTGATGGAAGAGGCGGTGCCGCCGGGACAGGGGACCATGGCTGCGATCCTGGGTCTTGAAAGAGAGCTGGTGGAGGCGCTGTGTCGAGAGGTTGCCGGCGTGGTCGAGCCCGCGACCTACAACAGCCCCGGCCAAGTCGTGGTCGCCGGCGACACGGAAGCGGTCCATGCGCTGATGGAGCGCGCGCTGGCCAAGGGCGCCCGAAGGGCGCAGCTTCTCAAGGTGAGCGGCCCCTTTCACTCGTCGCTCTTGGCCGGCGCGGGCCAAAGGCTTGGCGAGTGGCTCGCGTCGATCCCCATTGCGCCGCCGAAGTTCCCGGTGTACAGTAACGTAACGGCGGCCCCTGTTACGACGCCGGAGGAGATCAGGGCCTGCCTCGCGCGGCAGGTGAGCGCTCCCGTCCGCTGGGAAGAGTCGGTGCGCAACATGGTGGCGGAGGGCGCGACGCGTTTTGTCGAGGTGGGGCCGGGCCGGGTCCTTTCGGGGTTGATCAAGCGGATCGAGCGGGAGGCGGAGCTTTTCAACGTCGAATCCGAGGGAACGTTTCAAGCCTTTCTCCAGGAGGTGGCCCGCGAACGATGAGGCTGAGCGGAAAGGTAGCGCTCGTGACAGGAAGCACTCGGGGGCTTGGCCGGGCCATGGCCGAGCGGCTGGCCGTTGAAGGCGCCAGCGTCGTCGTCACCGGCCGCGATGGCCGGAGGGCTCAAGAAGTGGCCGAGCAGCTGGTCGCCCAAGGACACCAGGCGATCGGCCTGGCGTTGGAAGTCTCCGACGCCGCAAGCGTCGCCAACGCGCTCAACGAGATTGAAGAACGCCTGGGCCCAGTGGATATCCTTGTCAATAACGCAGGGATCAACCGCGATATGCTGCTGGTGCGGATGGATGAAGAGGCCTGGGAGGAAGTGATGCGGGTCAATGTGACGGGCGCGTACCGCTTGGCAAAAGGTGTTCTACGGGGCATGATGAAAAGACGCTGGGGCCGCATCATCAACGTCTCATCGGTCGTGGGCTTGATCGGCAATCCCGGCCAGACCAACTACGGGGCCTCCAAGGCCGCGCTCATCGGCTTCACCAAGAGCCTGGCCCGGGAGGTGGCTTCCCGGGGCATCACGGTGAACGCGGTGGCGCCAGGGTTTATTCAGTCCGACATGACCGATGCCCTCAGCGCCGAACAAAAGGAGCGGTTGGCCGAAAAGATCCCGATGGGCCGGATCGGCCGCCCCGAAGAAGTCGCAAGCTGCGTGGCATTTCTCGCCAGCGACGACGCCGCCTACATCACGGGGCATACGCTCGTCGTCGATGGCGGGCTGGCCATGTGACGAAATTTTGTAAGGAGGTGACGGGAGTGGACGTCATGGATCGTGTCAAGGAGTTGGTTGTGGAGCAGCTAGGCGTGGATGCCGAAGAGGTGACCGAGGAGGCGTCGTTTATCGACGACCTCGGCGCCGACTCCTTGGACATCGTCGAGCTGGTCATGGCCTTTGAGGAGGAGTTTGATTTAGAGATCCCCGACGAGGACGCCGAGAAGATCAGGACCGTCGGAGACGCCGTCGAGTACATCAAA
>PKEU01000200.1 GCA_002919195.1 bacterium
GCCACATCAAATGCGTCACATGCGGGAGGCTAGCCCTGGCGGACCCGGGCCCGCAGCGCTTTCAGCCGCTTCATCACGTCGTTGGGGCCGCGGCCGAAGTAGTCGTGGAGCTGGACGTACTCCCGGTATAGCTCCTCGTAGATGACGGCACGATCCGGATCGGGCCTGTATACCACGTCCTTGAGTCCAGCCATGCGCGCCGCCGCTTCCGTGATCGTCGCATAGCCCCCTGCCTCGGGCCCCGCGGCCACGGCGCCAAACATCGCCGAACCCAACGCCGGCGTCTGGCTGGAGCGGGCCACCTTGATGTTGCGGCCGGTCACGTCGGCGTAGATCTGCATCAAGAGCTGGTTGCGCTCGGGCAACCCGCCACAGGCGTAGAGCTCTTCGATGGCCAGACCCTTGGACTCGAAAGCGTCGATGATCACCCGGGTGCCGAAGGCCGTCGCCTCGATGAGCGCCCTGTAGATCTCTTCGGGCGTCGTCGCCAGGGTCATCCCCAAGATCACACCCGTGAGGTCGGCATCGACCAGCACCGACCGGTTCCCGTTCCACCAGTCGATCGCGAGAAGACCGCTTTCTCCAGGCGCGAGCTTGCTGGCCTTTTCCTCCAAGAGCTGGTGGAGGTTGATCCCGCGCTTTCGGGCTTCGTCAACGTAGCGCGCGGGTACCCCTTGATCCACGTACCAGCCAAAGATATCGCCCACCGCCGACTGGCCCGCCTCGTACCCGTAAAAGCCGGGCAAAATCCCGTCCTCAACGACGCCGCACATTCCTTCGACCTCCAGCTGCTCCTCGCCCAGCACCAGATGGCAGATGGAGGTGCCCATCACCATCACCATTTTGTTGGGGGTGACCACGGTCGCCGCCGGCACCGCCACGTGCGCGTCGACGTTGGCCACCGCCACCGCCGTGCCGGGCTCTAACCCCAGTTTCTCCGCCATCTGCGGCGTGAGGCCTCCGGCCCGGGCGCCTTGAGGCAGGATCGTGCGGGACATCTTTTCGTCGACGATGTCGGCAAGGCGCGGATCCAACGCGGCGAAAAACTCCCTCGCGGGAAAGCCCTCTCGCTTGCTCCAGATCGCTTTGTATCCGGCGGTGCAGGCGTTGCGCGTCTCGACGCCGGTCAGCTGCCAGATCACCCAGTCCGCCGCCTCAATGAGCCGGTCAGCTGCCGCGTAGATCTCGGGAGCCTCGTCCAAGATCTGCCACGCCTTGGGGAAAAACCACTCGGACGAGATCTTTCCGCCGTAGCGGCCGAGAAAGTTCTCCCCCCGTTCCCGGGCGATCTCGTTGAGCCGGTTGGCGTAAGGCTGGGCCGAGTGGTGCTTCCACAGCTTGACCCAGCTGTGCAGGTTGGACCGGTATTCGTCCAAAAAGCACAGGGGAGTCCCGTCGGCTTTGGTGGGCAGCATCGTGCACGCGGTGAAGTCGATGCCGATGCCGATCACCTGCTCGGGCCGCACCCCGCTCTCCCGCATCACCTGGGGAATCGTGACCTCAAAGGTGCGCAGGTAATCCGCCGGATCCTGCAACGCCGTATCGGGGGGAAGGGGCTCGCCGGTCCCCGGCAGCTCCCGGTCGATCACGCCGTTGGCGTATTCGTAGACGGCGGTGGCCACTTCTTCTCCCGTGGCCACGTCGACCAACACCGCCCGACCCGATAGGGTGCCAAAGTCGATGCCGATGGTGTAACGCTTGTCGCTTTGAGCCAAATCTGATCACCTCTCACTGCTGGCGCCGTTGAGTCGAGTACTGGCCAATGATCACCGCAAAGATGACCACAATGCCCAACACAAGCTCTTGGTAGTACGCGCTGACTCCCATGAGGACCAGGCCGTTGCGCACGACGCCCATGATCAACGCGCCCATAAACCCGCCCACGATGGAGCCTACTCCACCCATGAGCGAGGCGCCTCCAATCACTGCGCCGGCGATGGCCTGCATCTCAAAGCCCTGTCCCTGGGTGGGTGTCGCCGTCCCCAGATATGAGAGAGAGATGATCGCGGCTAAACCGGAGGCGATGCCGGTGAGTATGAAGCCGATGACCTTGATCCGGTTGGTGTTGATCCCGGCAAGCCTCGCCGCCTCCCGGTTGCCGCCGGTCGCAAAGACCTTATAGCCAAAACCCGTCTGGTGAAGCAGGTAATAGGCCGCCACCGCCGCCAGCACAAACCAGATGGCAGGAGCAGGGATGATTCCCCAGAGCCTCGGAGCGCCCGTGATGGTGTAAAAGCCTTGAGGCAACCGGACCGACGCGGGCGACCCTCCCGAAAGGACCAGGGCGACCCCCCGGTAGACCATCATCATACCGAGGGTGACGATGAACGACGGGATCCTCGCCGTCACCGTCATCATGCCGTTGAGAAAGCCCATGGCTGCCGCCACGAGCAAGCCTACGAGGCTTGCGAGCCAGATGCTCATGCCACCGTTAAAGAGCGTCGCGACCAAAATCCCGATCACAGCGTACATGGAGCCGACCGAGAGGTCAAACTCCTGCCCGATGATCAGGATCGTCATGGCCAGGGTGATGATGCCCACCACCGAGACCTGGCGCAAGACGTTGAGCATGTTTAAGCTGGTGAAAAACGTCGGGGTAGCCAGGCTAAAAAAGACCACCAGCAGGATCAGGGCGAGAAGGACGCCTGCCTCTCGTTTATATAACCACGCTGGGAGGCTCCGCGCGCGAGGCGTGCCCGACTCAGTCGCTTTTGCCATCTCGATCCGCTCCTCAAAGCCATCTGCTCGTACCCACGATCCAGCGCCGTCTTACCCGACCGTTGCGAGCTGCATCACTCTCTCCCTCGAGGCTTCGTGAGCCTCGAGCGTCCCAGAGATGCGCTTGCGGGCCATCACGATCACCCGGTCGGCCAGCGCCAACAACTCTTCGAGATCCGACGAGATGAGAATGACCGAGAGGCCGTCGGCCACCAGCCGGCGGATGAGCCGGCGGATCTCGGCCTTGGAACCGACGTCGATCCCTCGCGTCGGCTCATCGAGAATGAGCACCGCCGGCTCCGCGTTGAGCCAGCGCGAGAGCAGCACCTTTTGCTGGTTGCCTCCGCTCAAAAAGCGGATCCCTTGTCCAAGGCCCGCCGTCCTGATGTTGAGGGTCTTAACAGCCCGCTCGCCCGTTTCCCGGGCGAGCTTGCGGTTAATACGCCCCGCGCGGTTTGTAAGCCGGTCGACGATGACCGAAATCAAGTTGTCTTCGACGTCCAGCTCCCAAAACAGGCCGAGATTGCGGCGGTCTTCGGTCAAGTAGCCGATGCCGAGGTCGATGGCCTGCCTGGGAGATGTGATTTTGACCGGGCGGCCCTGAAAGAGGATCTCGCCCTCGGTCGCCGGGTGAATCCCAAAGAGGCACTGGGCCAGCTCCGTCCGGCCGGCGCCCTGAATCCCCGCGAGGCCGAGGATCTCTTGCCGGTGAAGCTGAAAGGAGATGTCCCTGAGGCCAAGGCGGGACTGGCCCAGTCCCCTCACCTCTAGGATCACGTCCGAAGCAGGACCCGAAGCGGCGACCCGTTCATCGGCCTCGATCTCGCCGACCATCAAGCGGACCACTTCCTCGGTCGTCAGCTCGGCCGTAGGTCGCGTCGCCACATGCCGGCCGTTGCGGAGCACCGTGACCATGTCGGTCAGCTCCATCACTTCACTCAAGATGTGGCTGACAAACAGGATCGTGGTCCCCTGGTCCCGCAGGGTGCGGAGTACCTCAAACAGCCTTTCGACCTCGCCTGGAGTGAGGGCCGCCGTGGGCTCGTCGAGGATGAGGAAGCGGCACTCGTGGGAGAGAGCCTGGACGATGCAAACTAGCTGCCTCTCCGCCACGCTGAGGTCGCCGACGAGGCGCCTTGGGGAGACGCCCCTCAAGCCGACCCGGGCCAAGAGCTCTCCGGTGCGAGCCTCCATCGCCTGGTAATCGATGCGCCCGCCCCGTTTATAGATGGGATGACCGAGAAACACATTTTCGGCGATCGTCAGGTTGGGGCAGAGGGGAAGCTCCTGGTGAACGACGGAAATGC
>PKEU01000108.1 GCA_002919195.1 bacterium
GCGGTGCTGGGATTGGTCAACGCGTTTATCCGGCCGGTCCTCTTTCTGCTCACGCTGCCCATCAACATCGTCACCCTGGGACTTTTTACGTTTGTCATCAATGGCCTCATGCTGCTTTTGACCAGCGGCCTGGTCCCCGGCTTTACGGTGCATGGTTTTTGGGCGGCCGTGTGGGCGTCGATCCTGCTCAGCATCGTGAGCGCGATCCTTTCCATGGTGGTGGTGAAGAGTGAGTGAGCCCTGCGGAGCTGCGCCGAGCTCGTTTAGACCGTGAGCCTCGCCCGCGAAGCCGCCCCAAGATGGTTGCGATCGATCTCGACGACACCCTGCTTGAGGCCGACCTGACGCTGTCCAAGGAGTGCGTGAGCACCCTCCGGCGTGCGCAGGAAGCTGGGGTCAAGGTCGTGATCGCGACGGGGCGGATGTTTCGCGCGACGCTTCCCATCGCTCTAGAGCTTGGGCTCGACGGGTATTTGATCACCTACAACGGTGCCCTCATCCGCTCGGTGTCCGGCGAAACGGTGTGGCACCGGCCTGTCCCGGCTGATCAGGCGAAGGAAATGATCGCCATCGCCAGCGAGATGGATTTCCGTCTCAACTTTTATATAGACGACAACCTGGTGGTCGACGGCATCGACGAGCGGGTTGAGTACTACCTCCAGATCGCCCAGGTCGAACCCCAGGTGGTCGACGACCTCGCGGGGGTGCTGGTCCACGGCGAGCCGACCAAGTGCCTCCTTGTGGGCGACGCAGAGCAGGTGGCGGAAGCCGTGCCCGGGCTGCAAGCCCGTTTTCCCGAGCTGCAGATCGCCCGCTCCCGGCCGCGGTTTATCGAGGTGACGCGCCGCGGGGTCCGCAAGGAGGTGGGGGTCGCCAAGGTGGCCGAGCTGTACGGCATCGCCATGGAGGACGTGATGGCCATCGGCGACGGCGACAACGACGTCTCCATGCTGGAGCACGCGGGCTTGGGGGTCGCCGTGGCCAATGCCAGCGCCAAGGCCAAGGCGGCGGCCGACTTGGTCACTGCGGGCGAGCGGGGCGCAGGCGTGTGCGAGGCGGTCCGGCGCTTTGTTTTGGAGGCATAGGCTGAATTGGAAGTGTAGTCCGCTTTGAAAGCGTCGTGCGCTTTGGAAGCGCAGCACAATTCCTTAGAATTCACTGATTTCACGAGCGGGGCGAGGCCCCGCTTTTAACATTTTGTAAGGATAGAACTGACAAAAGGGTGAACGCTTTCCCCCAACGAAATGAGCACTCGCTTAGCTTGAGCCTCCCGTTTGGAAGCTCGGACTCGGGTTGGAGAAGCCGCATCGAAAGGCGGTTAGATGCGGGGTTCCCGGCCCAGAGAAAAGCTGGGAACTCTGGAAAAAGGTAACCCGGCTTCCGCGGGAGGAGGAGCCTTTTGAGGAGCGAAATGGTTCTCCAGCTAACTAACATAAGTCATTAAGTTCGCCCGCCGTCATCATGGGGCGGGGCTGGCGGAGAAAGAAAGGAGGTGCCAACGTTCCCCGGACGCCACGCCTCGCCCGGGATGAAGGCCGGGTGATTGCAAGACGCAGCACACGTCGCAGCCGGAGCCGGACGAGATGTTCGGTGAGGAAACAAGGAGACTCACAGAACGTCGACCCCGGCCCCCGACAAAGCAAAGGACACAGCAAGAGACGGTCCAACGACGCGCTCTTCATCACAGCCCACACGTTGGACACACGCTCATCATCCGAGCGACTAGGGGGAACGAAAAGCAGATGAAAAAGCTAGCAACGCTCATCTCGGCAGCGCTGGTGCTTTCGCTGGCCGCTCCCGCTTTTGCGGCGGTGGAAGTGGGCGGCAAGCTCGGCACCGAGTTCACGGTTCAAAAGAACGCGGCTGATGAGTGGGAGCTCAAGGGCGAGACCGGCCTTGAGCTGGAGACCAAGATCTCTGCTGAGGGCGGCCGCCCGGTCAAGGCCGTCATCCAGCTGACGCCGTGGAAGCTCGAGTCCGGCGAGTTTGACGATGACGGCAACCCGACGGGCGACTTCGGCGAGGGCCACGCGCCCAAGGCGCCCGTGGAGATCGGCATCGACAAGGCCTGGCTCGAAACTGAAGGCGCCTACTGGCACGGCGGTCCCTCGGTGCGGACGCGCATCGGCGACGTCGACATCGAGTGGGAGCAGTACGTCGGCCACCTCCCCGACAAGCGGGGTGTGACGGTTGAGGGGATCGAGTTCGGTCCTGTGACCGCGGATGCCTTCTACGCGTGGGATGGCGACGCTCGTCCCATGGGCTTCGCTGCCCGCAGCACGATTCAAGGCATCGACCTCAACGGTATGGTCGTCCGGCGCGGCGATGAGGCCAACCTCAGCGTCGGCGCCGCGATGGAAGTGATCCCGGGCATCGACGTCAGCGGCAAGCTGGCTCTCGACAGCGAGCGCCGGCACCTGTACCGCCTCGAGGCCACCGCGGACAACCTGCTTGAGGGCATCAAGCTCACGGTGGGTTACCGCGGCGCTGACGACGCCTTCAACCCCATGTACACGCATCGGTACGAGGACGACGATCCGTCCAAGGACGAGCTGTACGACCTGCTCGACGGCTTTAACGTCGCCGCCGAGACCGTGCAAAGCGGTTTCGTCATCAAGGGCGACTACGACGACCCCAAGGGTGAGGCCAACATCAGCGTGAGCCGCGAGATGCTGGTCGCTGGCCTGCCGGTCTCCGGCGAGTACAAGGCCAAGATCCAGCGGGGCGAGGACGTCGAGCACACCGTCAAGGCCAGCACGACCCTCGACCTGATCCCGCAGCTCCAAGGGTTGACCCTTTCGGGCGAGGTGAAGCTGCAAGGCGGTGACGTCGGCTACGAGGCTGCCGCGGACTACGTCGCACCCAACGGCATCAACCTCGGCGCCAAGTACGTCTCCGACGAAGGCTTCTCGGCCACGGCCGGCGTGACGGTCGAGTTCTAGTCCGCCGGATCCAGCCGAGCGGTCAAGAAAGCACGCAAAAAACAGGCCCCGGAGATTTTCTCCGGGGCCTGTTTCGCGCGCCTTGATTCCGTCCCCTTCTCCTGCCACGATCTGCGACGTGAAACATATCCTGAGGGGGAGAGTCGCAGCCGGCTCTCCGCACGTTTCGACGCATACCCAAAAGCCGGGAAAAAACCATGGAAAATCTTCCCCAAGGAGGAAGGAGACCGCGTCAAATCGCAGAATCTCCCACTAACGAAAGGGGTGCCCGCGGCATCCCTGTGGCGCGCGGAGGACGTCAAGTTATTTCCTGCTAAAGATGGAAAATGCTTGACGGGACACAATGCGTCAGCCAAAATGGGTAGCGGGCGCTTCAACCCCCCAGATCGAGGGTCGGCCTGGGGGATTGTCCTGACCACTTGTCGAGGCAGCCGCGAGAAAGGAGGTGCAGTCCCCCTAAATGGCTGAGCGCCTCTCGAGACAGGTGGGCCAGGGAGGAGCGGAGGTGCAAGGTTTGAGGGCGGAGGAAACGATGGAGACTCCGGCTTCAGCAGTAGCGCCTCTCCTCCTCGAAGCAGCTCCAACGAGCACAAAGTGAGGGGGATACAGTCAACGATGAGGAAACTCGCAGTTCTCACGAGTCTCGTCCTGGTGCTGGCTCTGGCGCTTCCGGCGGCCGCCCAGATCGAGACCAAGTTCAGCGGCAAGGTCCAGACGGATCTGTACTTCAACCAAGAGGATGGTCTGTGGGCGTGGGGTGATCTCGAGACCAAGCTCGAGATGTCCTACGGCACCGAGGGTGCAATCCGTGCAGTGCTTGGCCTTGGCGCGACTGAGGCCAACAATGAGGCCGAGTTTGGTTCTCACGATAGTCCGCTCAGCAAGAGCGAGAACATCGGTCTCAAGGTCAACACTGCTTACATCCAGGCGGACGGCGCTTGGTTTGAGGGCTTGCCCAGCGTGACCACCAAGCTTGGTCGCTTTGGTACCAA
>PKEU01000213.1 GCA_002919195.1 bacterium
GCATCCCGCTCTTCGGGTGGCAGGATGATGGCTGGCTCACGATGACCAACAGCCCTGTCACCGAGTACGACGAGGTCATCCGGTGGTTCGTCCGGATGCGGGAGCGGGGCTTTAAGATCAAGCAGGTCGGTTTCGACCGTAAGTTCGGCCGCGAGTTCTTCCTCGGGATGCAGCGGGCCGGCTTTCGAATCGAGGATACGCCGCAGCTCTACTTTCTCAAGAGCGAGGGCTTCCGGCGGATCGAGGCCAAGGTGAAGGCGGGGAAGTTCTACTACCTGCACTCTGAGGCGTTCGAGTACTGCGTCCAGAACGTGCGGGGAATCGAGATGGTGGATGACGCCATCAAGTATGAGAAGATCGAACCTACGCAGCGGATCGACCTGTTCGATGCCGCTGTTTTCGCGTGCATGCAGATGCTGAAAAACCTGCAAAAGAGCAGCACGGCGCAAAGATGGCTGAAGGGAGGCGGCGGCACGTGAAATGGCTGAAAAGAGTTGGCCGCCTCTTTGGCCGGCGAAACTCTCATTGGTTCGTGACGTTCGACAGTCTGGACATCCCGGGCTACACCCGGCTCTCTGACTGTCCCGAGGTCCGTATCGCCGTGCGGCGGATTGCGGACCTCATTTCGAGCATGACGATTTACCTGATGAGGAACACGCCCGAGGGCGACGTGCGGGAGAAGAACGAACTGTCCCGGAAAATCGACATCAACCCGTACAGTCTCATGACCCGGAAGGCGTGGGTCTACTGGATCGTCCACACCATGTTGCTCGAGGGGGATGGAAACGCCGTGGTCTACCCTCGAATCGTGGACGATCTGATCGACGAGCTGATCCCGCTGCCGCCCTCGAAGGTCTCGTTCCACGGAACTCCGGACGGGAGTTACGTGATCCGCTACGGGGACACGGTCTTACAACCTGACGAAGTGCTACACTTCGTCCTTAACCCGGACCCCGAGGAACCGTGGCGGGGCCGGGGCTTCCGGGTCGTGCTCAAGGACATCGTGCGTAATCTCAGGCAGGCGGCCGAGACGAAGCGCAGCTTCATGTCGGGCAAGTACATGCCGAGCCTCATCGTCAAAGTGGACGCGGCGACAGCGGAGCTTTCAAGCGATGAGGGGCGCAACGCCGTCTTCAAGAAGTGGCTTGAGACGTCGGAAGCGGGGCAGCCGTGGATCATCCCGGCTGAATTGCTCGACGTACAGCAGGTCAAGCCGCTATCACTTCAGGACCTGGCGATCAACGACGCCGTCCAGCTCGACAAGCGAACGGTGGCCGGCATCTTCGGGGTGCCGGCCTTCTTCTTGGGCGTCGGCAACTTCAACAAGAACGAGTACAACGCCTTTATCGACACGACCATCTTGCCCATTGCCAAGGCCATCGAGCAGGAGCTAACCCGAAAGCTCCTGTGGAGTCCGGACTTGTATTTCCGCTTCAACCCGCGAAGCCTTTACGCTTACGACCTCGTCGAACTCACGACGGCCGGGACGGCGCTTATCGACCGCAACGCACTGCGACGTAACGAGATGCGTGACTGGATCGGGCTCAGTCCCGACCCCGAGATGAACGAGCTCATCGTCCTTGAGAACTACATCCCGGCCGATATGCTCGGTGAGCAAAACAAGCTCAAAGGCATCGTCAAGGAGTTGAAAGGTGGTGATGGCGGTGAGTAGAGACCGAAGGCAAACCCGGGCGATCTCCTCCGGGCTCCAGACTCGTGATGAGCCCGAGATGGTCATCGAGGGCTACTTCATCGTGTTCGGCCAGGAGACGGAGCTTTGGCCCGGCGCTTTCGAGGAGATCGCACCGGGGGCGGTGGGCGAGTCGCTCAGCAACGACATCCGCGCCTTGATCAATCACGATACGACGCTCGTGCTCGGGCGGAACAAGGCGGGGACGTTGGAGCTTAGGGAGGACAGCTACGGCCTGTGGGGGCGTATCAAGATCAACCCCCGGGACTCGGACGCCGTGAACCTCTACGAGCGGGTCAAGCGCGGTGACGTCAACCAGTGCAGCTTCGGCTTCAATATCCTCGAGGAGATCACGGACTGGCGGGACGACGGCACCGTGAAGTGGACCATCACCAAGCTCGACCTGCACGAGGTGAGTGTGTGCACGTTCCCCGCCTATGAGCAGACCGGTGTCCAAGCCAGAAAAGCTGAGGTCGAACAGCATCGCAAACGGCTGTTTGAGGCTCGAAAACTCAAGCTGAAAGAGAGGTTGAGGGCGGTATGCTGAGGCAGCTCATGATCTCGAAGAAGCTCGGCGCGGCAAGGGAAGCGCTCGCGGCTTTGGCTGAGGAGGAGCAGAAGCTCCAGACCCGCGCCGAGGAACTGGAGGCGGCGATCGAGGAGGCCAAGACCGACGAGGAGCTCCAGGCGGTGGAGGAGTCCATCGCCGAGCTCGAGGGCGAGAAGGCCAAGCTCGCCGAGAAGAAGAGCCAGCTGGAGAGCGAGATCGCCGAGCTTGAGAGCCAGCTCGAGGAGCTAAAGTCGAAGGACCCGCAGCGCTCGAACGCCGGCGGGCGTGTGTCGCAGGAGAGAGTACGAAACGTGGGAGGCGATGTCGACATGGAGATCCGGCGGGGATTTTTCAAGGGATTCCGCCGCGGCGAAGTCGAGGCCCTGCTGGTGCGGGCCGAGGTCAAGGAGTTCCTGGATGCGGTCAGGAGCAAGATTGGGGAAGCCCGGGCGGTCACCGGGGCCGAGCTCACGATTCCGGATGTCCTGCTCGAGTTGCTGCGGGACAATTTGTACCGGTACAGCAAGCTCATCACCAAGGTCCGGGTCCGGACCCTGAGCGGCAAGGCGCGACAGAACATCCTGGGCGTCGTGCCGGAGGCCGTCTGGACTGAGATGGTAGCGAAGCTGAACGAACTCAGCTTCGGATTCAACCAGGTTGAGGTCGACGGATACAAGGTCGGTGGGTTTGTCCCGCTGCCCAACTCGATCCTCGAGGACAGTGATATCGCGCTGGCGAGCGAAGTCCTTGACATGCTTGGCCAGGCGATCGGCCTCGCGCTCGACAAAGCGATCCTCTACGGCAAGGGCGTCAAGATGCCGCTCGGCATCGCGACTCGGCTCGCGCAGACCGAGGAGCCGCCCAACTGGGGGCAGCATGCGCCCGAGTGGACGAATCTGACGGCCACGCACCTGATCTCCATCGACCCAGACGGCAAGACGCCGGAGGAGTTTTTCGCCGAACTCGTCCTGGCGCTGGGCACGGCTCGTCCCAATTATGCCACCGGCGGCACATTCTGGGCGATGAACAGGGCGACCAGGATGAAGCTCCTGTCCAAGGCGATCACCTTCAACTCGGCCGGAGCCATCGTGGCCGGCATGAACGGCACCATGCCCGTCGAGGGCGGCGAAATCATCGAGCTTCCGTTCGTGCCAGACGGCGACATCATCGGCGGCTACGGCGATCTGTACCTTCTCGCCGAGCGGAAGGGTGCGCAGCTCGCCGTCAGCGAACACGCGCGCTTCATCGAGGATCAGACCCTCTTCCGCGGCACGGCTCGCTACGACGGGATGCCGGTCTTCGGCGAGGCGTTCGTCATCGTCAATATCGACGGCGCGGCGCCGACCACGCAGATTCCGTTCGCCGCCGACACCGCGAATCCGTGAGCGGGGGTGTGACCCATGAGGGTGAGAGCGATCCGGCGCTTCTACGACGGTTGGGAGAGGCGGATCCGGATCCCCGGTGAAGTGTTCGAAACGACGAGAGAGAGGTTCGAGTACTGGCACTCGGCCTCTCTCGTCGTTTTGTACGGCGGCGATGACGGCCGCAAGAAGAAGGGCGGCAAGAAGACCAATGAGCCCCCGGCCGATAACGGCTCCGCCGCCGACCTCGACGCCATGACCGTCGAGGAGCTGCTCGCCTTCGCCGAAGAGCACGGCGTCGAAGGCGTCGATG
>PKEU01000079.1 GCA_002919195.1 bacterium
CAGCTATTGACGAAGGAGTGGACAAGCTTGGCGAACGAAATTCGCCGCATCGGAGTGTTGACCAGCGGTGGAGACGCGCCGGGGATGAATGCGGCCATTCGCGCGGTCGTGCGCACCGCGCTCGCCCACAACGTCGGGGTAATCGGCGTCGAGAGGGGCTTTCAGGGGCTGATCAACAAAGAGTTTGTCGAGCTGACGTCGCGTTCGGTGGCCGACATTATTCATCGCGGTGGAACGATTTTGCGAAGCGCCCGCTGCGAAGCCTTTAAGACGCCGGAGGGACGGCAGACCGGAGTGGCCAACGCCCGGGAAGCGGGCATCTCTGCGATGGTCGTGATTGGAGGCGACGGCTCCTTTCGCGGGGCGCTGGCTTTGACGGAACTGGGCATCCCGGCTGTAGGCGTTCCGGCGACGATCGACAACGACATCCCGGGCACCGACGCATCGATCGGTTTTGATACGGCTGTCAACACGGTCGTCGACGGGATCAACAAAATACGGGACACCGCGACGAGCCATGACCGGACGTACGTCGTCGAGGTGATGGGCCGGGAGTCAGGTTTTATCGCCCTTTGGGCAGGCCTCGCCGGCGGCGCCGAATCGATCTTGATCCCCGAAATTCCCCAGTCCTTTGATTCGGTTTGCGAGAGGATCGTGCGGGCCCAGTCCTTGGGGAAAAACCACAGCATCATTGTGGTGGCCGAGGGACTGCAAGGCGATCCCAACGCCAAGGGCGCCGAGAGCGTCGCCATGCAGCTGGGCCGCATCATTCGCGAGCGGACGGGGTTTGAAGTGCGCGTCATCATCCTCGGGCACTTGCAACGGGGAGGCACCCCGACCGCCTACGACCGGATCCTGGCCAGCCGGCTGGGCCACAAGGCCGCTCTTTTGGCGATCCAGGGGATCGGCGGGAAGATGGTCGGCATCCGGCATGAACGGATCGAGGCCATTGATCTCAAGGAGGCCCTGGAAGGCGAAAAGCGCATCGACAGTGAATTTTATGAGCTGGCGCAAACCCTCTCGTCGCTGTGAGGGGCCGCGACTTTTGGGTCGGGTGAGGCTTGCGACCATCTAAAGGGGCAATCGACGTGAGACGGACTAAGATCGTCTGCACCATTGGTCCTGCAACGGACAGCATCGAAATGATGGAGGCGCTCGTCCGCGCCGGAATGGATGTGGCCCGGCTCAACTTCTCTCACGGCTCGCTAAAAGAGCACCGAGCGCGGATTGAACGCTTGCGAGAGGTCGCGGAAAAGCTGGGAAAGCCCGTCGGTATCCTCATCGATATCCAAGGGCCCAAGATCCGCATCGGAGAGCTGCCGGGCGACCGGTGCGTTATCGCCGCGGGCGAGGAGGTGTATGTCTGGCCTCGCCCGGTGGCCCAGTGCGAGCCCGAGGGTGAAAAGCTCCTGCCGATCCTTTACCCGCGCCTTCTCGAGCAGCTGCGGCCGGGACAGACCATTTATTTGGATGACGGGCTGCTCGAACTGACGGTCGAGGAGGTGCTGGGAGACCGGGCCCGGTGCCGGGTCGTCACCGGCGGCGAACTCCGGTCTCGCAAAGGGGTTTCGCTTCCCGAGGTCGACGTGGACCTGCCTGCCATCGATGAGGCTGACATCGAACACATCCGCTTTGGCGTTGAGGTGGGCGTTGACTTCGTCGCCGCATCGTTTGTGCGCCGGCCCGAGCACGTCGAGGCGGTCAAAGCGGTGATCCGGGAAGCAGGCGGCCACCAGCAGGTGATCGCCAAGATCGAAAGCCGCGAGGGCGTCCGCAACCTCGACGGCATCTTGGAAGTGGCCGACGGGATCATGGTCGCCCGGGGCGACATGGGAGTCGAACTCCCTTCGGAGGAAGTGCCTCTGGTCCAAAAACGGCTGATCGCCAAGTGCAACCTGGTCGGTAAGCCGGTGATCACCGCCACCCAGATGCTCGACTCGATGGTGCGCAATCCTCGCCCGACGCGCGCCGAAGTGACCGACGTGGCCAACGCGATCTTTGATGGGACCGACGCTGTCATGCTCTCGGCCGAGACGGCCGTGGGCCGGTATCCCATCGAAGCGGTGAGGATGATGCACCGCATCGCCAGGACCAGCGAGGAGGCGCTCGATTACGCGGCGCTCCTCGACCGGCAGCGGCACCAAACCAAACGTTCGGTCGCCGACGCGATCGCCCGGGCTACCTGCGAGACGGCCGCCGATTTGGAAGTGACGGCGATTCTCTGCTCGACGCAGTCGGGGGCTACGGCGCGCATGGTCTCCAAATACCGCCCCCGTTCGCGCATCATCGCGATGACCCCCAATCCAGAAGTCGTGAGGCAGCTGTCGATCGTGTGGGGTGTGACGCCCTTCCTGGTGCCCAAGGCCCGGCGGATTGACGAGATGATGGCCTACTCCATCCGGCGAGCCAAGGAGAGCGGATTGGTGAAAGACGGCGACCGCATCGCCATCGCCGCCGCGGTCTTGACCGGAACGCCGGGTTCGACCAATCTCTTGCAGATCCACGTGGTGGGCGACGAACGGTATGGCGCCTTGCATGGGAACGCTTAAGTGGGGAAGGTTGAGGTAGTTTGATCATCGGTGTGCCGAAAGAGATCAAGGACAACGAAAATCGCGTGGGCATGACGCCTGCCGGCGTCGAGGAGTTGGTCAAACGGCACGGTCACCGCGTTCTCATCGAAAGGGGAGCGGGTGAGGGGAGCGGCATCAGCGACGAGCAGTACGCGGCAGCCGGCGCGGAGATCGTCGACGGTCCTGAAGAGGTGTACCAGGCCGAGCTCATCGTCAAGGTGAAAGAACCCCTCCCGCCCGAATACGGCCTGTTGCGGCGGGAACAGATCCTCATGACGTACCTGCACCTCGCGGCCGCGCCCCAGCTTGCGGAAGAGCTGGCGCGCATCGGGGTCGTGGCCGTCGGATACGAAACCATCCAGCGTGCCGACGGCTCGTTGCCGTGCCTGATACCCATGAGTGAAGTCGCCGGCCGCATGGCGGTACAGATCGGAGCTCAATACCTGGAAAAGGTGAACGGCGGCCGGGGCGTGCTCCTGGGCGGCGTACCGGGCGTTCCCCCCGCGGAGGTGGTGATCATCGGCGCAGGGACCGTGGGCACCAACGCGGCACGCGTCGCGCTGGGCATGGGCGCCCATGTGACGATCATCGATATCAGCGTCGACAGACTCCGCTTTTTGGAGGAAGTGTTGCACGGAAACCTGCTCACGGTGGTCTCCAACCGTTACAACATCGAAAGAGCGGTCCGTTACGCCGACCTATTGATCGGATCCGTGTTGGTCCCTGGGGCGAAAGCTCCCACGCTGGTCACCGAAGAGATGGTGGCGTCGATGAAACGGGGAGCTGTGATTATCGACGTCGCGGTCGATCAAGGCGGCTGCATCGAGACGGTGGACCGGGCGACCACCCATTCCGACCCGATCTACGTCAAGCACGGCGTCGTCCATTACGCAGTGCCCAACATGCCGGGCGCCGTTCCCCGGACGTCCACCTACGCGTTGACCAACGCCACCCTCCCCTATATCGTCGAGGTGGCAAACCGCGGCTACCGAGAGGCAGCGCGCCAAAATCCCGTGCTGGCCAAGGGGTTTAACCTTTGCCTGGGCCGAGCAGTCCACCCGGGGGTGGCTGGCGCCTTGGGTTTGGAGTACACTCCATTGGCTGAGGTGCTGTAGAGCGATGCTGGTCTCTGCCGTCCA
>PKEU01000138.1 GCA_002919195.1 bacterium
GGCACCACCATCGCCCGCACATGGGGCGCCACCCGGCGGCCCTTGACGATGGCCGCCGCCGCCCGCAGGTCGTCGAGGCGCGCGTTGGTGCAAGACCCGATGAACACCCGGTCGATGCGGATCTCCTGGATGGGCGTGCCCGGCTCGAGGCCCATGTATTCGAGGGCCCGCGCCGCGGCCTTCCGCTCGTTGGGGTCGGAGAAAGAGTTCGGATCCGGCACGACGCCCGTCACCGGCACCACTTGCCCGGGGTTGGTCCCCCACGTCACCATGGGCTCAAGGCGGGTGGCGTCAATCTCGACGCGGTGGTCAAAACGAGCGCCCGGGTCGGTGGGCAGCTTCTCCCACTGGGCGACCGCCTCTTCGAACTCCTTGCCCTTGGGCGCGTACGGGCGGCCTTCCAAATACTTAAAGGTCGTCGCGTCGGGGGCCACCATGCCTGCGCGGGCACCGGCCTCGATGGCCATGTTGCAAATGGTCATCCGTTCTTCCATGCTGAAGTTCCGGACGCACTTGCCCGTGTACTCCACCACGTACCCCGTGGCGCCGGCCGTGCCGATCTGGCCAATGATGCCAAGGATCACGTCCTTGGCCGTGACGCCGTAAGGCAAGTCGCCCTTGATGTGAATCTCCATCGTCTTGGGCTTGTGCTGCCAGAGGCACTGGGTTGCCAGCACATGCTCGACCTCGCTGGTGCCGATGCCAAAGGCCAGCGCGCCAAAGGCGCCGTGGGTGGAGGTGTGGCTGTCGCCGCAGACGATGGTCTTGCCCGGTTGCGTAAGCCCCTGCTCCGGCCCGACGACGTGGACGATGCCTTGATAGGGGCTGCGGAGGTCAAACAGGGTGATGCCAAACTCTTTGCAGTTTCTCTCCAGGGTCGCGATCTGTTTGGCCGAGATCTCATCCGCGATGGGAAGCGAACGATCCGTGGTAGGAACGTTGTGGTCCATCGTCGCGAAGGTGAGGTCGGGACGGCGCACCTTGCGCCCCGCGAGGCGCAGGCCCTCAAAAGCCTGAGGAGACGTCACCTCGTGGAGCAGGTGTAAATCTATGTAAAGAAGCGCCGGACGCCCCGGCTCTTCGACGATGACGTGGCGGTCCCAGATCTTTTGAAACATGGTCTTGGGCATGAAAGTCACCTCGATTGATTTGACAAAACTACTCCGTAAAGATACATCTTATATTGTGCCAGTATTGGTTGGCAGAAGCAACCCCTCGCCGCCCTTTTCAGGCCCTTTTCCAGCCCCATGGGGGAGGTTGGCGTGTTCGACCGGCAAGGCGGCTTGACCAGTCCAGTTCGCCCATTTCCCGCAGAGTACCTGCAATTTGTGGAGCTTTTCAACGCGGGTAAGTACTGGGAGAGCCACGAGGTCCTCGAAGGTCCCTGGCGAAAAAACCGGAGCCCCTTTTACAAGGGGATGATCATCTACGCGAGCGGCTTTGTCCACGCCCAGCGGGGAAACCCGAGGGGCGTCTATAAGCAGCTGCGCAAAGCGGAACGATATCTTCATCCCTATCGGCCCTATTACATGGGCGTCGATGTCGACCGGATCCTGGCCCATGCCGGCTCTTGCATCCAGCTGGTCGGCGGGCCTGATCCACCCCAGGGCGATGCCTTAAGGCGGATCATCCCCTTCCAACGGCTGGAACTCGACGCTTCTTTGGTGCGGGGTGACGAGCCCGAATTTTTCGACGAAACGGCGGGAGGGTGAGCGATGGCACAACACGTGAGCGCGGCACAGCGAGGGCGCATCAAGGGGCCGGTCATCGGCGGCGTCGCCCTCGACGGACCGGTGGTGTTGGCGCCCATGGCCGGCGTGTGCAACCTCGCGTTTCGCTTGCTCTGCAAGGAGCAGGGAGCCTCTCTCGTCTGTTCGGAGTTTGTCAGCGCGAAAGCCCTGGTCCACGGAAACCAGAAAAGCTTTGAAATGCTCAAAGTGGACGAAAAGGAGCGGCCGGTGAGCATCCAGATCTTTGGCAGCACGCCTGAGGACGCAAGCCGCGCGGCGCGCTTTGTCGAGGAGGCAGGCGCCGACATCGTCGACTTCAACATGGGCTGCCCTGTGCCCAAGGTGATCAAGGCGGAGGCCGGGGCGGCTTTGATGCGAAAGCCTGAGAAAGCGCAGGCCATCCTCAAGGCCATGGTCGACGCCGTCTCGATCCCTGTGACGGTCAAGATGCGCACCGGATGGGACGACGAGTCCATCAACGTTCTCGAGCTGGTCCGGCGGTTTGAGGACGTAGGGGTAGCGGCCATCGCCGTCCACGGCCGCACCAAGGAGCAGGGGCGCTCGGGCCGGGCCAACTGGGAGATCATCGGCGAGGTGAAGCAAGCTGTCACGATCCCGGTGATCGGCAACGGCGACGTGTTTACGCCCCAGGACGCGAAGGCGATGCTCGAGATGACAGGGTGCGACGCGGTGATGATCGGCCGGGGGGCTTTGGGGAACCCCTGGATCTTCAGCCGCACCTTGCACTACCTCGAAACCGGCGAGCTCTTGCCCGAGCCGACGCTTCTTGAGCGGGTCGACATGGCCCGCCGCCATCTTTTGCTCCTCGCCGAGCTGAAAGGGGAGCGCACGGCGACCCGCGAGATGCGGCAGCACGCGCCCCAGTATTTCAAGGGCTTTCCGGGTGCGGCGGCTTTCCGGGCCAAGCTCGTCAGGTGCGAGAGCATCCAAGAGTACGACGACGTCTTTGCCGAAGTGATCGCCGCGGCCGAGGCGCACGTGCCTTTGGCATAAACAATAAACAAGGAGCGGATCGACCGCTCCTTGTTTATTCAGCATCGTCGCCCAAATCCGGCCTTAGCCCCGGGCCGCTTGGTAGCGGGCAGCAACCTCGTCCCAGTTGACGACGTTCCACCAGGCGGCGATGTAGTCGGGGCGCCGGTTTTGATACTTAAGGTAATAAGCGTGCTCCCACACATCGAGGCCGAGGATGGGGGTATCGCCGTCCATCACCGGCGTGTCCTGGTTGGGCGTGCTGGTGACGGCGAGCTTTCCGTCTTTGGTGACGACAAGCCACGCCCAGCCGCTGCCGAAGCGGGTGGCTGCCGCCTTGGAGAAGGCTTCTTTAAACGCCTCGAAGCTGCCGAAGGCCTCGTTGATGGCGGCCGCGAGCTCACCCGAGGGCTCCTTGGCGCCGCCGGGCTTCATGATCTCCCAAAAGAGCGTGTGGTTGTAATGGCCACCCCCGTTGTTGCGGACGGCGGTGCGGATGTTTTCCGGTACGCTGTCAAGGTTTTGGAGGAGCTCCTCGATGCTCTTTTGGGCGAGGTCGGGATGGCCCTCCAACGCGGCGTTGAGGTTGTTGACGTAAGCAGCGTGGTGCTTATCGTGATGGATCCGCATCGTCTGCTCGTCGATGTGGGGCTCCAACGCGTTGTAATCGTAGGGCAAAGGTGGCAGCTCGTGAGCCATAGGACCAATTCCTCCTTGAACGAGATGTTCTCCAGGGAATATCAGTTCCTCATTGGATTGAAATTCCCTTTGAGAATCTTTCCTCCCCTGGTATAAGCTCCTATGAGGAGGTCGTACACGATGAACTACCAGCTCCGGCTCGTCTCTGGCGACGACGCGCTGTTTTTTCTCGAAGAATGGCCGCCCAAAGGGGTGGAGATCAACGA
>PKEU01000154.1 GCA_002919195.1 bacterium
GGTTGGGGCGTCTGCAACCTGGGTCACATCAACCTCTCCCGGTTTGTCCAGGACGGAGAGGTCTTGTGGGACGACTTGCGGCGCGCCGTCCGCCTCGGCGTCCGCTTCCTCGACAACGTCATCGACGTGACGCCCTACTTCTTTGAGCGCAACGAGGCGGTGCAAAAGTCCGAGCGGCGCATCGGCCTCGGCACCATGGGCCTCGGCGAGATGCTCATCCGCCTGGGGCTGCGCTACGGCAGCGACGAGAGCATCGAGTTTATCGACAAGCTTTACCGCTTCATCGCCACCGAAGCGTACCTTGCCAGCATCGACTTGGCCAAAGAGAAGGGTCCCTTCCCCAAGTTTGAGGCGGAGAAATACCTCCAGAGCAAGTTTGTCCAAGGCATGCCCAAAGAGGTGCAGGAAGGGATTAAAAAGCACGGCATCCGCAACGTCACCATCCTCACCCAGGCGCCGACGGGCAGCACGGGCACGATGGTGGGGACAAGCACGGGCATTGAGCCCTACTACAGCTGGACGTACTGGCGGGCGGGCCGCCTCGGCTTAAAAGAGGTGCGGGAATCCATCGTCCAGGAGTGGTTTGACGCCCACCCCGAGGTCGAACCCAAATTGGAAAACCTGCCCGACTACTTTGTCACCGCCTTGGAGCTCACGCCGAAAGAACACATCCGGGTGCAGGCGGCGGTGCAGCGCTGGACCGACTCGAGCATCTCCAAGACTGCCAACTGCCCCAACAGCTACACCATCGAGCAGACCCGGGAGCTCTACGAATACGCGTACAAGCTCGGCTGCAAGGGCGTCACGATTTACCGGGACGGCTCTCGCGACCAGCAGGTGTTGATGGTCAAGAAAGAGGACGAAAAGGAGCAAAGCGCGCCTGCCGCGTCGTCCAACGGTACGGCCGGCGACCGCGCTCAGACGATCACCACCGCCGGCGCCGAAAGCCGCCCCCAATCGGGTGTGGCGGCTGACCCGAGCACCGCTGCGAGCGCGGCCGCGAGCGATGCCAGCGCCGGCAGCGCCGCTCCGGAAGAGCCGGCCGCGACGGCGGCGCCTCAGCCCTACGCGAGCCGCTGGAAGAGCCGGCCGCAAAAGCTCACCGGCGCCACCTACGAGTGGCCGACGCCGCTAGGCAAAGCTTTTATCACCGTCAACGAGCTCGACGGCGAGCCTGTAGAGGTGTTTGTCAACGTCGGGAAGGCGGGCAGCGACGTCGCCGCGGCGTCCGAAGCCCTGGGAAGGCTCGTCACGCTCTTCCTCAAGCACGCCGCCATCCCCGACACCGAGCGCAAGGTGGGTTACCTGATCGACCACCTCAGCAACATCGGCGGCTCGTCGTCGGTGGGCTATGGCGAAAACCGGGTCTCGTCGGTGCCTGACGCCGTTGCCAAGACGCTGCAAAAGCACCTGGCCGAAAACGGGCGAGGCATCAAGGTGAGAGTGGTGCGCGGCGGGCTCGATCTCTGCCCCACCTGCGGCGTCGCCGCTCTGGTCCGGGAAGAAGGCTGCTTCGTCTGCAAGTCGTGCGGGTACACCAAGTGCTAGGCCTGGCGTCCTAGCGCAGCACTCCCGAACACGCAAGGCCTGACGCGAATCAAAAGGCGCACCAAGTAAAAACCGGCTATGGCGCTTTGCGCGAACATGCCTCGCCGCAGCGCCGTAGCCGGTTTGTTGTCGCCGTGCAATGGATCCTTCCGCCCCAACGACAAGGCGATCGCCTTACTGCGCCTCCAACAAGCGGTGCAGCTCCTCCCTCTGCCTCGCGTTGAAATCCTCGCTTTCAAGCTCCGTCCGAGCCCGGCGGCGGGCCTCGTCGTCCAACGCCTGCTGGGCCAGTTCCAAGAGCACTCGCTGCCGGATCGTGAGATTTCCTACCCGGGAGATCACGTTGCCCAGACCTGGCTCCCACTGTGCGGGAAAACCTAGCGACTCTGCTTCTCGAGCGTTCCACTCGATCATCCGCCGGTTGAGGCCGCGGTCAGGATACGTAAATGGCCGGTCCTCCCATTGTGCCTCCCAGGCGAGGAAGCGGAAAAGCTTAAAGGCCTCTTCCACGTCTCCCGCGGCGGCGTGCCACTGAGCCCGCAAAAATTGGACCTCGGGATCAAACACGCCCTCCGCTTCCAGGTTTGAAAGCAGCGCGTCCATGCGGGCGAGGTCCGCAACGGCGGGCAAGACACGGCCACTCGCCAAGTTGTACCAGAGGATCGCCAAGTGATCGAGACGGCGCTCTTCGGCCGCCACCTCTTCTTGGGTCAGTCCCTCTCCCCACCACTCCGAAGCGTGGCGGATGACGATGTTGGGCACGGTCCCAAGGAAAAGGTCGAGATCCGGCTTGTGCGCCGCGCCGATCAAGACTGCGATCCGCTGCCCGTCATAATCGGCGGCTAGGTTGGCGATCTCGCGGGCGATCATCAGGTTGCGGTAGAGCATGTAACGCCGGGTGGCTTCGTTCCACGGATTACGATCGGGCGCAGCGAACGCGTACTCCCGGTGCACCGCGTCACGCCACTCCGGAGCATCGGCGAAAAGGAGCTCACGCATATCCCACTGATCGAGCGGCAAACGCTCTTCCGCGACGTCCCGCAATTCACCGGTATTTGGCCAAGAAAGCGCGCTCACAAACTCCAGCGTCCCCGCCTGCCAATCAATGGCCCGCGCCTCCTTCCCCTTTTCCCGGGCCCAAGGCACAGCGACGCCGTACGACTCGTAGGCGATCTCAAAGTACAGTTCTTCCGCAAACCACGCGGGGGTGGTCTCAATCCCGACGGCCGCAGGATCGATCCGGTTGAGGAGCGCACGGATCCTCGCCGGAGCGTGATCTTCGTACTCAAGCTGCGCCGAATGCCGAGTGCCGATGATCACGACCTCAGTCGGCTGCGCCGGAAAGCGCGGCGGCGACCACGCGGCGGTCGCCGCGGCATGGGTCACCGGGGCAAGACAGGCCACAAACGTGAGGATCAGCGGCAGGGCGGCTTTCAACAACGAAAACGGATCGGGCCGTAAACGCCGCCGTGTGACACTGGATTGCCGCCACGGCTCTCTAGGCCTTGGACGCATAAACCTCAACAACATGGCTCCTGCTTGAAACAAGACAGCTCCTCCTCGGCTAAAACAGTTGCTGTGTCCTACGTTCACTCTAGCCGAGGAGGAGCCGGGCCTGCCTTCGTTTTCCATGACAAAAGCGGCAGACAGGCTTACATTCTTGTCACATGAACCCAGTAAGAGGCGTGGCGCATTGCGCCGCTATGAGGACACTGAAACGGCAGTGGCATCACTTCAAGATCCTGCTGTCGCCGCCACCCGCAGCACCACTTTTCCCCGGCCGTGTCCCGTGTCGAGGCGCCGGTGAGCTTCCTGGACCTCCTCCAGAGGCAGCACCCTATCGACGAGCGGGCGAAGTTTTCCATACTCGATGAGACGGGTCATGGCTTCGAGGCGAGTCGCGTCGGGCGTGATGAGGATGCCGTAAAGCGTGAGGTTTTTGAGGGCAAGGCGCTCCAGCGGCCCT
>PKEU01000066.1 GCA_002919195.1 bacterium
TCCGCAGATCTCGCAGTGCTCATGATCCCACCCGCCGGGGCGGATTCCTGTGGCCACCGCTCCTTCGGGGATCTCTTCGGCTACGCGGTTCCAGCCCTTTACTTCATCAAGTTCGAACGTCACCGCGTCCTGCGCCGTAAAGATGTGACGTTTCCACTGCCCCCGGCGGATCATGTACACGTGATACGGCTGCCATGACGGGCACATCCAATGAAGCGTGGAACCAGGGTGTATCTCTGGGCGCATCTCTCCGCGCTTGATCAACACCCACACCCGCCCACTAGTCGTATCAATCCTCTGGACCACTGGCGTGATCGCCTCCTCATCACTTGTCCAAAGCCAGAACCACGCAGGCGCCTCGCCAAGATCTCTCCAACGGCCAAGGCGCCCGGTGACCACAAAGTCACCGTCCACACGGCGATCGACCGCCTCAACACAAAAGCGCGGAAGAACATCCAGGCCCGTGGTCATGTAATGACGCCAATCCCTCTCCTACCGCCAACTCCGCGGAACATGGCGGATAACGCCTCCCGCATTCACGACCGCCGAGCACAGCGAGGCGGTCCCGCGGGCCGATGTGGCTTGGTTCAGATCTAGGCACCACCCCCGCGGGCAAGGGCGCGGACAGCGCCCGCAGCGTGAATGCGGATGTTATCCGAAGTTGGCTCCGCTGGTGGCCCAGCATGCGCCCGTAACCCTCAGCCGATCGGCTAGCCCTGCGCTCTCCTCTCCACCCTCTCGCACGAGCCGCGACCAAAGACGTCGGAACACGGCTCGGATCCGCTGGGTTATCGGCTGCCGCCGAACCGGCTCTTCAGGCAAGTTCGCCACCCAAACATCCCTTACCACTCCCTCATGCACTTTGCCGCGATCATCTTCGATCACCACGCGGCACTCGAAGGGCAAACCCACCGTTCCCGGGTATTTCCACGCAGTCGTACGGTTCACTCGATCCAAAAAGAATCGAAGCCGCATCCGCGCCGAGCGAATTGCTTCGGGAGCGATCTCCTGGCTTCGCAACAGCTGCGGAAACCATTCGACGTAGCGCGCCACCGACCTCCGCACAGGAGGCAACAGCAGCTCTTTAGGGCAAGCCTCACCGGACAAAAGATCCACGAACAATTCGGAAGCCCCGCTTTCTAGCGCTGCGTCCGCCAGGTACTGCATGACGTAATCATCGGGGCCGTAGTTCATGAGACTCACGAACGAGTGGCCAAAGTTGTGAGCCGCGCTCTTGATCACCTTGTACTTCACAGCGACGCCCCTTCCTCTTACTTCAGCAAGCGGAGCCAATTTCGGATAACGCGCAATAACCGACCCGTTCGCCTTATGCCCACGCCCGGCACCATTGGCGCAGTGCGGTTACGGATCCGCCTCGACTGGATATGCGATGGGTTCGGTTAAGGGATTCTCGGGGAGAGAACCGCCGCCGCTGCCGACGGCCCGACGCGCAACCGTTCCATCCGGGTACACCTTGGCCCTGTCAGTCCCATCCGGTCGATCTGCGCGGCACCGCCGATCGGAGCTGGGACCGAGTTCCGGCGCTGAGCGGCGCGGGGAGATGCGGAACGACGACCGCAAGCGATCGCGGCCGTTCATCGAGTTTCGATCGTTCGCGAGAGCGACGGCGCACCGGAACCGAGCTCCGCAAGGCTGTCCCCGCGGACCGATGATGCGAGCGTGGCAAGCCGATGCGGAGCCCCGGTCCGAATGCACCGCTCGAGCTCCAAACTAAATCATTCGCCGGGTGAACACAATGATCTTGTTGTAGCCGGCGGTTGTAAATCTGACACTTTCGGCGGCTGAAAATCTGACACCTGGCAGCGTGCTCGTGCTCGGGTGCTGCGTGCCCCGAGCGACTGCTTCACCTTAGCGCCTTCCCTTCGCATGTGGAGGCGCGCTTGACCCAAAGAGAGAAGCGAATGCTGCTCAGGCACTACCTCGAACAGGGCCTCTCCAAGAGCGCCCTCGCCCGAAAACTCGGCATCAGCCGCGATACGATCTATCGCTGGATTCGTAACGGGGAGCTGGACCGGGACCTGGACCATGAGGGCGTGCGCTACCGGGCCCGCCCTCCGGTCCCGCACAAGCTGGATCCCTACAAGCCGATGATCCTTGCCCGTCTTGCCGCCTATCCGAAGCTCTCCGCCATCCGCCTCTTCGAGGAGGTACGGGCGGCCGGATATCCGGGCGGCTACACCCGGGTCAAGGACTTCGTGCGAACGGTCCGGCCCCGTCCAGCCCCCGAGCCCGTCTTGCGCTTCGAGACGCCGCCCGCCCACCAGGCTCAGGTCGACTTTGCCCATGTGCGCCTGCCCTGGGGCGTGCGCTATGCGCTCCTGGTCGTGCTCGGCTACTCGCGCCTCCTTTGGGTGCGCTTCTATGCTCGCCAGGATATGAGGACGCTCTTCTGCGGCCTCGAGGAGGCCTTTGCCTTCTTCGGCGGCGTGCCCAGGGAGATCCTCTTCGACCAGATGCGGGCCGTCATCACGCGTGATCTGCGCCTCGAAGGAGGACCGCTCGTCGAGAACGGCGAGTTCCTGCGCTTTGCCGCCCACTGGGGCTTTACGCCAAGAGCATGCAGGCCCTACCGCGCCAAGACCAAGGGCAAGGTCGAGCGCCCCATCCGCTACCTTCGTGAGCGCTTCCTCTACGGACGCGAGTTCGCAGGCGACGCTGACCTGAACCACCAGCTCGAGCGTTGGCTCGAGACGGTCGCAAACCGCCGCACCCACGGCACGACCGGCGAGCCGCCCATTCTTCGCTTCGAGCGCGACGAGAGAGCTCTCCTGCTGCCCCTGGCCGAGCGGCCCTACCGCTCGCTCGTCCTCTTGCCTCGGGCCGAACGAGCCCAGACGAAGCTTCCTCCCCGTCTGCCTCAGGTCGCGGTCGAGCGACGCCCGCTCTCGGCCTACGCCACCCTCGCGGCAGGAGGTGCCAGGTGAAAAGCACCGCCCCTTCCCGCAGGGACCGCATCCGCAGCCTGCTCGCCGACCTCAAGATGCCCGGCGCCCTGGAGGCGGTCGACTCGGTCCTCTCCGGTCTCGATTCCGGCGCCCTCACCGGGGCCGAGGCCATCGAAGCGCTGCTCTCGGCCCAGATCGAGCTCCGGAACAACCGACGGCTTGAGGCCGCCATGAGGTCCTCCCGCCTTCCGGCCGTAAAGACGCTCGACGGCTTCGACTTCAGCTTCCAGCCCTCGATCCGAAGAGAGCAGATCGAGAGCCTTCACGAGCTCGGCTTCGTCGAACGAAAAGAGAACGTGATCTTCCTGGGTCCGCCCGGCGTCGGCAAGACGCACCTGGCCATCAGCCTGGCCATTGCCGCGGCCCAGAGTGGGCGGCGCGTCTACTACGGCACGCTCTCC
>PKEU01000026.1 GCA_002919195.1 bacterium
GCTTCTTTGTGGAGATGATCCGGACATCCCGGCCCGAATTTCCCCTCGCGGGCGGCGGTTTCGAGAACGGCGCTATCGCAATGACCACCACCAGTCCCGCAAACGTGAGGACGTGGTTTGAGAACATGGGCGAGAGCTTTCTCTCTCAAATGGGGCTCTTTGCCCCGAGGAGATCGCCTGGGGAGAATCCTGTGGCCGTCGGATTTATCAACGGTATCGGGATTACCAGCGCCAGCCCCAACAAAGATCTGGCGTGGAAACTCATCGAGTACCTCATGAGCGACGACGTCTTGATCCAGATTCAACAGGCGACAGGCTGGATGACTCCCCGCACGGATCTCGCCGGCGAGTTTGATGCTCCTTACCTTGACCTTTACTATCCCCTCGTAACGCACATTAAAGCAGCGCAACTTCCACCGCCGAGAAACGAGTCGCAAGACGGGCTGGACGCGATCATGAACCGGGCGATCAACAACGAGATCTCGCCGGAACAGGCGATGCTCGAAGGACATGAGTTGTGGCAGCGGCTCCTAAACGAATGGAAAGCCGAATTGGGGAAGTGAATTAATCCCTGGCTATCCAAAAACAAAAACTCCTTGCGCAGCCCGCGCTTTCGGAGCGCTGGGCGCGCAAGGAGTTTCTCATGATCTGTTTGACCCGTTGCTCTTAAAACACCGGTACGACCGCGCCGCCGTACTTGTTAACGATAAACTCGCGAACCTCGGGCCGGGTGATGGCCTCGGCGAGCTTTAGCAGCTCCTCACGGTCGAGGTCGGGCGTCCTGACGGCCACTACGTTGGCGTAGGGGGACTCGGCACCCTCGATCACCAGCGAGTCGGCCAGCGGGTCGAGGCCGGCCTCCAGCGCGAAGTTGGTATTGATGACCGCCGCGTCCACGTCGGCCAGGACCCGGGGCAGCATCGCGGCTTCGAGCTCCCTAAACTGGAGCCGCTTGGGGTTGGACGTCACGTCCAGGGGCGTCGCCTGGAGCCCTACGCCGTCCCGCAGCGTGATCAAGCCAGCGTCTTGAAGCAGCAAAAGCGCCCGGCCGCCGTTGGTCACGTCGTTGGGAATAGCGATGACGGCCCCATCGCGCAGCTCCTCCAGGCTGTCGACGCGATGGCTGTAAAGGCCCATCGGCTCGATATGCACCTTGACGAGGACAGCGAGATCCAACCGGTGGTCCGCGCTAAAGGTCTCAAGGTACGGAATGTGCTGAAAGAAGTTGGCGTCCAGCTCGCCGTCGCTCAGGGCCAGGTTGGGCTGCACGTAGTCGGTGAACTCGACGATCTGCAGGTCGACGCCCACTTCGGCAAGGAAAGGCTTGATAAACTCCAGGATTTCCGCATGAGGGACGGGCGTGGCGCCGACCTTGATCGGCGCGTCGGCGGCACCGGCCACTCCGCCCACAAGGGCGATGATCGCGAGGATGGCGGTGATCAGCGTGAGTCTTCGCACCGTTTGTGTTTCCTCCCTGACTGAGATTTAAAGATCATGCTTTTGTGTTGTCTTACGACGGATGGCGATGGTCCAGGCGGCGTGCCAGCGCTGAGCCGATGCTTTGGATCAACTGGACCAGCACGACCAGGATCACCACGGTTTGCAGCATGATGTCGCCCCGGAAGCGCTGGTATCCGTAGCGAATCGCCAAGTCCCCGAGTCCTCCGCCGCCGATGGCTCCGGCCATGGCCGAGTAGCTGACCAGGCTGACGGCGGTGATCGTGACCCCCAAGACGAGGGTGGGGAGGCTTTCCGGCAACAGCACCTTAAAGATGATTTGAAGTGGGGAGGCTCCCATGCTCTGCGCCGCTTCGATCACGCCGGGATCGATCTCGCTCAAAGCGCTTTCAACCAACCGGGCCACGTAGGGGATCGCCGCGACCGTCAGAGGGACGATGGCTGCCGTGGTGCCGATCGATGTGCCCGCGATCATCCGGGTAAAGGGAATGATCGCGATCATCAAGATGATAAACGGGATCGAGCGGCCCACATTGACCACAAAACCGGAGAGGCGGTGGATCACCGGATTGGGCAAGATGTGGCCAGGGCCCGTGATCACCAAAAGGACGCCTACGGGGATTCCGAGCAGGCAGCCAAAAAGGGTGGAGTTGCCCACCATATAGAGGGTCTCCAGCGTCGCTTGCCAAAGCAGCTGCAGCACCTGGGGGTTAAGCAATCTCCGCGGCCTCCTGAATCAAGCGGCGGGTCGCCACCGCTTGGGGATTGGAAAAGAGCTGGCTCACCGGGCCAACCTCGACCACCTTCCCTTGGTCGAGCACCGCGACCCGTTGGCAAACGGCCCGCACCACGTGCATCTGGTGGGTCACCATGACGATCGTCAGCCCAAAGCGCTGGTTGATGCTCTTGAGCAGGTTGAGGATGGAGACCGTCGTCTCCGGATCGAGCGCCGATGTCGCCTCGTCGCAAAGGAGGATCCGGGGTTGCATCGCCAAAGCGCGGGCGATGCCGACCCGCTGCTTTTCGCCTCCGCTGAGCTCCGCGGGGTATCGCTCGGCCTTGTCTTGGAGGCCGACGAAGGAGAGGAGCTCGTTGACTCGGCGGATCCGCTCCGCCTTAGGGACGCCGACGATCTCCATGGGAAAGGAGACGTTGCCCGCAGCCGTCCTGTTGGTGAGGAGGTTGAAGTGCTGAAACACCATTCCGATGTTTCGCCTGACCTCGCGGAGTTTTCGCCCCCGGTAGTTGGTCACATCGGCGCCGTCGATCAACACTCGTCCCGATTGCGGGGCTTCGAGCAGGTTGATGCAGCGGATCAGCGTGCTCTTACCCGCTCCGCTGGGCCCGATGATGCCAAAGATCTCCCCGGGAAAGACATCGAGGGAGACGCCTCGAAGCGCATGGACTTCCTTACCGTTTTTTCCGTAGATCTTTTCGATCTCCCGGAGGCTCAAAATCGGCTGCTCAGGCAATCGCGTTCACCTCGGCCGGTTGACGGACGATCTCCTCCTGCGGCACTGGCATAAGTTTCCGCCTCGCGGATCTGTGTCCTCACGAGGCTCCACACGTAGCGCGCCTACACAAACAAAAAACCTCTTCCCTGAGAAGAGGTTTGGTCATCGCTCGCCTCCTCTCATCTCTCCAGACGCCACTGCGTCTGGCGGGAATTGGCACCTTGCAATCGCCCAGGGCACTCGCCCGAGGCGAAAGCCGGTTGCCGGGTTTCATCGGGCCCGTCCCTCCACCACTCTTGATAAGAGTTGCCCTTTGTGGTGTTGGCCTAGACCAACACGTTTTCCGTCGTAATGTTGATTTGATTATAGTCGCCGGCGCGCGCGTTTGTCAATCAAAATGGGG
>PKEU01000189.1 GCA_002919195.1 bacterium
CGTCGGGGTTGTTCCAGCTGGCCGCCAGGACGATGTCGGGATTGGTGGCGACCACCAGCTCGGCGTTGAGCGAGTCGAGGATCACCATGTGGTCGCGAAGCTTGTCCACGACGTAGGACTGCTCCGGATCTTGCGCGAAACGGGTGACGCCCACCACCCGTTCAGGCTCAACCAGGGCCAAAAGGACGTTGTCGACGGCGAGCGCCGTCGAAAAAATGCGCTGGGGCGGGGCGAGGAGCTCGATCTCCTTGCCGAGCCCGTCGACCACGGTCCGGGGAAAACCCTCGAGTTCCGAAGCGTGGACTGCAAAGCCTGCAAGGACGCTCACCAGCGCGGCCAAAAGCAGGCAGCGAGCCCAAAGTAGAGGCCGCAAAGCACGGCGATCGCGGTGAAGCATGTTGCATGACCTCCTTGTACGATCCTGGAACGCGCTCAGCCCGCGGCCGCCAAAAGGAGGATGCCCAAGAAAAAACAGCCTGCCGCTTGGGCAGGCTGCAGCCAATCACACGCACCCCTCCCGCGCGAAAAGCGCGCGAGGCGGGAAGCCAGCCGTACCCAACCTTTGACCCGAAGGCGAGCACGTCCTCTGACGCAGGCAGGTCTCCTGGCTTCCGGCGGGTTTTGCTGTCCATGCCTTCCCGCTTTCGCAGTGGCATAGACCCCTTGGGTTGCCGGTTACAGTGGCGGGACCGCTCGGGATTTTCACCCGATTCCCTATTAAGCCTTCAAAAGGCACCTGCGCCAGCTAGGTTTTGTCAAGATTATACTACGCAGCGACGGCTCGTGGCAAATCGGCCGCACGGGCAAGGCTACTCGTCGTCCTCGGGTTGCACGACCAAGAGCAAATCGCCCGCTTGAATCGAGTCGCCCGGCTTGACCAGCACTTCGGCGACCGTGCCGGCCCGGTGGGCCTGGATGGTCTGCTCCACCTTCATCGCCTCGATCACCGCCAACGCTTGCCCTTTGGCCACCTTGTCCCCTTGGGAGACGAGCACCTGGATCACGCTGCCGGGCATCGTCGCGGCGACGTGGCTCGGGTTGCGCCGGTCGGCCTTGGGCCGCTCCACCCGTTTTACCGTCGCGCTCTCGTCGGCGACCCGCACCTCGCGCGGCTGGCCGTTGAGCTCGAAGTAGACCATCCGCGTGCCGTCTTCGAGGAGCTCGCCGACGGCGGTGAGCTTTACCACCAGCGTCTTTCCGGGCTCCATTTCGATGCGGGTCTCTTCGCCCACGTTGAGCCCGTAAAAGAAGGTGGGCGTGTCGATGACCGACGTGTCGCTGTACTTGATCTTGTGCTCGATGAAGCTGCGGAACACCGACGGGTACAGCACCGCGCTGATCGCGTCGCGGTGCGTAAAGGCCTGTTCAAACTCCTCCTCCAGCTCCTTGCGGACGGCTTCAAAGTCGACCGGGTCCATGAGCTCGCCCGGGCGGCAGGTGATGGGCTCGCGCCCTTTGAGCACCTTGCGCTGCAGCTCTTTGGGGAAGCCGCCCATGGGCTGGCCCATGAGGCCTTGGAAGAAGGTGATGACGGAGTCGGGGAAGTCCAGCTCATCCGCCCGCTCCATCAAGGTCTCCTCGTCGAGGTTGTTTTGCACCATAAAGAGGGCCAGGTCGCCCACCGCCTTGGACGAAGGCGTCACCTTGACGATGTCGCCCATCAGCTTGTTGGCGGTGACATACGCTTGCTTGATCTCGTTCCAGCGGTGCTCGAGGCCCAGCGCCTTGGCCTGCTCGTACAGGTTGGAGTACTGCCCGCCGGGCATCTCGTGGACGTACACTTCAGCCGTGCCCGACTTCAGCCCCATCTCAAAGGGAGCGTAATACCGACGCACCGATTCCCAATACTCGTCGAGCTGCTGCAATGCGGCGCCGTCGAGGCCCGTCTCCCTTTCCGTCCGCTCCAGGGCGGCCACGAGCGCGTTGAGGCTGGGCTGGCTGGTCAGCCCCGACATTGCGCTGATGGCAAGGTCGACGATGTCCACCCCCGCCTCCACTGCCTTGAGGACCGTGGCGATGCTGTTGCCGCTGGTGTCGTGCGTGTGGAGGTGGATGGGGATGCCGATCTCCTCTTTGAGCGTGCGGATCAGCTTTTCTGCGGCATAGGGTTTGAGGAGCCCTGCCATGTCTTTGATCCCCAAGATGTGCGCGCCCGCCGCTTCCAGCTTTTTGGCCAGGTCGACGTAGTACTGGAGCGTGTACTTGGTGCGGCTCGGATCGAGGATGTCGCCGGTGTAGCAGATCGCGGCCTCCACCACCTTCCCCGCCTCGTTGGCCGCGTCCATCGCAACCCGCATCCCCTCGATCCAGTTGAGGCTGTCAAAAATCCGGAAGATGTCAATGCCGGCCGCCGCCGCTTCCTTGACAAACTCCTGCACCACGTTGTCGGGGTAATTGGCGTACCCTACGGCGTTGGAACCGCGCAGCAGCATCTGGAAGCAGATGTTGGGAATCAAAGCCCGCAGCCGCTCGAGCCGCTCCCACGGGTCCTCCATGTTAAACCGCATCGCCGTGTCAAAGGTCGCCCCGCCCCACATCTCCAGCGAGAAGAGCTGCGGGGCCAATTTGGCCGTGGCCTCGGCGATCTGCAGCATGTCGTACGTCCGCATGCGCGTCGCAAGGAGCGACTGGTGCGCGTCGCGGAAGGTGGTGTCCGTAATGAGGAGCCGCCTTTGCTCTTTCGCCCACTCGGCAAAGCCCCTTGGACCCAGGCGGTCCAGCAGGTTTTTGGTGCCTTCAGGGTACGGCACCTTATACGAGATCGCCGGGATCGGGGGTTCGCGAAACTCTTTTTTGTCCACTTTTTTGAAGTCGGGCCCCAGGTTGACCGTCTTGTGGGCGATGAAGCTGAGGAGTTTAGTGCCCCGGTCCCTCCGCTGGGGAAACTCAAAGAGCTCCGGCGTGTTGTCGATAAAAGTCGTCGTGCAATCGCCGCTAAGGAACCGCGGGTGCTGCACCACGTTTTCCAGAAAGGGAATGTTGGTCTTGAGGCCCCGGATGCGAAACTCCCTCAGCGAGCGGAGCATCTTGGAGGCGGCGTTTTCAAAAGTCAGCGCCCACGTGCTCACCTTCACCAAGAGCGAGTCGTAATGCGGCGTGATCACGGCGCCGGTGTGCCCGTTGCCCGCGTCGAGGCGGACGCCAAACCCGGCCGCGCTCCGGTACGCCAAGATCCTTCCCCGGTCGGGGACGAAGTTGTTGGTCGGGTCCTCGGTCGTGATCCGGCACTGGATGGCATAGCCGCGGCGGGTCACCGCCTCTTGGCTCGGGATCCCGATCTCGGGGTCGGAGAGCTTATACCCTTC
>PKEU01000132.1 GCA_002919195.1 bacterium
GGCACAACCTCGCGGCGGGCATGACCGGGGGAGAGCTTTACGTCCTGGATGAAACGGGGGATTTAGAGCGCCGTGCCAACCTGGAGCTGGTCGAGCTTTCGCCCTTGGACACAAAGGCGGAGGCGAAGCTCCAAAGGCTTTTGGTCCAGCACGCCGAGCGCACCGGCAGTGCCAAGGCGCGAGCGCTCCTCGCGGGCTGGGCAGCGGCGCGCCGGCGCTTTACTGCCATCGCGCCTAAGGCAGCACGGCGAGGTGGACGTGGTTTGGAGCCAGGCTCTCGCGACGCCGGCTGAGAAAGGCGAGATAGGTCTTGGGATCGACGCCGGCCAGCGATTTGACGTCCCGGATGAAGTGGGACTGGTCGAAATAGTCGAGGGCCGCGACGATCTCATCCCAACGAGTGGCCGGCTGGGCCATGAGGTGATGGAGCGCGTGGCGAAAGCGGACGGTCCGGGCGACAAACTTCGGCGGCAAGCCGATGACCTGCTGAAAGAGCCGGTCGACGCTCCGCACGGAAAGCCCGCTCAAGCGGCTGAGTTCCAGGATCGACACCATTCCCCTTTGCGCCTCGATGGCCTTCAGCCAGCTCATCACCCGCGCGTACTCGGGGAGCACAGCAAGGCGCGAGAGGAAAAACTGATCGAGCAGGTTGGCTTGCCGTTGGGTATCGCCGGTAGCGAAAAACAGTTTCTCCTCCAACTCCACGCCGCGGCGGCCAAAGACGTCTTTGAGCGTAAGGGTGTACCCGGAGAGCTCGTGAACAGGCGTGCGGACAAACGGGGAAAGACCCCCGGGGCGAAAACGGACGCCGACGAGATGTAACCGGCCCTGGTGGTAGATGCGGACGGGAAACCGCCGCTGGGCGTCGACGTTGGAGGCGCGCATCAACTGGGCCTCGGCGGGCCGGTCCGCCCGGACGCGAAGATAGGGACTGCCAAAAGTAAAGACAATATCCGCCCTCGCGTCGGTGTAGATCAGCTCTTCGAGCTGGCAAGGGGCGCCGATCGTGGCGTTGAGAAACCAGTAGCACTCGATGAAGGGGCGAAGTTGCGCTTGAGGCAAGCGGATCTCGTACAGGGCGATCACCCCGCCGGGACAGTGGCTTCTATAGCCAAAGTACGACCTAATTTCCTCGCAAAGGTGGAAAATCCTGGGGAGGACTTGGGACTCAGGTGATGTAGTCTATGTAATGGCGAAAGAGTGCCCGCGACCATCGCATCGCGGGCGCTCGGCCGCGTCAGCTGGCAGTGGACGCAGCAACACGGGGCGCCTCTGGCGCCCTTTTTGTTTTGGAGGCGGAGCTTATTGACCCGCGCGGTCAAAGTCTTGCACCGGAACCGGGCGTGTCGCTGTGCCGCTTTGCCAGGGGGGGACTCGCAGGGACAAGACCCGAGAGAAAGGACGGATGGCGTGGCTTTTGATCTGGCAGTGCCCGGCTTGTACTTCGATGGACAGTTGATCGACGTGTTATGGGACAACTACGACAACGCCGTTGCGTGGTTTGAGAGGTACTTCCAATGGGGCGTCTTGCGGCGAGAAGGTTGGAAGGTCGATCCTGCCTGCGTCAAAGGGCAGATGACGCAGATGAACTACGGCACATGGCTGGTGACCTACCTGACGGAATCCCGGCTGCCACACCACTTCGCGGAGCGCGGCACAGCCGAAGCCCACGTCCGCGTGTGTTTTCGCACCCGGGAACTTGACACGTTGTACGAGACCTTCTTTGCAGGCGGCGTCCGGGTGTCTCCCGTTTACGATGGGCCGAAGGCCCGCTACTTCGACGTCTGGGCGACGCCCGAAGGGATCCGCTTGACGTTGCAAGAGGATCGAACTCTTGAGGCCCCCGGTGTGTATCCCTCCTGGACCCGGATCGGCGTACGGGATGTAACCAAAGCCATCGAATGGTACCAAGCGGTGACCGGAATGCGGCTGATCGAGCGAGATCCGGACGACCGGTTCGCGGTGCTGGCGCTCAAAGTCAACCACTCCGATGACGACTCGCTCTGGGTGCTCGAGCGCCTGCCCGAAAACGCATCGACCGATCCGCGCAGCGGCCAGGTGCAACCGGTCTGCTGGATCAAGAGCCGGGACGACTTCTTTCAGTACCATAAAGACTTGCAGCGCCTCGGTGTCAAGACGTCCAACGTCGGTGGATTCCTTGCCCGGGGAATGGTGAGTTTCCATTTTTACGACCCTGACGGAAATCGCTTTAATGTCAGCAGTATGTAAAGAAACCGTCTCGGCGGCAGGAGTTCCTCCGGCCGCCGAGAATTTTTTCCACGGGATCCAAAACGTTTTGGATCCGATGATAAAGCGTGTTTCTAAGAAAAGAGAACGTCTGAGAAGTGTTCTTTCAAATGAACGAACCAAGCGAAGAAACCTAAATCAAGAATCGGGTGAAACCGTTGACACACCGTTGGCAACATCTCCGCTACAGCAAGGCTCACCGCCTCAACGACCCCTACGTCGTCGCCGGGCGCAAGACCTACATCATCGGGACGCAGGACGGCCGCTTCCCCGACATGGGAGGGCACGTTCCTTGCGAGATGGGCGGCGTGTGGAGCCACCCGATCAAGGTCTTGGACGGTTTTTGGCTCGGCGTCGGAACGGATCTCGACAACGTCTCGTGGCTTCCGCCGGCCGATCGGTTTGAGACGTCACCGGTTGCGGCGCGCCACGTTTATCCGGAAGTGCTGGGCGTTGCGGTCCAGCAGGAAACATGGGCGCCCCACGACGATGAGGCCTTCGTCGTCACCTACGAGTTTCAAAGGAGGTTTGAGCCGCAGGATGCAGCTGCGCGCCGCGAGGGAGCGGCGCTTCCCGTCGTCGTGCTCTTTCGCACCGACCTCCAGGGCGTGTGGTTGAGCGAGCGCATCGGCTGGAAGGACGGGCAGGACAAGGCGCGCCTTGTGAGCGAGGAGCAACCGGGGTTGGTGCATGCCTGGGACAGCGAGATGCCGTTCCACGCGGTCCTCGGGATCGTTCCCGAGAGTCGGGCGACGGTCCGGCAGGTCGAGATCCGCCACGACCTTTGGGGCCCGGAGAAGACCCACGGGAAGGGCGTTTCCATCGCGTACCTGATGGACCTTCCCGTCGACGCCGGTGGCCGGGCGGCCGTCACCTTTGTCGTGAGCAGCTCTTCGGAGGCTCAAGAGGAAGCGCTCGCCAC
>PKEU01000049.1 GCA_002919195.1 bacterium
TATGCGCTGCTCCTGTCGGCCAGCGGCGAACCCTTGGTCATTCCCACGCTTAACCGCGATGGGGATTGTTTGAGCGATCTTGTCCTTCAGCTCTTTGGCACCATCGCTGGTGCCGAATCGCTCCTCTTTAGTTTTGACAAGGAACGCGCGATCAAGGTGGTTATGGCCGAAGCGCCCCACGGCACAGCGCCGTCCCTTTACCGGCGTAACATCGCCAACCCCATGGCGATGATCCTCGCTGGCGCCGCGCTCCTCAGTTATATTGAAGGAGCCCCGTTTCAGGCCGCCTCGCGGGCGATTTACGAGGCCACTCTGGAATGCGTTCAAAGCGGGGTGCGCACGGCCGACCTCGGAGGGAGCGCGACCACCACCGAATTTACCGATGCCGTCATCGAGCGGGTGAAGGCCAAGCTCGATGTATGGGATGCTCTGGGCGAACTCAGCTGAGAGTCCCTCGCCAAATCCGTGGAAGAAAGTGGCCGGCGCAAGCCTGCATGGAGAGCGGGTGTGTCGAGCACTCCTACCTCAATGGCAAAGGCGTGAGGAGGAGGGCTTGCGATGTTTGACTTTGATCTGCCCAGGGAAAGAGGAAGAGAGGCCGAGATCGAAGCCATCTTAGATTTTGTCTCGACCCATCGCCACTCGTATGCGAGCTTGGCGGTGTGCCGGCGAGCTTTGGACAGCGGGATCAGCGAGATTGACGGTGCGATCATCGAGGAGCTCCGCGCGCATCTAGAGTCGGCGCCCGACGACGAAGTCGAGGCGTATTACTCGATTATCAGCTAAGTGCGGGTCTCAGGGCTTGGGCCCTTGGGCCCGCGGCGGCTGGGAGCTCCTTGAGAAGGTCATCGCCGCCCAAAAAAGAAAAACGCTGTACGCGATCATGGAGTTTGGCATCAAGAGGAGTGTCCCAGCAGTTATGGACGGGAACGTCAGGGTAAGGATTGCGCCTAGCCCCACCGGCGCCCTGCACATGGGCACCGCGCGCACAGCCCTCTTTAACTGGCTCTTCGCGCGGAAGACCGGGGGCACCTTTGTTGTCCGTATCGAGGACACGGATCTGGCACGTTCGACCGAAGAATCGACCGAGGGGATCTTGCAAGGGCTCCGGTGGCTCGGGCTCGATTGGGATGAGGGGCCGGGAGCCGGAGGGCCTTACGGCCCTTACTTTCAGAGCCAACGGATGGAGTACTACAAGGAGTTTGCGGCCAAGCTCGAAGAGAACGGCCGGGCCTACCGCTGCTACTGTACCCCCGAGGAGGTCGACGAACGGCGGAAGGCCATGCTGGCCGCAGGGCAGGTCTCCAAGTACGACCGGAAGTGCTTGCACCTCACCGATGCCCAGCGCCGGCAATACGAAGCAGAAGGCCGCCCTTATGTTCTGCGCTTTTACGCCAAGGACGAGGGCGAGACAGTGGTGCACGACCTTATCCGGGGCGAGGTCCGCTTCGCCAACCACGTGTTGGACGATTTCGTCCTCGTTCGTTCGGACGGTTTGCCGACCTACAACTTTGCCGTCGTCGTCGACGACCACCTGATGAAGATCACCCATGTGATCCGGGGGGAAGATCACATCTCCAACACCCCGCGGCAGATCCAGGTGTACGAGGCACTCGGCTGGGATGTGCCCATTTTTGTGCACCTGCCGATGATCTTAGGGCCCGACCGCTCAAAGCTCAGCAAACGGCACGGGGCTAAATTCATCATGGAGTTTGCGGACGAGGGATACCTGCCCGAAGCGGTCGTCAATTACCTCGCTCTCTTGGGATGGTCGTATGACGACTCTCAAGAGATTTTTGAGGTCCCTGACGAGCTCATTGAGAAATTTTCCCTCGAGCGCATCTCGAAAAACCCCGCGATCTTTGACACGCAAAAGCTCGAGTGGATGAACGGCGTTTACATCCGCAAGCTCGATTACCGGGAGCTGGCGGCCCGGGCGCTACCGCTCATGCAAAAGGCGGGGCTCCTTCCCAAAGAATTGGACCCCAAGTTGAAAGAGCGGTACGAAGCGGTGGTGAAAGAAGTCCAGCAGCGCGTGCGAAAGCTCAATGAGCTGGTCGACGCGACGCGGTATTTCTTCACGGACGAGATCACCTGGGATGAGAAAGCGGTACAAAAGCACTTGCATCGAGAGTATGTCCCCGAGTTGTTGGCCGCGCTCCTTGAAGAGTTTGCTTCGCTTCAACCCTTTAACGCGGGGACGATCGAGCCGGTTTTCAACCGCCTGGCGGAAAAGATGGGGCTTAAGCGGGGCGACTTGATGCAGCCGGTGCGCGTCGCTGTCACGGGAGGTCCCGTGAGCCCGGGGATCTTTGAGACGCTGGAGCTTTTGGGACGGGCCAAGACCTGTGAAAGGCTGCGCACGGTACTCGAACGGCTGCGCCGCGGCGAAATGTGACGGCTTGTCACATCGTGAGCCGTGGACCTTTGCGACTCGGTGTTGTAAAGCGTCGAGCTCTGTGGTAAAATAGAGTTCGACGCGGTCATTGGGGGATGGGGTAATGGTAGCCCGATTGGCTCTGGACCAATTAGTGAAGGTTCGAATCCTTCTCCCCCAGCCAAAGGCGCCCTCGTCGAGGGCGCCTTTCCTATTTCTATCAGATTTGTGCGACATTCTTGCGCAAGGGTGAGGGAGGGCAGGCAAGACCGTGGCATACGCGCTCCTCGTCGCGCTCATCAGCCTGCTTTTTGCGTTGCAGACCGGTCGGGACTTTGCTGAAAGGCGTCGGCCCTATCAGGCCTTTTGGACGACGGCGCTCGCCGCGTCTGCCGTCGGTTCGTTGGGTTACGCAGCGGCCGTCCTGTGGGTAAGTGAACTGGCCTTTCGCCTCTATTACATCTTTGGTGCGCTTTGGGTCGCGCCTGTCATGGGACTGGGCAGCGTCTACTTGGTTGCCCCGCGCAAAACCGCCCATTGGATTGCCGGCCTGACCGCTCTTGGCCTTGTCATCGGCAGCGGCATGCTCTTGGTCTCGCCCATCGATCACCAGGCGCTAGCAAACCTCGCGGGCTCTTCGGGACAAGGGGTTTATCTCCGTGGAGCTTGGCTGGCCGTGATGATCCTCCTCAACGTGTTTGGCGCGGCCGCC
>PKEU01000210.1 GCA_002919195.1 bacterium
GGTCTTGCCGACATCTTCGCGCTCGCGCTGGCCTTGGGCGCCGATTGCTTCTCCGTGTGCCTTGGCCTCGCCATGGATCCCGGAACGCCCCGACGGGCGCTTTTCTTGAGCCTTCTCTTTGGCGGGTTGCAAGGAGGCTTGATGGCTCTCGGCTATCAAGCGGCGACGGGGATCGAGTGGCTGCTCCGCTGGAAGCTGCAGCCGGACCTGCACTGGATCTTGGCGGCGGCGGGGACGACGGTGCTCTTGGCTGTGGGCATCAGTTTGATCAGCGATTTCCTGGCCAAAGGGTCCCTCGCCAGAGAAATAAGGCTCCTTCGGGGATTGCCTGGCATCGTGCTGGTGGGGGTGAGCGTCAACGTCGACGCCTTTTCGGCCGGAGTGGCCATGGGGATGTTGGATGAAATTTTCCTTCCCGGAGCGGTGGCGGTGATGAGCCTGGTGGGGAGCGGCCTTTGCCGTTTGGGTTTTGAGGCGGGGACGAAGGCGGGCCAAAAGGCCGGCCGGATCGCTCAAGGCTTGGCCGGTGGGTTAATCGTGTTGGTGGCGCTCAAAGCCCTCGCCGGCCTCCTCGCGGGTTGAGCTTTTTGTAGGGTGCAGGGATGCTGGAAATACTGTGGAAGTGTCAACGATGGTAGGCGTCGGAGCGGGCTAAAATGCGCTTGCTCTCGGGCTGGAGGCGTGGTGTGGTTGCCTTTTCGTGTGGTCTTCGTCTGCAGTGGCAATACGTGCCGCAGCCCCATGGCGGCGGCGTTGTTTCAAGAGCGGATCAAAGAGCATGCCTCTTTGCGGGAAGGCGAGGTCGAGGTGACATCAGCCGGCCTGGACGCCCTCGAAGGAGAGCCTGCGGCTGACGGCGCGGTCCGGGCCCTGCGTTCGGTTAACGTGTCGCTTGCGGATCACACGGCCACGCGTTTTGGAGAAAAGCACATGGACTTCGACTTGATCTTGACCATGACCGAAGCGCATAAGGCCAGGATCCTGATGGCTTATCCCGAAGTGGCGGCCAAAGTATACACCCTCAAAGAATACGCTGGCCTCGACGGCTCCCGCGACATCGCCGATCCCTTCTTGCAAGGGGACGAGGTGTATTTGGCGACAATGCGGGAGATCGACCAGGCCGTGACCAAGGCGGCGGCCCGTTTGGCCACGGCTCTGGCAGGCCGCGACGATTCAAAGCGAGGTGAGCCATCTCCATGAAAGTAGCGTTTGGATGCGACCATGCTGGTTTTGGTTTGAAAGAGGCGGTGGTCTCTACCCTCAAGCGTTTGGGCGCCGAGGTCTTGGACTTTGGGACCCACTCCGGCGACTCGGTCGACTACCCCGATTTTGGCGAGCGGGTGGGCAAGGCCGTCGCCAGCGGCGAGGCCGACTTGGGCGTCGTCATCTGCGGCACTGGCATCGGCATTTCAATCGCCGCCAACAAGGTGCCGGGCGTGAGGGCGGCCCTGTGTCACGACGTGTATTCGGCCAGGATGAGCCGGGCCCACAACAACGCCAACGTGCTGGCGCTTGGGGCGCGCGTCATCGGTCCAGGCTTGGCGGAAGCCATCGTCGAGGCGTGGCTCGGGACCGAGTTTGAAGGAGGGCGTCACGCGGACCGGGTTGCCAAGATCGAGCACCTTGAGCAGGAGCGAGTGCAAGAGGCCCCGCGCTCATAAGATGCCCCCTGTGGCTTAAGGCGGGCGTTTAAGGAGGACAACCATGCCGTCGGTGCACGTCGTCGATCATCCCCTGATTCAACATAAGCTGAGCATCTTACGCAACAAGGAGACCGGGCCCAAGGAGTTTCGCGAGCTGACGGACGAAATCGCCCTGCTGATGGCCTACGAAGTCACCCGGGACCTTCCCTTGGAGGAGGTCGAGATCGAAACGCCCCTCGCCAAGGTGCGCGCCCGGATGATCAAAGGGAAAAAACTAGGAGTCGTCCCGATCCTGCGGGCGGGGCTCGGTATGGTCGGTGGGATCTTGAAGCTGATCCCCGCGGCGAAAGTCGGGCATGTGGGGGTCTACCGGGATCCTGCCACGTTAAAGCCCGTCGAGTATTACTGCAAACTCCCGGCAGACGCTTCGGAGCGAGACTTCATCGTGGTCGATCCGATGCTGGCCACCGGCGGGAGCGCCGCGGCGACCGTGGGGTTTTTGAAAGAGCGCGGGGTGACCAACATCAAAATGATGTGTCTCATTGCGGCCCCCGAGGGGATTGCGGCCTTTCACAGCGCGCACCCCGACGTCCCCATCTACACCGCAGCCGTCGACAGCCACCTCGACGAGCGGGCGTTTATCGTCCCTGGGCTCGGCGACGCGGGCGACCGCCTCTTTGGCACCCAGTGAGGAAATCGTTGGAACCGCCCGCGCAAATCTTAGGTCGGGTTTTTGACACGCTTTTCGCACTCCTTTAAAATAGTGGCGGTCCGGGCGTCGCTCACTCGTCCACGAGGAGGAGTCGGATGGGACAAGCCCTCGAGGTGTTGCATCTGCCTTGGTTCGCGCTGGCCTTTGGAGCCGCCTTTCTCTTGACACCGCTCGTTCGCCTGGTCGCGGTGGCGGTCGGCTTTGTAGAGGCTCCCGGCGATCGCAAGATTCATCAAAGGCCCATGCCGATGGGGGGCGGCGTTGCGATCTTTGTCGCGTTTTGGGTTACGGTGTTGGCCGCCTTGCCGTGGGACCCAGGGCTTCTGGGACTTTTGGTCTCCAGCGGGCTCCTCGTGGCGGTGGGCCTCGTCGACGACGCGGTCGACCTGCGCTGGTACTATAAGCTCGCCGGCCAGGTGCTGGCAGCTCTCATCTTGATCGCATACGGCGTGCGCATCGAGTTTGTGACTCACCCTCTCAGCGGCGAGTCGGTGTACATCGGGGCATGGGGCGTCCCGTTGACTTTGTTTTGGCTCGTCGCTATGGCCAACATGATCAACTTCATCGACGGCCTGGACGGTTTAGCAGCAGGCGTGTGCACCATCGC
>PKEU01000071.1 GCA_002919195.1 bacterium
AGGGAGCCGGCCTTTGGCCTGCCGGCTCTTTGGATCGAAGAGTCTCGGCGCGAAGAAGCGGAGCTTGCGGGCTACACCGTGGTCGACTCGCCTTCCATCATCGCGACGCACCTCACCGAGGTGGTCCGCTCCAACGCGCCTGAGCTCTTGGGCCGGCAAGATGTGAAGAAGCTCCTCGATGAGCTCAAGGAGGAACACTCTGCGCTGGTGGAAGAGGTGGTGCCCGACCTTTTGACTGTCGGCGAAGTGCAGAGGGTGCTCCAAAACCTGCTCCGGGAAGGTGTGCCGATCCGCGACTTGGTGACGATCCTCGAGACGCTGAGCGATGCGGCTCGGCTCACCAAGGATCCCCTGCTCCTGACCGAAAGGGTGCGGGAGGCGCTGGCCAGGCAGATCTCCAAGCTGTACACGGGCGATCACGGCTACATTCCCGCCGTGACGTTGGACCCCGCGCTCGAGCAGGAGATCGCAGACGCCCTGCAGCACACTGAGCGGGGGCTTACCATCGCGATGGCCCCCGAACGGGTCGAAGCCTTTTACGACAGCCTTGCCAAGTCGCTTGAGCGAGCAGCCGCGGCGGGCCACCAAGCAGTCTTGCTCTGCTCGCCCGTCATCCGTCCGGCGGTCCGCAAGCTCACGGCCAGAGTGCTTCCCCGCCTGGCGGTCATCTCTTACAACGAAGTGGCGCCCGATGCCGAAGTCCAGTCGGTGGGGATGGTGAGGCTCGACAGCCATGAGGGTTAAACGGTACGTCGCTGACTCGATGCAAGAGGCGATTTCGCGAGTGAAAGCGGATTTCGGAAAGGACGCGGTGATCCTCCACACCAAGAGGCTTCGCCGGGGGGGACTCTTCGGCCTGTTGGGCCGGACCAAGGTCGAGGTCATCGCGGCCGCCGAGGGAAAGAGGAGCCGATCCGAGCAAGAGAGCCGGCCTGCCGCTTCCGGGGCCAATCTTCACGCCCAGCTCGACAACGCAGCGACCCGTGAGCTGTTGGAGGTGCGGCGCGAGCTCCAGGAGATCCGGAAGGTGCTGGAGCGAGCCGAAGATCGCTCAGCGCAGGATGAGCCGGCGATCCAGCACCTGAGAGAGCGCTTGCTCGAACAAGACGTCCATCCCGATTTGGTGCGAGAACTCTTGGCGGTGCTCCGGGCCAAAGCCGAGGACGGCGAGATGGAGGAAGCCTGGCTTGAGCGGGCAGCTCGCGCCGAAATCGCGCGCGGGATCGCCTCGGCCGACCCTTGGCAGTCGGTGGAGGGGACGAAAGTGCAGTGCCTGGTGGGCCCCACGGGCGTGGGGAAGACCACCACCATCGCGAAGCTGGCTGCCAACTACTCGCTCTTGGCAGGGAAGCGCGTCGCGTTGATCACGGTCGACACCTACCGGATCGCGGCGGTGGACCAGCTCAAAACCTACGCGGAGATCATCGGCGTGCCCCTCGACGTCGCTTTTACGCCTCAAGAGCTCAAGGACGCCATCGAGCACCGGTCGGAGTACGACTTGATCTTAGTCGACACGGCAGGACGCAGCCAAAAGCACAAGATGCAGATGCAGGAGCTGCGCGCGTTTATGGACGTCATCCCCGACGCCCAGATCCACCTGGTTCTGAGCGCGACGACCCGTCTCAAAGACATGCTGGACGTGATCGAGCGGTTCGGTCAACTGGCCATCGACTACCTCATCATCACCAAACTCGACGAGACGTCGACCTTTGGCGCGCTCTACAACGCGTGCCGCCTGACGGGAAAGCCGCTCTCCTACGTGACCAATGGCCAGACGGTGCCCGACGACATCGAGGTTGCTGACGGAGATCGGATCGCCGACATGATCCTGGGAGTGAGCTCGTAATGGATCAGGCGGAGTCGTTGAGGCAGATGGCGTCCCAAGTCAGGAGGAAAGCTCGCGCCATCGCCGTCACGAGTGGCAAGGGAGGCGTCGGCAAGACCAGCATCGCCGTCAACCTGGCGGTGGCTTTAAGCCGGCTGGGGCTCAAGGTGGGGATTCTCGACGGCGACCTGGGCTTGGCCAATGTTGACATCGTGCTGGGCATCACGCCCGAGTACACGTTGAGCCACGTCTTGAACGGCCAAAAAAGCCTCGAGGAAATCATCCTCCCAGGGCCGATGGGCATCGCCATCTTCGCTGGGGGATCGGGAGTCTACGAGCTCGCCAACTTGAGCCAGTGGCGCCTCCAGCGATTTGTGCAGAGCATTGGCGCCTTGGATTCGCAATTTGACATCATCTTGATCGACACCGGCGCGGGAATCTCCCGCAACACGATGGGGTTTGTCACCGCCTGCAACGAAGTGATCGTCGTGACCACCCCGGAGCTTACAGCGATCACCGACGCCTACGGGATCATCAAGCTGTTGGTGACGGACAACCCCTCTGTGACGGTGCGGGTTGTCGTCAACATGGTGAAATCGGAGGCCGAAGCCGAAAAGATCCTGGCGAGCCTTCAGTCCGTCGTCGATCAGTTTCTCAAGACCCGGGTCAGTTTGGATCTCTTGGGCTACGTGCCCCACGATTGGGTGGTCTCCCGGGCCATCCAAGAGCAATGCCCCTTTGTGCTCTCCTATCCGGGTTCCAAAGCAGCGATGAGCGTCGAGGGGATGGCCCGCAAGCTCGTGACGGGATCGGCGCCAGCCGTGCCCGAGGGAATCGGCGGCATCCTTAAGCGGATGGCCAGCATGGCGCGGTGGGTCCGCCGCAGGGGCTGACGGCGGTGACGAGAGGGTTCGGTCCAAAAATGTCCAATCCTGTGGGGTAGGTGAGAAGGACGCCGCCGGGAGGGTCGGAAGGGGGGTGGCCCGGCGGGCCGGTGGGGTGGAGGAAGAGTGCCGTTGGAGGGAGGCGTGCAAGACGGCGGCCAGGAGTCCAAGATCGACAAGGTCTGGGAGGCTTACATCAAGACGAGAAACCCCGAGCTTCGCGACGAGCTGATCCTCGCGTACGTCCCT
>PKEU01000185.1 GCA_002919195.1 bacterium
AGATGACATGACGCGCCGACGTTAAACGGAACAAAGGGCCACAAAAGACAAAGGAAAACGGCGCAGAAAGTGACGCGGCAAGTCGGGGGCAGAGCGGCCAGCGGCGGAGTCAGGCTGGACGCAGTCGGACCAACGTAGAGGAGAGTGGTCGACCGTCAGAAAGATCGACCCCCACGGCTACGACCACTGCGGTGAGGACAGTGGCTGCGACAACAGCGCTGTGACCACAGCGCCGCGACCACTGCGGCTATGACGATCGCGGTTGAACGACTAACGACTGCAGGTTTGATGGCAGCGCTGCGACGATCGTGATGACTGCAATGACTGCAATGACTGCAAGGACTGCGATGACTGCGGCAACTGCGGCAACGGCGGGCGCTACTTTGGAACCGCGAAACTGGGGAGCAAGCTTCATCGCGCCGGTGCCGGTGTCTGCGAGACACCGGCACCAGGCAAGTTGGACTGTGTTTGCCGATTACATTGGCTCTATGCCGTGGGTTTTGCGCGAGGCTGTTCCAAAAGCCTGATTCATACTCACTGCTGCTCCGCCAGCAGCGAGCGCCACAAACGGGCGGCTTCCTCCAGGGCGGACTCGATTCCCCGGGTTCCCGCCATGGCCTTGGCGTACTCCTGGTGGAACGCTGTCATCAAGTCCTGGGACCTGGGGAAGACGGGGAACGGCCGCATGTAATCCATCGACATGTACAGGTAGGCGTTGAGCGGATTGGCTTCGGCAAAGACGTCGACGGTCGAGCGGCGCGGTGATAGGAGCCCCGTCCGCAGGTTGATTTCGACCAGAGCTTCGGGAGAGGTGAGCTCTTGGATCAAACGCCACGCCAGTTCTTTATTGGGGCTTTGGGCGTGGATCGCCAGCCAGTCGCTAAAGACCGCGCTCACCTGGACCCGGTGTCCGAGCGGCGGGTAAATGGCTGCGATCACTTCGGCGAGATCGGGCTGCAACTCGTGAACTTCAGAAGCCACCCAACCGCCCGCCAGATAGATCGCGGACGCGCCCCGGAAGAACGGCGATCCGGTCCCTTCGGGCAGGGCGTCTTGGTATCCGGGCGGCAAAACGGCGTCGCGCAGATTGATGAGGAACTGGAGCGTCTCGCTGCCTTCAGGTGAATAGAAGCGAGGCTCGTACGTTTCGGGATCGAACAGCTCACCGCCGGCTTGCCAGAGGAAGACCGTGTAGTCTTGGAACCCGGCGAAGACGTCCCCCGGGTTCCAGCGGCTCAAGTCATACCCCTGGCGGACGATGCGGTCGCCGTCGGTTCTGGTCAGGCGCTTCGCGGCTTCGAGCAGGCCGTCCCAGGTGTTGGGAGGGTTTTCGGGGTCGAGGCCGGCCTGGTCAAACAGGTCCTTGCGATACCACCAGACCCGCGGCGCCGTGTAAACGGGCACCCCGTACCGGTGGCCTTTCCAGGTGGAGCTTCCCAAGCTCGCGGGGAAGAAGTCTTCCCGATCGTCCCACGACTCCCACTCGCGGTCGATGGGGTGGAGGACACCCAATTCCACCAGTTCAAGAACGTGTTCGGCGCCGTTCATAAAGATGTCAGGAGGCGCGCCGCCTGCGGTGCTGATCAGCACCTTTTCGAGCCGGTTGTGCCAGCCGACGGGTTCGATCAGCACGTCCACGTCGTATCGAGTCTCAAAATCCGGAAGGATGTTCTCCTCGATATAAGCAATGGCTTGCGGGCTGAGGATCAACTGCACGTGGAGACTTTCCCTCGACAATGCGGGCAACGAGAAGGCCACGACGACCGCCATGACGACCGTCATGAGAATCACGATAGAACGCTTCAAAAAGAGTCACTCCTTATCGGCGGCGAATCGATGTTGGGTCGATGCTGGACAGTTGGAATTTCGGCTATCCACCTCCTTCCGAAATTTTGTAAAAAACGATAAGAAAAAAGAGGATCGGAAGCCTCCTGTTAATTATTGATGTACCGAATTTATAGTTAGTATGTCAAGTTTACGTCGGAAAGGAAAGCTGTGGAGGCGTTGGGTAGCGTACGAGGGTGTCAAGTATATTGCCTGATCACACAGGCCATCAGGCGCCAGAACCGCGCCGCTTCTACCGGGGGGCACAAGACGTGACGCGCACGTAATCAGGTGAAGTCCTTGACATTATTTCATGTCAGGGTTTATGCTTGACCAAAGCGGCGAAACTGCGTGTTTCGGTGGGGAAATGCGATGGTCGCTGTTATCTTTATCGACCTGGTCGGTTCGTCGCGGGCTCGAGAGCGCCGGGACGAGCTGCAGCAGAGACTGCTTACTTTGCGGGAGCGTCACAACCTGGAACTCCGGGACCAGCTCGCGGCTCCCTTCGAACTGGTTTCGGGGGATGAGCTCAAGGGGGCGCTGGCTGACCCGCGGCTTGTGTGGGCGGCATACCGGACGTCCTACGAAATGATGGCGGGCATCCCGTTCTACTTTTCCGTGGGGTTTGGAACGATCGACACCACCGCGGGTTACGAGGCGACGAAAAGCATCAATTTCCTCGATGGGACGGCTTTTAAAGCGGCGCGCGACGCGATGGACGAACTCAAGGCCAGAGCGAAGGTGATTAGGCCTTATCGACTTCGTTTTGGCTCGGCGGGAAACCCACATTTCACGGAGGCGCTCAACGCCTATGTGGGCGTGCTCAACGATCTTGTGCAGCACATGACGGCGGCGCAGCGGCAGCATTTTGTGCGTGAGTTCCCATGGAACGGGGCGGGGATAGCGCCACCCGCCGATGTTTCCCGTCAGGCGGTCTGGGAAACGTTGCAGCGGGCGAGGATCGATGCTTACCGCGAGGCAAGCC
>PKEU01000160.1 GCA_002919195.1 bacterium
ACACCTCTTGCTCTAAGAGTGCCCTGAGATACTGGATGTCCCGCTGGACCCAGCCGCCGGGGTCCGTCCCGGGGCGGAGCGCTGGTTTGCGGCGAGCGGAAGACGCTGCGGTCCCGGGTCGGCTCGTTGAAAAAGTCGCCGCCGTTGCTCCAGACTGAACCACGTAAACCCCTACACGGGGCTCCGCTACGCGGACGAGCCCGCCCTCGCGTTCATCGAGATCATCAACGAGAGCGACATCTTCTTCTACGCGTTTCGCGATATCTACAACGCCCTTCCCACCTACCGCCAGCGGCTGATCGAGCGCTTTTCCGACTGGCTGCGCGACCGCTACGGGGACCATGAGGGCCTCGTCGCCGCCTGGGGCGAGCAGGCGCTCAACGCCTACGAGATCAAGGACGAGCACCTGGATAAACGAAACATCTACGTGCAGCCCAACCCGTGGTTTATGGGCGTCGACGGGCTCGCCCAGGCCGACCAGCTGGGGACGCGCCGGCGGCTCTTGGACAACGCCATCTTCCTCCACGAAGTGCAAAACGAGTTTTACGAGAAGTTTGTGCGCGCCGTGAGGGAGACGGGTTACGAGGGCCCGATCCTGGCGAGCAACTGGCAGGCGCCCAAAGACGTTCCCCACTACTACAATTTGCGCTCGGACTACCTGGTCGGGTTTATCGACCGGCATGGTTACTTCGGCGGGCAGATTGCTAATACGCCGCTGCGGCGCGGCTTCCACAACGACTCGATGCTCACCAGGCCCGGCAGCGGCTATTTGAACCGGGGCATGGAGCAGGTGATCGACCGGCCTTTCGTCCTTTCGGAATGGGTGCACGTCTACCCCAACGAGTGGCTGGCGGAGGGGCCGCCCCTCATTGCCGCCTACGGACTGGGCCTCCAGGGATGGGACGGCTCGTATCCCTTCGCTGGGCATACGGCGACGCGGGGATTTGCGACCCGTCTTGGCGGGACCAACTGGAATCCCTATGCGCCCAACTTCCTCGGGCAGTTCCCCGCGTTGGCCCGGATGGTCTACCGGGGTGACGTCACCCAATCAGAGCCGATTTCGATCCGCAGGGTGAGCCTGGCCGAGCTGGAGGCGGGCGAGCTCAATTTCGTCGAGACGGGCGAGTCTCTTCGCGAGCCTGGAAACGTGTTTTCGCCCATCTCCCTCGCGGTGGGGCGCACGGTGGTCGAGTTCGTCGACGAGCCGCAGCCGTCAAAGCTGCCGGACCTGTCCCAATACGTCGACGGGAACGCGATCCGGTCCGTGACGGGAGAGCTCACGTGGTACCTGTCCGGGCGTGGCTACTTTACGATCGACACGGCCGGGACCAAAGGCGTGGTGGGCTTTGCCGGCGGGACGACGTCGGAGCTCGGCGACTGGACCATCGAGCTTCAAAGTCCCTTCGCGTCACTGATCATCACCGCCCTGGAGCGGGAGGCTGATCTTGCGACGGGGAAGTCGGCGCTGGTTTCAGTGTTTGCCCGAAACCGAAACAACAAGATGCGCTTCGGTCCCGAGGGCAATACGCTGCTTTTCTCCGGCGGAATCCCGCTTCGCATGGAGCCCGTACAAGCGGCGATCTCGGTGAAAGGGAGGACCATCGCCGAGGTCCACGTTCTCGACCACGACGGCCGGCGCTCCGGCGTCACCCTACCCGTGACCGGCGGACGCTTCACGATCGATGGAAACCGGGACCAGGCGGTGTACTATGAGATCGTGTTTGCAGAGTGACTCCGGGGAAAACGCGCCGAGAGCAGGTCGTATGGACATTTCGGGAACAACCCGCAAGGTGAAGGAGCAGGCGATCGGGAGTCATGGGAGTGCGTAGTGAAAGCGCCCGGGGAACCCCGGGCGCTTCGCACGTGGCCATGTTTTCCCTTCGCGGACGACTGTGACGAATTTTCCACGGCCCCAGCAGCTCAAGTGGTCGCTTCTTTGGGCGCCCGGAGCCTGGGTAGGGCGACGGCCACGAAGGTAAGGCACGCCAGCGCCATGACCGCGGCGGCGCCCAGAAAAGGCAGCGAATCGCGTATCACGTATGCCGTGCCGCCGGCGACCGGCCCTACGATCCGGCCCAGAGCGTCCATGGAATCGTAAACGCCGATGGCCAGCCCATGCCCGACCTTGGTGCGCCGGGTGATGAGCGAGACGTTTGCCGGCCGGATGAGGCCGTGCCCGACGGCAAAGAGCGACAGCGACGCGGCTCCCGCTACGGCGTTTCCCGAGATGCCGATCAATACGAGAGAGATGCCACTGATGAGCAGGCCGGCGGGGATCATGCGTTCCTCGCCGATGAGCTTGCGAATCGGGCCGATCAGCCCTCCCTGGACGATGGAGCCGGCCAGCCCCATCACGGCGAAAATGTACCCGACCGAGCGAGTGGTGGCTCCGAGGCGGTCAAAGGCAAGGAACGGGAACGCCGTCTCCAGCGCCGCCAGCGAAAAGGTCGCCAAGAAGGCCACGACGTAGAGCCAGGTGGTGTCGGGCTGGAAGGCTTGTAGGCGGGAGGTGCGCTGGTCGGCCTGCGCTCGCCGTTCGGGGCGGAGGGATTCGGGCAGCATTCGCCAGACGATCACGAGGGTCGCGAGCGACAGCGCCGACGTAACGAAAAACGGCAGGCGGATGGACACATCCCCGAGGACGCCCCCTACGAAAGGACCAAAGATCGCCCCGAGGCCGAAGGCGGCTCCGAGAATTCCCATCCCTTTGGCCCGCTCATCCTCCGTGGTGGTGTCCGAGATCACGGCCATCGCGGTGGGCAGCGTGGCGGACGAGAGCACCCCCGCCAG
>PKEU01000190.1 GCA_002919195.1 bacterium
CACCATAGCCTCTTTGGAAGCCAAGCTCGGCCGGCCCGCGACCGACGCCGAGGTGAGCGAGGCCCTCAACTTAAGCCTCGAAGAGTACCACGAGCTCCTTTCCCAGGTGAAAGGAATCACCCTCGCCTCCCTGGATGAGGTCTGGACGGGCGATCCTGAGGAAGAGGGCAAGATCCGCTTTGGGCAAATGATCGAAAACACCGCGAGCGAAGATCCCAGCGCCCTGGTGGAAGAGGTGGAGGTGAAGCGGCTGCTCGCGGAAGCCATCGACCAGCTGCCCGAAAGAGAGCGGCTCGTCGTTTCTCTTTATTACTACGAAGGGCTGACGTTGAAAGAGATTGGACAAGTGATCGGCGTCTCCGAGTCGCGCATCTCGCAGATTCACACCAAAGCCATCGTCCGGCTGCGAGGGCGGCTCCGGCGGCTGCGCGAAAGCCTGGTGAGCTAGAGAAGGAGAGCCCGAGGGGAGGGAGCCGCGATGTCCATCCGCTTTCCCGATTTTAGCGTCTTGTTTCACCGGTCGACGCAAACCGGTTCCTTAAGGCAGCAGGCCGGGGTGGTCTCCACGCCGGAGCTCATGCACGCGCAGGCCGCCGGGATCCAACAAGAAAACCAACGCCGGAGGACAAGGGTGTCGCGAGGAGACGAAGTCGCGGGCAGGACGGTGGACTCGCGCCGTAGGGAGAGCCGGCGCGGCGGTAAAACTGACGGCCGGGCGCTCGACAGAGACGGGGTGGGTCGGCGCCTCGACATCGAGGTGTAGGCGAGTAGGCGTGCGGGAGAGCGGGAGGGGACACGACGGTGGGGTGGTTGGTGGCAAGCGCCTTCTTTTTGACGCTGGTCTTGGGAGCCGCCACTCTCTTGTTGTGGCGGAGGCTCCGCCGGCTGGAAGCCAGCGCGGCCAGCAAGCCCGCCTTTAAGGCGCGGCCTGAAGGCGAGATCTTCCATTCGGTCGAGCTCAGCCTTGAAGCCATGCTCGAAGAGCTGGAGCTGAAAGAACGGGAGATTCTCCAGAGGATCGAACGGCGAGAGCGGGAAATTCTCGCAAGCTTTGAGCGGCTGTATGCCAACCTTCCCCAGCGCAGCTTGGAGTTGCCCGCGCAGGCCCTTCACTCGGAACAATCTGGGGTTGAGCGCGAAGAAGCCGAGGTTCGGGGCGAGGGGCCCGGCGAAAGTTCCCTGCCATCGGAGGAACCGCCGGCGGGGGATGGTGACGCGGCTTTTGGCGGGCCGCGGGGCGCCGACAAGGTGGCGGCGGTGCGGCGCCTGGCAAGAGAAGGGCTGGATGCCGTCGCGATCGCGAAGCAGTTGGGTTTAGGCCAAGGTGAAGTGGCCTTGATTTTACATCTGGAGCGGACGGTTTGACGGGGTGTCTCCACCGTCTTTTTTTATTGATGAGCACCATTTCCTGTGGTATACTACACGTTGGTTTCCATCACACACGCCGGTCTGCCCTTGGGGAGGGTGCCGTCCTGTCTGGCAGGCGGACGGTTTTGTAAAGGGGAGCGAAGGCCGGCGGAGGCTAAACCCGCGAAAGGAGGTGGACTGATGGCCGTCGTTACAATGAAGCAGCTCCTCGAGTCGGGAGTTCACTTCGGACATCAGACCCGCCGTTGGAACCCCAAGATGGCTCCTTACATCTTTACGGAGCGCAACGGCATCTACATCATCGATCTGCAAAAAACCCTACGCAAGATCGAGGAAATGTATCACTACGTGAAGGAGCTCGTCCAAAACGGCGGGATCATCTTGATCGTAGGCACTAAGAAGCAAGCGCAGGAGACGGTCCGGATCGAGGCCGAGCGCTGCGGCATGCCCTACGTCAACGAGCGCTGGCTCGGTGGGATGCTGACCAACTTTAGCACGATCAAGACCAGGATCGAGCGGCTGAAGCAGCTGGAGACGATGGAAGCCGACGGCTCGTTCGACCTCCTGCCCAAAAAGGAAGTCTTGCAGCTCCTTAAAGAAAAGGAGCGCCTCAATCGCTTTTTGCGCGGGATTCGAAACATGACGCGGTTGCCTGACGCCGTTTTCATCATCGATCCTCGCAAAGAGAAGATCGCCGTCGCCGAGGCTCGCAAGCTCGGGATCCCCATCATCGCCATCGTCGATACCAACTGCGATCCCGATGAGATCGACCTGGTCATCCCCGGAAACGACGATGCGATCCGGGCGGTGCGGCTGCTGACGGGCAAACTCGCCGACGCCGTCCTCGAAGGCAAGGAAGGGCTCCAGGAGACCGATGCCGACGGGGAAACCCAAGGAGCTCCTGAAGCCGAAGCTCGAGAGGACGAGGGTGACTCGCAAGACGAGGAAGCCGTCGCTGCGTCCGTCGAGTCGTAAAGAAAACGTTTCGGTCTTGGGATGGGCGAGCCTGGGGGGCGATGCGTCTTGCGTGCCCGTACCGGGCTCGCCTTTGTACCGTCACTTCAAGGAGGGACGATGGACTTGGCACAGATTACCAGCCAAATGGTCAAAGAGCTGCGCGAGCGGACGCAGGCGGGAATGATGGACTGCAAGCGCGCGTTGGAGGCCACCGGCGGCGATATCGAAAAGGCCGTCGCCTACCTGAGGGAGAAGGGTTTGGCGGCAGCGGAGAAAAAGGCCGGCCGGATCGCGGCGGAGGGCCTTGTCGACGCGTACATCCACGGCGATGGGCGCATCGGCGTCTTGATCGAGGTC
>PKEU01000014.1 GCA_002919195.1 bacterium
ACAATCCCATGATCTATCCGCCGCAGGAAGTCATGGACAACATGGAGTGGCTCGAGGATCTGGGTGAGCTGGCTCCTGCCGTCGACCGGCTTTGGACTGAAGTGAAAGCCGACTAGAAAACCGCTCGCTGGGAATATGGGCTGGTAGAGTCTTTGCGGCGCTCCGGGAACCTCCCGGAGCGCTTATCGATTGCACCGGAAAATCCTGTTGCCGCGCCGGGGGCTCCTTTCGCCCTGGAGGGCGATGTCTGGGTGAAAGGGAAAGCTGGCTGCGGTCCCACAGCAAGTCAGCTCGCTTGGGGCAGGAGGCGCTTGGCGGCACGCCCCTCAGTTTGCCGCAGCCGCCAAAACAGGCCCGTGGCGCCCGACGCAAGGCCGCTGATCAAGCCGATCCAGTAGCCGTAAGGCCCGAGGGAAGTGAAGGTCGCAAGGAGGTATCCGATCGGCAGTCCCACGCACCAGTAGGCAACGATGGCAAGAGCCAAGACGATCTTGACGTCTTTGTACCCGCGCAAAGTTCCCTGGACCGGCGCGGCGATGGCGTCAGAGAGCTGAAAGAAGATCACGTAACCCAAGAAAGACTCAAGGAGCGGCAAGAGCTCGGGATCCGCGGTGTAAAGGCGAGCCACCTGTTCGGAAAAGAGCCAAAGGCCGAGCATCAAAAGGCCTGCCATCGACAAGGAGACGCTCATCCCCAAGCGGCGGTATTGGATCGCGTCATGGATGCGGCCGGCGCCCACTTCATAGCCCACCACAATGGTGAGCGCTTGAGCGATGCTGAGGGGAAACATGTAGATGAGTCCACCAAAACTGGTGGCCGACTGATACGCGGCGATGGCCAGGGTGCCAAAACGGCTCATTAGGAGGCCCACCGTGGCGAAGATACCGACTTCCAAGGCGATGGAAAGCCCTAAGGGAACGCCGATTCGCAGCTGTTCGCGCCAGGTGTCAAAGTGCACCCTGTAGGGCCCGTGCAAGATCTTGTAGCGCGCGAAGGGCTCGTGCCGCACGGCGATGTAGAGGCCGATTGCAAAGACGATCCAGTAGGTGAGCGCCGACGCGTACCCGGCGCCGACGCCGCCCAACGCGGGCAGGCCCCCTTTCCCAAAGATCAAGGCGTAGTTGAGGAGCACGTTGACGGGCGCCGAAGCCAGGGTGATGGCCATGGTCACGCGGGTGAGTCCCAGCGCGTCAAAAAAACAGCGCAAAACCGTGTACGCAAAAAAGGGAAAGATCCCCCATCCCAGCGCGGCGAGGTAGCGATGGGCGATGCCGTGGACTTCACGGGTCAGATCCATCGCACCCAAAAGCCGCGGCAGGGCGAGAAAGCCGGCGATGATGACGACCAGTGAAAGGACTAGGGAAAGGTAGAGCCCCTGGAATACGGCGCGCGAGACCTCGCCGTCCCGGCCTGCGCCCAAGTGCTGTGCTACAATGGGCGTCACCGCCACGAGGATACCGCCGACGCCGGTAGAGACGGGCGCCCAAATGTTGGCCCCGACAGCGACCCCGGCCAGGTCGACCGAGCTAAACTGGCCTGCCATCATCGTGTCGACAACTTGGACCGCAGAGACGGCCAATTGGGTGACGTAGATGGGCGCGAAGATGGTGAGGAGTTGCTTCAGCTTTTGCGATCTTGTGCGGGTTTCGATCACGGCAATGCTCCTTTGAAAGGCGCGCCCTCATTATAGCTTTGCGATTTCCGAGAGGCAACGAGTTCCACTGTCACGGAAGTGTTGTGGAGGCGGCGTGCCGCGGCTTGTGGTTGCGGCGGGAAACCGAAGCAGGTAAGATGATCGTACCGGCGGAAAGGTGGGTTTGGACGTGCACTACTTTCCTATTCTCTCCGGCCTTTTTGTCGCATTGCTCATGATCAGCCAGGTGACGGCGATAAAGCCGGTCGATTTTGGCAGGCTCACGGTGACGGGGGCCGACGTGATCTTTCCCCTCGTTTACCTCATGGGCGACGTCTTGACTGAGGTCTACGGCTTTGCCAGGTCGCGCATCGTCATTTGGACCGGGTTGTTTGCCAATCTGATGCTGAGCGCTGCGCTGTGGTTTGTCGGGATGATGCCGCCGGAGCGGGGATGGCTTGAGCAGGGAGGACAAGCGGCCTGGGAGATGCTCTTGGGCCTTGCGCCCCGCATTGCCGTCGCAAGCCTTGCTGCCTACCTGGTAGGCGAATTTGTCAACTCCTACGTCCTCTCCCGGCTCAAAGTGGCCATGCGCGGGCGCTTCTTGTGGGTGCGGACGATCGGCTCGAGCTTGATCGGTCAAGGGGTGGACACGCTCATCTTCTTCCCGATCGCTTATGCGGGAGAGTGGCCTTGGGCGCTCATCCTGGAGATTATGGCGGTGGCCTATGTCGTCAAAGTGGGCGTGGAAGCGACGATGACCCCGGTGACCTACGCCGTGGTGACGTTTCTCAAGCGCAAGACCGGCGTCGATGTGTACGACTACGACACCGACTTCAATCCGTTTCGGATTACGCTGACGGAAAACGACCAACCCGGCCCGTC
>PKEU01000184.1 GCA_002919195.1 bacterium
GCAGGGTGCCTTCATACGTCATGCCGATTTTCTGCATGACCCGGCCCGACGCCGGGTTGCTCTCCATGTGACGGGCCTGGATGCGGTTGAGCCCCAGCTTTTCAAAACCGTACGCCAGCATGGCCCGGGCCGCTTCAGTCGTATAGCCCCGGTTCCAGTACGGCACGCCGAGCCAATACCCAAGCTCCGCCGCGTTGGCCAAATGGTTGATCTCAAGGCCGATCGAGCCGATGAAAAGCCCGTCGTGATCGGCCTCCGCGGCGTCCTCGGGCCCGGCCCCCTCACCCAGAAACTCATTCTTCAACGCAATAGCCAAGTGCAAGCTGCGGCCCCGCTTCAGGCTTTCTAGCGCTACCTCGATCCACTCTTCGGCCATGCCGTCTTCGTAGGGGTGCGGCAAGCTTGACACGGTCTTGGCGACGTCCCGGTGGCCCGCGAGCGTTTGGATGCGGGGCGCGTCCGCCGGCCGGTACGGCCGCAGGATGAGGCGTTCCGTCTCGATCGGTTGAAACTCCAACAGCGTGAGTACGATGCGAAAGTGGTCAAACCCGCCCTCGGGTCCAGGGGCAAACGGCAAGACCTGCACCACCGCCTCCACGTTGATCGGCCCATACACGTGCGGGAATGGCTCGGAGTCGCCCGAGGTGCTTTCGTACACCACTTTGGACATCAACAACGCCGGGTCGATCCGAAGCAGCGCCAGCCCCTGCCGTCCGGCGAACAACGCATTGGCGACCCGCACCACTTGGTGCCCGCCGGAGCAGTGGATAAACCCTTGTGTTTCCAGCGAACCGGCCCGGTACAGGCCCTCCCGCCGCGCTTTCTCCCAGCCGTCCGTCGTCGTGATGTGGTAAATCATATGAAACGGTTCACTCCTCAGGTTCGACCGGCCCCTTTCGAGCCGGGTCGCCGCGGTGCCCCCGTGTGCCCAACAGGTCTCCCCGCCGCCGCGACGTTGGCAACACGGTCACAGCGCTCCCTGTTCCCTTAATAAGTACGGCGCCCTTTCCCATCGAACTCCTGGATGTCGCCAAGGCGCTGGAGGTTCGCGCACACCATCGCGGGCACGTGATCCGCGTATCCATGCGCCAGTAGGTTGCGAAAGCTCGCCATCCGGTGCAGCCGCGCGCTCAAATCCTGCGGGATGATTATCCGTCTCAACCGTGACCAGAAGTTTCCTCACCGCAGGGTTACTTCGAGCATACCACAACTTCACACCGCCCGATGAACGGGTTAGCCGTTGGCTTCGCTGAACGCTTACGGATTCGTCGTCCTGAAAAGTCCTGCCCAGACGCCTTGTCCTTGATTTTCTCGCCCTCTTGCGCAGGACCCCTGCTCCTTCACACGAACCCCTTTGTCATCCGCCAAAGGAGCTGTAACCTCCGAGACAGCGACGCATCGCGGTTTCGCAGGGCGTCGCGAAGGGATGCGTGACATGAGGATCATGCTGGCCGCGTTCAAGCTCATCTTGGGAATTGTAATGGTTTTAGGCCTGGCGGCGGCTGGGTTTGTGGTGCGAAACCTCTATTACGACACTTGGGACGTTTGGAAGGTCCGCCGGGCGGGATTTATCGAGAAACAAGCAGTGATCAACGGCACGACTCTCAACTACGCCGAGGGGCCGGACAACGGGCCCCCGCTCCTCCTCATCCACGGGCAGATGACCAGCTGGAAGAGCTATCATCGAGTCTTGCCCGCCCTTTCCCGGGAGTTTCACGTCTTTGCCGTCGACGTACCCGGGCACGGCGGGTCGGATCGAGCCCCCGATAAGTACACGGCGAACGCCCTGGCCCAAGACATGCGCACCTTCATCGCAGACGTGATCGGCGAGCCGGCGATCGTCTCCGGCCACTCCTCCGGCGGGCTCATCGCAGCCAGCCTGGCGGCCAAGTCGCCGCAGTGGGTGCGCGGCGTCGTCCTGGAGGATCCTCCGTTTTTCTCCTCAGTCCTTCCCCGCGCCAAGAGCACCTGGAACTACATCGACCTCAGCACCATCGCGCACAACTTCCTCGAAAGCGGCGAAACCGACTTCCCTATGTACTACCTCCAGCACACGCCGTTTTGGGATTTCTTTCTCGGCGCAAAGGAGTGGATTCAAACTCAGGCGATCCGGTACCGGCAAGAACACCCGGACCGGCCGTTTAAGTTATTCTTTATGCCGCCGGTGTTTAACCACTCCTTTGCCAGTCTCAACGAGTACGACCCTCGCTTTGGTGACGCGTTTTACACAGGTAGCTTCCACGATGGCTTTGACCACGCTGAAACCTTGCGGAGCATCCGGGTGCCCGCCGTCCTGATCCATTGCAACTGGAGCTACGACGAAAACGGGATCTTGCTCGCCGCGATGGACGGAGACGAGGCGGAGAGGGCCAGATCGCTACTTTCTAATGTGCAGTTTTACAAGGTCAACTCGGGTCACGGTTTTCATTTCGAAAAGCCTAAGGAGTTTATCCAGATCATGCGGGATTTTCGAGAGC
>PKEU01000002.1 GCA_002919195.1 bacterium
CTCACTCCCGTGACGGTGTATTCGACGAGCGAGCTCACTCTCCGTTACGTCACTGTCAACCTTCTGTTGGGGTCAGTATAGACAACAAGAGGGAGCCTCATTCGAGACTCCCCCTCTTCGTACTTGGTGAGCCCGCTGGGATTCGAACCCAGGACACCCGGATTAAAAGTCCGGTGCTCTACCTGCTGAGCTACGGGCTCACATCGGCAAAGACAAAACACGGCGGCATCGCAGGTGACACAAGAGCACGACTGTAAGCCGGATTCTGTCGAGGATGGCCATCTATCTCACCCGGCGGGCCAGGCGGTCCGCCGAGCGGTCCCTTGCGGGACTGCCCCTACCATAATTTGGGTTGCTCGGTGGTGGGGGTTACCACGTTCCACCCCCGCCGTTGCCGGCGGGACTCGTCTCTATGGCCCTTTTATAGCTACTCAAGACCCGGAGGGCCTCTTTCGCATCCGTCGGATCGCTCCGCCCCGCCTTGCGACGGGCACCAACTTTCTGCCGGACCGCCGGTAAGGCGACCCGACAGCCGAGTCCGGACTTTCCTCTAGCAAAAACCCGGGCAGGTGCCCGGATTTTCACCAGCGGCCATCCGTCGTACTCGTGTGTTCCCTTTGACCCGCGAAACCGGCCGATGTGTGCAGCATCGGCACAAGCCATTATGCCACACCGAGGCTTGCGATGTCAAGGAAAGCTGTTTGGTAACGGAGGTAGATGATCCTAAAGTGCCAGCTCAAAACTGGATGACGAGCTCGGCTTCACCCACGCCGGACTTGGCGGCTTCCTGGGCACCTTCAAAGTTGATCATGGAAAAAGAGGCACTTAAGGAAGCGCTTTCACCGAGACGATAGTTCAATCCCGCCCCCAACACGCTGCCAACCCGTCCGTGGGCGTCATTACGGACGGTTTCGTCAGACAAGCGCAGCTCATACCCTACCCGGATGGACGCGGCGCCGCCCAAAGGCAGCTCTCCCGCCACGTGCAATCGAGACTGTCCGTCTTGATCATACAACAACCCGCCCAAAGTGCGCCGCCGCTGGGCCGCCGGATCGGAGGAAAGCTCGCGTAGACGATCGACGTCCACGAAGGAGTACCCCGCTTCCAGTCCACCCCGTTGGCCGGCAAGAGGCAGGGACGCCTGGACGCGGGTCGTCGGAATTGATGGTTCCCCGGTCTCTCCGGCGTCCATGCTCAAGCTGGTCAATAGGTCAACGCCCAAGATGCGGAAACCGTATTCCGCCTTGGCGACGCGAGCCCCGGGCTCGCTTTCTGCCGGCAACGGTTCGAGAGCGAGAGGCAGAGAACGCTGGCGGGCAGGGGCGCCGGACTCCAAAGCCGCGATGATGGCGTCAAGGTTGACGCGGCGCCGTCTTTCCCCGCGCCATGCTTCTCCGCGCTGATCGGCAAGCAAAGCCCCCAGATCTTCCCCCAAACGAAGCGCGTCTATAAACACACCCAACCGGCTGTCCCGATCAAATCGCTCGATGTCGGCGGCGAACTCTCCCGCCAACGCCCGCAAGTCCTCGACGAGCTGCGGAGCGGTCAGCTCCTCGATGAAATAGGAGTCGCTTGCCAGCCACTCCCGAGAGAAATCAAGGTAAGTTTCGACGACCGCGGCAAACTCTGGAGCCAGCAGTCTTTGCATTGCCGCCATCTCTTGCGCATCTAGGTGCTCGCGAAGCTGATCGGTAAGCTCCGCCAGCGCCTTTTCGAGCCGCTCCCGCAAAGCAGTGATGCGCTCCGCGGCTCCTTTGACGACGTCGGCCGCATCCTCCGATTTTCGCAGGGGAGCGATCTCGCTCCAGATCTGGCGAGCTTCTGTCTCAACCGCCTGCAAGTCACCACGGAAACGCTCGAGGCCACCGGCAAGCGACGCGTCGCGGGGCATGCCGGCTTCATCGCGGGCGAGCTTGAGAAGCTCCTGGTAAAATGCCGACGCTCGACCGAGGCGGTGCTCAAGAGCGGTGGCCGCGCCGAGCAGCGTGCGGTGAGGCTCGAGCGACTCATGACGCTCGCCCGTGACAAGTGTCAGGGCAAACATCAGTGCCTCTCGCGCGGCGCTGGCGAGCTCAAACCGGGTCAAAGGGCGGTCAATAGGGGAAGCTCGCCCCGGGGATGCTACGCTCAAAGGATCAACGATGCCCGCCGCCTCGAGACGTGCGAGGGCTTCGTAACTCCAGTGCGAAAGCGGGACTTCTGCGGCGAGGTTGGCAGAGGCGTCGAGCGGGAAGAGGAGCACGACGACGGCGACGACGATCCAGGCTCCATAAGGAAACCGGCCGTTACCGAGACGAAGACCATGGTTTTTCGACCGACGAGGGGTGGGTTTGGTGCCGCCGGGTGCCGTCACGGGGGCGATTGAGAGCATGTGTCGTGTGGACTGGCCTAAGACGCGCGCAGAGCCAAAGCCCCCACGCGGCTGAG
>PKEU01000093.1 GCA_002919195.1 bacterium
CCAGAAGTCTCTCCAGAAGCGTGGGACCCTCGACTCGTTCGAAGACGAGGCCGTACCGATTGGCGTGTTGCACTATGTCCAGCACCGCCGGGGCGGCAACGCCTAAAACGCGGGCGGCGACCGAATTGTTTCGTTCGAGTGCCATATCGGAATAGGGCACCCACGGATGAAACAGTTTTAGCACGTGTCCTTCGCCCCATGGGAAAAGCTCAGCCGTTCGCCCTACAGCAATGGGAGGGCCCAAGGAATTGCGTTGCACTGCTGGCTCCCTTCCGGCGCAGTGATGGAGTTACCGTCAGCGCGCCTTGGCATTACGTTTTGGTATCGCGCCACCTGATCGCGCTACGGTGCTGCTCCACGTGATCGCGCTCCCGTATCGCGCCTCCTGATCGTGCTCTGGTAGCGCTCACTGCTGCCCACACCATGTTTCGACGGGTCAAAATCCCACCTTACACCGCAAAGCCCGCTTCGTGAAGGTCGCGGCGGAGTGATGCGGGCTCTCTGTAAAGATGGGCACGCATTCCCAGAGCGGCGGCTGCTTCGACGTTTTCCACGAGATCGTCGACAAAGAAGCTTTCAGTTAGATCTACTCCGACTCGCTTTGTGATCATGCGGTACACTTCTGGATCGGGCTTGTTGACGCCTAGATCGGAGGTGTTGAAGATGTAATCAAACTCATCTTCGATGCCGAGCTGGCGCAGCTCCACAGGCAGTCGGGAGGTGCCGTTGGTGATGATACTGACCGGCGCTTCACGGCGTAACCTTCGTACGAAGGCCATCACTTCCTCGTTGAGACGCGCCGGTGCCTCATTCCACAATCGAATCATCTCGGCAACATCAAGCTCTGGGTGAATCTTTTGCAACCGGCGTCCCGTTTCTACCTGCCACTCTTCCCAGGTAAGACGGCCGGTGGTGACTTGATTCAGGAGTTCCTTGGCAAATGCCACTTCTCCAAAGGCGCCTGCGGGCAACCCGAGTGTCGCTTCAGCCTGTGGGATGTAATCCTCGTCCCAAATGCGAATCACCCCGTCTAGGTCGAAAAAGAACGCCTTGATCAAACCATATCGTCCTTTCTTGGCCTTCTTGACGCTTGCTCGAAGGGGATGTAACCCCACGTGACGGCGCCACCGCAACGACACGACGACACGGCGTCACTACGTCACGACGCCGGAGCGTCACAGCACTACGGTGCCACGACGGCTCAGCGTCACGTCCGGCGGCGACGTCGGGTGGCGGGATCGCGAAACAAGAGATCCGCGGCGTCCATTCCTTCGCGCCGTTACCCCACCCCGCTGCTTCACATCATCGCTTCATATTAGACAAAGACGAAACCAGTGCCTTGGACCGCTTCCTCTATTAGGCTGCAAGGCAACACCACCGCCGTTCCCGCCAGGTCTTCGACCGGACGTCAAGGTCGCCGGCTTGCCAAAGGGGCGAGAGCGCGCCGAGCCGATCACGATTTCGCGCTGATTTTCTGCCAAAGCCCCGGAGACGCATGTGCTAACCCTCCGTGTCCGGCGCCCGGGGAAGGCATATGCCTGAACCTCGCAAAGACACGCAGATGTTGGGCCTCGCACCCCCGACCGATCGGCTGCAGCCATCGTTGCCCCGGGGAATGGTCATCGCTTTCGTAATTTTCACGATAACTCCTGCTCGAACGGCTCAAAAGACGAAAGGATGGGGTCTTGACTTCAAGTACGCTTTAAGTTGTATGCTGGGAACCGTTACTGGGAAACAGTGACAGCGAAGCCGTAATGGGGTGCCGAGATCGAGAACGGTTTCGGGCAAACCGAGGCGGGGAAATGCGGCTGCGAAACTAGCAGCCGGCGCGAAACCACGGTGGCTCAAAGACCACCCTAAAACGCAACTGGCGAGCTGTTACCGGGAGCCCAGAAACCCCACCAGGAAAATCTCGAAAGGGTGATGCTGATGGAACGGAAGATTCGCCTGGCATTGTTGATGGGAAGCAATCGTGAGGGGCGGTTTTGCGACACTGTGACCCGATGGGTCGTGAAGCAGATCGAACGCCGGGACGAGTTTGAGCTGGACGTTATCGATCCCCTGGAGCTCTCGCTTCCGCCTCGGATCGAACGGGTGCCTTCTCCGCCGGTCCAAGCGTATCGGGAGCGCATCGACAGGGCGGACGCCTTCGTCGTTGTCGTGCCCGAGTACAACCATGGGTACCCGGCCGTGATCAAGGCGATGATCGACCACGCCGACGAGGAATGGTACGCCAAGCCCGTCGCGATGGTCTCTTATGGCGGCATTTCGGGCGGCCTGCGAGCGGTGGAGCAACTGCGGTTGGTTTTTGCCGAGCTTCACGCCGTCACCTTGCGGGACACCGTGAGCTTCCACTTCG
>PKEU01000124.1 GCA_002919195.1 bacterium
GGGCCTGAGCGCTTCGTGACTCCGGTAGAGGAAAAGGTAATCGGCCAAAGCCTCCTCCTGCACGTCAGGCCGAGGCCAGCGAGGTGTCTTCCGCCAGCTCGAGCGCGCTGCGTAGCGCCCGCAGCACCGCATTGGGGACCGGTTGGATCCTGCCTGCGTCAAGCAGCCGGTACTCGATCCCGGACTGCTCGCACTCCGCCGCAAACCGCCTCAAGAGCGTCGTCTTTCCCGATCCGGGACCACCCGAGATCGCGAGCGCCTGGAAAGGAGGCTGCCCTCCTTGCAACGTCTGCCGGAAGAGCTCCAGCTCGGCCTCCCGGCCCACAAAGGTGGTGGCGCGATACTCTGCAAGGCGAGCGGCCCAGCTCACCGAAACGCCGGCCCTCTGCAAGCCCGGCGGAGTCCGGCTCCCTTTTAGGCCCTCCGCCATCCTCAAACCCTCACTTCCGCGACGGGTCGATCACCCTCCTCCCCACGTCCCTCACTGGAAAAATGTTCAACAGTTGTTCATCATTTCCTCGACAGTTGGTCGTCTGGTGTTTTGCATAAATAGCGCTATTCTTTAAATCGTTCACGATCTCGAGTCAAGAGGTCAGCTTGGCGGGGAGTCACACGGGCGGTCTCGCCCATTTCACTAAGGAGCGTGATTCGCTTTGCATCGTATGTTGCGACGGCTTCGTTTGTTGGTGGTGCTACTCGCCGCGGTCACGGCGTTTACAGCGTGCGTGGGCGGCTCAAGCCGCGGCCCGGCCGCCATCGCCGGCTCGGGCAGCGGCAGCGGTGCCGGCCCCGAGGCCGTCATCTATGCGTACAACGAGCGCTCAAAAGAGAAGGATCTCGAGGGAATGGCAGACCTCTTCACTTATCCCGCGGTGTTCAGCGCCGCTGTGCCCGGCCTCGAAGAAGACCTCGAGCAGACGATCGCGAACCGGGACGAGCTGATCGCCTATTTCAGGGACGAAGTTTTTGCGTACATCGGGACCATCTACGACATGCAGGTCACCATCCTTGACACCCAGATCGCCGGCGACACCGCGATCATCGAGGTCGAGGCGAGCCAAGACGTGGAGAACCTGGCGCTCGCCCGCCGGGCGACGGCCCTCGTTCGCAACGTCGTCCAGCTCAAGCGCATCGGCGGGCAGTGGTACATCAGCCACTTGCACACCCAAGAGCTGCGTCCCGTGGACGCCTGAAGAAACGAAGCAAGCGCCATGCGACGAAGTCCACTCGTGGCGATCCTGCTCTTTTTCGCAATTGTGAGCGTCCCGGCGGCACGCAGCGGCGCGCTCTCGATGCCGGCCCCTCCCATCCAGCACGCGTCCAGCGCCAGCCGGCAGGCTGCAGCCGCCGCCCGTGCCCGCCGACGCATAGATCCCCCCATACCTTCTTCCCCCCACCTACCACGCCACTCCACTGGAAAGGCCGCCGTCAACAGAGACGGCGGCCTTTCCCCTTCATCAAATATGCAGACCCGTTTTAGGGGGCCCTAGCGTTGACCCCAAGGCGCGGCGCGCCCTCATTCGACCTTGCCGGCGGTCGCCTCCAGCAGTTCTTGAGGGCCGACGGGCTCGCCGTCCCGGATCACCCTCATATTGTCCGTGGAAATGTCGTCGATGATGACGAGCTGGTCGTCGACGACGCCGCACTCAAACTTGATGTCGAGGAGCTCGAGCCCTTTTTCCTCCAAGTCACGGCGGATCACCTCCGCCGCCCTGCGCACCAGGGCCTTGGCCTCTTTCACCTCGTCGAGAGACAACAAGCCCAGCGCGGCGATGGCCTCGTCGACGATGAGAGGGTCGCCCCGCTCGTCGTCTTTGAGGGTGATCTCCACGAGGCCACCGAGATCGGCGCCTTGCTCCACGTACTTGCCGTAGCGGCGGACAAAGCTCCCGTAAGCCTTAAAGCGGACGATAAACTCAAGGCCGGTCCACTTCGCCTGCTTGGCGATGAGGGCCCGGTTTTCCAGGTCGGCTGAGACGAAGTGGGTGGGCACATCGTGCTCTGCCAAGAGGTTAAAGAAGTAGACCGACTGCCTCAAGGCGGCGAGCCCCTTGCCCTCGATGCTGCCGACGACCGCGTTGCCGCCCGGGTCGATGCCCTCCTCGGTGCCGGTCACGTCGTCTTTAAACACCATCTTGAGATGCTTATCGTCGTATACGTAAACGCTTTTGGTCTTGCCGTCGTGAATCAAGGTCATCGCATCCTCACTCCCCGCTCAGCCTAGATCGCGGCGCGTGGCTTTTTTGCTTTTCGTTTTGCGGGGGACAATCCCTTTGACCGGCATCCGGGAAATGAAC
>PKEU01000142.1 GCA_002919195.1 bacterium
CCCCGCGAGAAACACTTGCACGAGGATGCACGCGATAAAGAGCCAGCCGAAAAGGAGGTATCCCCTCCTCGCTCGCAAGACGCGCGAATCTTGAGCGACGTTCACGTGAAATGAAGCCCCCTCGACGAACGGGTGCGGGTGCACCCGCGTTTTTTTCTCCGTCCTTTAGACGGGCCGAGAGGGCGTAAGGTTTCACATGATCTGCGCCTTGATCCTTTGGCCGTGCCTTATTGCCATCAGTCGCTATGCTCCCAGAGCTCGGCGATGATCTGGAGCAGCTCTTTCGCCCGGTGCGCGTAGGTATGATGAGCGAGGACGTACCGGTGGCCTCGCGTCGCGATCTTTTGGGCCCGGTCGAGGTGGGCGAGGTAGTACTCCAGCTTCTCGAGCAGGTCGTCGACGCCTTGGTACACGACGTAGTGTTTGCCATCGCGAAACAGCTCGTCTTGGTGCGGGACGAGGTCCGAGACGACCAGCGCGCCGCACCCCATCCCTTCAAAGAGGCGCATGTTGATGGTCCTGAGTTCGTCGGCCGCGCAGTTGACGACGATTTTCGCGTTGCCGTACAAGGCCGCCAGTTTGTCGAGGTACACCTTGGCGTTGAGCGTGATCTTGGCACGCCCGCTAAAGTGCGCGCGGATCGCCCGCAGGATCGCCCTCCGTTGGTTGTAGAGCTTTTCGGACGCGCTGCCGACGAAGGCGATATCCCATGTCCTTTGCTCCAAGGGCGTCGAGCAATTGAAGATGTCGGAGGCGACGCCAAAGGGAAAAAACTGGACCGGCCTTTGAAACCGGTCGGCCAGCTGCAGAGAGTGGGCCATCAAGACCAGGTCGGGCTGGACCTGGCGGCACATGCGCAAGTTTTTCTCCAAACGGTTGGCCCCGTGGTGGACCCAAAGGAGTTTGGGGATGGTGAGGCGGTCGGCTCCTTGGATGCGGATCGGGGCAAGCGGCGGGCTGTCGACAAAGATGGCCGCGATCGCGTCGCTGAGATCGATTTGGCTAAGATCGACGTCCGTGCGATACACATCGACGCGGCAGCCCACGCTTTTCAACCCGTCTTCGAGAAATCGCCCAGGCGTGAAGGCTGTCTTGTTATAGCACATGACAACGCGCATTAGGACTCCTCCTCGTGAAGCGCCGCGATGTGCTGGATGAGCGCATTGAGCCGCGAACGATACTGGCGTTTGTGCTTTTGGATCCCCCGGACGATCGTTTGCTCCCGGCGTTCGATCGTGTCGCAGGCGCTCAGCACCGCGTCGGGCAAGTCGGGCTGATCGAAAGGAACGACCAGCCTTTCCAAACCGAGCGATGCCGCGAAGTCGTAACACTTGGAACGGTACGCCAAGGAGACAAAGGGACGGCCGGCGGCGGCCGTAAAGACGTTGGCGTGCAGTTTAAAGTTGATGGTGAAACGGCACCGGTGGAGCATCCAGGCCAAAAGAGGCCCCGGCGGAACCCGGCGCAGCAGTTTGACCCCCGGCTCGCTTTGAAACCGTGCGGCAAGACGCCGCAGGGGCAAGAGATCGGGTCCCCAGACGGCAAAGAGCAAGATCTTGTAGGAACGGCGCAATAAGCGGCTGATCACGGCTTCCAGCCCACGTTGGACGCCGAGTTCGTCTCCGCCGAAGACGTGGTTGTTGGCCGTTCCCCAGTTGACGCCGACGACGGCGTCGTGCGCGTTGAGCCACTCGAGTGCCTCGGTCCACTCACTCGAGTCGCTCAAAGCCGGTGGCAGCTCCTCTGGCGTGCTGGGAGGCTCAAGGCAGAGGCCCGGGTCGCCCAAGACATGCAAGGAGGGAGAGGCGCAGCCTGCGGCCTGCAGGAGCCTCAGTGTGTGCGGTCCGCGCACTCCGGCCCACCGGCAGCCGTCGATGGCCCGGCGGAAGGTGTCGGCCAGCCCCTGGTCTTGCCAAAACGAGAGCCGCCGGGCTCCCATCAGGAGCTCGTAAAGATGCTGCTTGGAAAGCTTGTCGAACCCCGTTCCCCAGGTGATCGTGGGGATGCCGTGCGCTTGTGCGAGGATGATGGGTTGCAGGTAATGAAGGGTCATCAGCGAGCCCGCGCCCAAGACGACCAGATGGGGGTGAAACTCAAGGAGCGCTTCCTT
>PKEU01000217.1 GCA_002919195.1 bacterium
TCTTTCCGGAGCGCCGCCCCGTCGAGGCGGCATTTCTCATCTTAACACCTTCGACGCCCACCGTCAAGTGCCATTTTTCTCTCATGCTGGTTGAGGCACTCTTTGGCGGGACAGCCTCTTGGCGTCTCTTAATATACCACGGGCTCCCGCACAAAATCAAGAGAGCTTGGCCAACAAGTTGACTAGGCCCGGGGCCTCATGTGGGGAAACAATATTACGTCCCGGATCGAGGGCGAATTGGTTAGGAGCATCACCACGCGGTCGATGCCGATCCCAAGTCCCCCGGCAGGAGGCATCCCGTATTCCAACGCTTCGAGGAAGTCCTCGTCCATAAAATGCGCTTCATCGTCCCCCGCTTCGCGGGCTCGGACCTGCTCTTCAAACCGCCGCCGCTGATCGATGGGGTCGTTGAGTTCGGAGAAGCCGTTGGCAATCTCCCACCCATTAATATAAGGCTCAAACCGCTCGGTAAGGCGCGGATTGTCGGCCCGCCTCTTGGCAAGGGGCGACACCTCGACCGGGTGATCGGTGATAAAGACCGGTTGGATCAAGTGCTCCTCTACCCGTTGTTCGAAGGTCTCGAGAATGGCTTGTCCCGCATTGGCGCCTGGTTTGAGGCGGACGCCCGCTTCGCGCGCAACCTCGACTTCGCGCCCGGCACACGCCTCGAAGTCGATGCCTGTATAACGGCGGATCGCCTCCAACATCGAAAGCCGCGGCCAGGGCGGCGTCAAGTCGATCTCCCTGCCCTGGTACTGGATCACGGCCGTTCCTAGGACTTCTTTGGCCGCGCCCGAGATGAGCTTTTCCGTAAGTTCCATCATGACGTGATAGTCGGCGTAGGCCTGATACGCTTCGAGGGACGTATACTCTGGATTGTGCCGGGTGGAGATCCCTTCGTTGCGGAAGTTCTTCCCGATCTCAAACACTTTGTCAAACCCGCCCACCAACAACCGCTTGAGGTACAGCTCGGGAGCAATCCTCATATAGAGGGGCATGTCCAAGGCGTTGTGATAGGTTTCAAAGGGACGGGCGTTGGCACCACCGGGAATCGGGTGTAACATGGGCGTTTCGACCTCAATGAAGCCCATGCCGACCAGGGCCTGCCGGATGTAGGCAATGATTTCACTTCGCAAGATAAAGACTTTCCGTGATTCAGGGTTGACAATGAGGTCGAGGTAGCGGCGCCGGTAGCGCTGTTCGATGTCTCTGAGGCCGTGCCATTTTTCCGGCAGGGGACGCAGGGACTTGGAAAGGAGCTCGTAGGATTCGACCTCGATGCTGATCTCGCCGCGCTTTGTACGAAAGACCGTACCGCGGACGCCGATGAAGTCGCCAAGGTCCAGCTCTTTAAAGGACTCATACACCGCTTCGCCCACGTTGTCGCGGCGAACGAAGAGCTGGATACGCCCTGACGAATCGTGCAGGTCGGCAAAGCTTGCTCCCCCGTGGATCCTAAGGGCACGGAGCCTTCCGGCCAGCGTCACCGTTTGGCCGTTTAGCGCCTCAAACTGAGTAATGACATCGCGCGCCAGGTGGGTCGGCACGGTCTTGCCGTCGTAAGGACGCTCACCGGCTTGGATGAGGCGCTCCAGCTTGCCGCGGCGTACCGCCATGAGATCGTTGATCTCGGTGGTGTTGGCGAGCTCATTCGCAGAGTCGTCGAATACTCCGTTGTTGCGTACGTCGTCCACCAGGGCGCCTCCTTTGTCACGTGCGATCTTAACGGGAGATAGACACGATCTCGTATCTTAGGGTACCCGCGGGCGCGTCGACCTCGACGACGGCTCCCACCTTCTTACCGAGGATCGCTCGACCCACTGGCGACTCATTGGAGATGCGAGCCTCGGCTGGGTCGGCCTCCGCCGAGCCGACGAGCGTGTACTCGTACTCCTGCCCACTCTCCAGGTCCTTGAGGCGCACCTTGCTTCCGACGGTGACAGTATCGGTGTCCACCTCATCCTGGTCGATGACCCGGGCATTGCGCAGCATCTTTTCGAGCGTGGCAATCCGGCCCTCCACGAAGGCTTGTTCGTTTTTCGCGTCGTCATACTCCGAGTTTTCCGATATGTCTCCAAACTCCAAAGCCTGTTTGATGCGGGCTGC
>PKEU01000096.1 GCA_002919195.1 bacterium
GTTTGAGCGACAGGGCCCGCCGGCGCGAATACCGACTGGGGCACCTGCGCGAAAACCCCTTGCGCCCACGCGACCGCGGAAGCTAAAGGTGCTATGGAAAGAATGCGCTTGAGCTTGTTACCACTACGGACCATGGTGGACTCTCCTGAAAGATGGTTGTGGTTGGGCGCCAGTCGTTGACGCGACCTGGAAAATGCAGCTTGCAAAGAGAGTTTTTACCCTATTCGTAAGGAATTTCCTGTTGGTAGGCGGTTGTTTTCCGTCTCGTCACGCTTATCAGTAAGGTTTATGCTGTTGACCCGGCCCCCTTTACTTTACTGCAGCGACTCCATTTTCCATTTATAGTAGAAAATGTGATTGGATGCAAGCAGGCATCAGGGGCCATGATACCGAACATATGTTAAGGGTGTTGCTATCGGTTGCAAACTTCGCCACTTTGCTCCAGGAATCCGAGGTGAGACCGATCGAACTCACGATTGGTGACGTCATAGGCTGGATCGAGCAGCTGGCACCACGCGATTTGGCCGAAGAGTGGGACGCCGTCGGCCTTCAGATCGGCGACCCAAGGGCGCCGGTCCGCCGGGTGATCACCGCCCTGACGCTCACCTCAAACGTCGTTGAGCAGGCCAAAGCCTTCGGCGCCCAGCTGATCGTCGCCCACCATCCTCTCATCTTTCGTCCTCTCAAGTCCATCCAACACCGGACACGTGTTGGCTCAATCGTCACAGCCTTGATCAAAAACGACATCGCACTTTATGCCGCTCACACCAACCTCGATGCTGCCGTGGGCGGAGTCAATGACGGCTTAGCGAACCGTCTGGGCCTCGTGGAGGTCGAGCCGTTGGTGCCCGCCGCCCATCTACGCCGCTACAAGCTGGTTACCTTTGTCCCGGTCGAGCACGAGGCCGAGGTGCGTGACGCGCTCGCTGAAGCAGGAGCGGGCATCATTGGCAACTACAGTCACTGTGCCTTTTCAACCCAGGGCTGGGGCAGCTTTAAGCCTCTCGCGGGCGCCGACCCCTACATCGGCGAAGTGGGGAAGGTCGAGCAGGTCCAAGAGGTCCGGCTTGAGATGGTCGTCGACCATCATGCCAGAGAGCGGGTGATCGACGCCCTGTGGAAAGCCCATCCGTACGAAGAGGTGGCCTACGACCTGTACCCCATCGAGGGTGGCCGCTCGCGGGCAGGCTTGGGGAGGATCGGGCGGTTTCCTGAGCCGATGGCATTGTCGGACTTTCTCGCCCACGTCGCCGATGCCTTGCTTCTCGACGACGTCCGTTTGGCAGGAGCGAGCAAGGAGAAGGTGCAGCGCGTCGCCGTCGTCGGCGGTTCGGGCGGTTCCTTTGTGACCCGCGCCCTCCAGCTGGGAGCCGACGTGCTGATCACCGGCGACGTCGATTACCACGACGCTGACGAAGCGAGGCACGGCGGCCTTCTCGTGGTGGATGCCGGCCACTTCGGCACCGAAAAGCACGTTCCCCACGACCTGAAAACCTACCTCGACGCGGAAGCGGGCCGAAGGGGCGCGACGCTCCACGTGCAGGTCGCCGGCGAAGAGGATGCTTTTTGGCAGGTGAAGTCCAGCGAAAGGGAGCGATGTTGATGGCACGCCGGTGCGAACTCTGCGGGCGCCCGATCCCCGAGGAGCGTTTGCAGGCCTTGCCTGAGACCAAGCGGTGCGTCGAGTGCGCCCGCAAAAACGGTTCGGACATCAAGAGCCGCAGGATCGCCATCGGAATGGACGTCGATACCTACAAAGACCTCCTCGGCGCCATCCGAAGCTGAGGACGACCGTGATAAACAAACCCTCGTCGCATCTCGTCCGACCACAACCGGGGAGCAAGACTTGGCCACTTTACTGAATTAACATAAAAATCAACGCCTTTCGGCCAAACGCAGGCTCGCCGCGCATCGAGGCCGGGCAAGACCGGCGCGGGCCGCGTCCCGGGGCGCGCCCCGTCGAGCCGCACGGGTGCGGCAGCCCTGTGCGATCTCGTTTCTGGCTCAAGGCGCTTCGCGCCAGCTCCGCTCCTCCTAAAGACGTGACAAACCGCTCGAAGAG
>PKEU01000173.1 GCA_002919195.1 bacterium
TGATCACGGTGCTCGCCTTTAACTTCCTCGGCGATGGTTTGCGGGACGCGTTTGACGCCAGGACCGAGTGAGGGCGGGCCTTTCGCCGGTGGCAAGAGCCGCAAGTCCCAGGTCCGTGGGTCGGTGGCTCCGCGGCTTGGCGATCGCCCCTGATGCCGTCGATGTTTGTCAATGCTGCGGCCATTGATAGGGGCAGGAATTTGCCTCAACTTCAGAGAAAAAACGTAAACACCACAACAAATTGTCGACAATACCGTTTCCATAGATGAAAGGAGTTTCTCGAGAATACCCAGACGAAGGCCGTCAAAGGGGGGGAGTTTGGGTTCGGAATTTTCGGGGTAAATGGGTGGGTCGCGGCGGTGGGGGTCGAATCGTTTCGAACCAAGAGGTGGGCGTAGATCTCAACTTCAACGGGGGAGTGATCGCCGTGCGCATGAGGCGGTTTTGGGCTGTCTGCTTGTTTGCGATGATTTGGTTTGTTGTGAGCGGCGTGATGGCTAGCGCTCAGCAGACCGTGCTCAAGTTTGCTGCGTGGGACTACGAGCTTAACCAGTACGACCGCGAGCTGATCGAAGCCTTTGAGCGGGCCAACCCGGACATCAAGGTCGAAGTTTACGATTTTCCCGCCAATGAGTATCCCGACAAGATCTTGATCATGCTCGCCGGCGGCGAAGACCTCGACGTCTTTTACGCCAAGGACCCGACCATGTACGCGGGCTTGGTGCTGCGCCGGCAGATCATGCCCATCGACGATCTGGTCCAGCGCGACGGCCTCGACCTTAGCGCCTACGGCGGCGTGCTCGACAACATCATCGTCGACGGCAAGCTCTACGGGCTGCCCTACCGGAGTGACTTTTGGATCCTCTTTTACAATAAGGATATGTTTGACGAAGCGGGAATCCCGTATCCCACCAATGACTGGACATGGAACGATTTTCGCGAGACGGCGCTCAAGCTGACCAGCGGCGAAGGTGCCAGCAAGAAGTATGGCGCCTACATCCACACCTGGGCCAGCGCTTACTTTATCTTTGGCCTGCAAAAGCACATGGGCGATCTTGTGACGGGCGACTACGAGATGCTCCGAGACGGACTTCAGCTCGCCTACCAGATGCAGATGGTGGACCGCTCGGCGGCGGACTTTGCCACCAACCAGGCGATGGGCGCCCACTACCGCGGGATCTTTGAGCAGGGCAACATCGGGATGCTCTACATGGGCACCTGGTATATCCAGGCGCTGCTCCACGACGCCGCGCAAGGGCTGCACAACGTCCGGTGGGGGATCGCGCGCCTGCCCCAGTGGGAAGGCCTGCCCCACGCCACTATCGGCAACGTGACGCCCGTGGTGATCAACTCCAAGACGGAAAAGCTTGAGGCGGCCTGGAAGCTCGCCAAGTTTTTGGCCGGGAGAGAGGGCGCTGAAATCCTCGCCCGCAACCAGATCATGCCGGGCTACGTGGACGAGGCGGTCCTCGAGCGGTTTAAGGAGGCTCCCGGGTTCCCCGAAGACGGCGCGGAGGCTCTGATCACCGAGACGGTCTATATGGAGTGGCCGCCTCACCGCCTCGCGGGGCTCTTGGGGACGATGGTCAACGAAGAGATCGTCCTCGCCATGACGGGCAACAAGTCGATCGATCAAGCCATTGCCGACATGAAAGCCCGGAGGGAAGAGATCTTCCTGCTCAACCCGTAAGAGGGTCGAGCGTTTCGCCGGTGGTCGCCTGCCAAGGGTGGCCACCGGCGGCTGCTCCTGATCGGCTGGGCATGGGGGTTGCGGCTGGCGATGGCCGGAGGAGCTTGCCATCGCCGGCAGCCGTGCCTGGGAAGGGGTCCGTTCCGGTTGAAAATCCGCACGAG
>PKEU01000102.1 GCA_002919195.1 bacterium
CCAGCGCTCCGCCCCGGGACGGACCCCGGCGGCTGGGTCCAGCGGGACATCCAGTATCTCAGGGCACTCTTAGAGCAAGAGGTGTGATGATGTCTTACCAGCGAGATTTTGAGCGAAGGATCCGCATCGGCCTCGTCGGGGCGGGAAAGCATGCGTACCGCAACCTGCTTCCCGCGCTGCACTACCTGCCGGTGACGCTCACGGCCATCTGCGACCTTGACCTTGAGCGAGCGCAAAGCGCCGCCCGGGAGTACGGGGTGAAAGGTGTCTATCAAAAGACGTCGGAGATGTACGCCAACGAAGAGCTCGACGCCGTGCTCCTTTGCGTGTCGCCTCAAGCCCATCCGGAGCTGGCCTGTGAGGCGTTTGAGGCCGGCCTGCACGTGTGGATGGAAAAGCCCCCCGCCACCCGCGCCTACCAGGTCCGCGCCATGATCGAGAAGCGGCGGGACAGGGTGTGCGTCGTCGGGTTTAAGAAAGTGTTTATGCCGTCGGCCCGCAAGGTCGTCGAGATCATGTCCGATCCCAAGTACGGTCCCGTGCAAAACATGCTGGGAATCTACCCGGGCGGTCCCGTCCCCGCGGACGGCGAGCAGACGCTGCGCGATCAAGTGCCCAACGACTGGCTCGCCAACGGCGTCCACCCGGTCTCGATGATGCTGGGCGTGGGCGGCCCCGTGGCTGCGGTCACGATGCACCGGGGGCGGCGGAGCGGGTCGGTCTGCGTCCTGGAGTTTGAAAATGGCTGCATCGGGACGCTGCACATCGCGACGGGCGCCGCGGCAAGTCAACCGGCCGAGCGGTACCTCTTCGTCGGGCGGGGCTGCCACGTCGAGATCGAAAACTCGCTGCGGCTCACGTTCCAGCGGGGAATCCCCTACCGCTACGGCGTGACGACCAACTACATCAGCGAGGGCTTTGACCACGGCGCGATCGTGTGGGAGCCGCAAAACCACCTTTCCACGCTGGAAAACAAGTCGCTCTTTACGCAGGGCATCTACGGCGAGCTCAAGTACTTTTGCGACTGCGTCCTGGAGGAACGCAAGCCGGAGCTCGGAACGCTCGAGTTTGCCTACGACGTGATGCGCGTCTATGAAGCCGGCCTGCTCTCCGACGCCCAGCGCGTCGAACTGGCGGCGATTGAGTAGGGCCCGATGCAGCAGCGCCGGAAGGCGAGCCGCCCAGGACGCGGGGCCCGGCGGGGGTGTCGCGCGGGCGAAAACCTGAGGTGAAGACCGGAGAGGGTAAAAAGGCACGGTAACACTGGAGTCGACGACCTCAGGACGAGGACCTGGGGGAACGGCCCGGGACCGACGACTTGGAGCCGACGACCTGGGGGCGACGACCAGGGGGCGCCAACCGACCGTCGACTTAGCCCCGGCCGCGTTTTGCCCGCGCCACTTCCTCAAGCAAAGCCCTCGCCACTTCCACGGGATCGGGCGCGTCCAGCACTGCTGAAATCACCGCCACCCCGTCGGCGCCGGCCGCGATGACGGGGCCTGCGTTTCCCGGGCCGATGCCGGCGATGCCGACGATGGGCAGCTTCGTCGCCTCCCTCATGCGGGCGATGAGCTCCGGGCCGCCGGGCGCCCGGACCATCTTCGTCTTGCTCGTGTAGACCGGCCCAACGCCGAGGTAGTCCGCCCCGTCTGCTGTGGCTCGCCGAGCCTCTTCCGGGGTGCGAGCCGACACGCCGATGATTTTCTCCGGGCCCAACCTCCGCCGCGCCGACGCCGCGGCCTCGTCCTCCTGCCCCACGTGGACGCCGTCGGCGCCGGAG
>PKEU01000043.1 GCA_002919195.1 bacterium
CTGGCGATCCAGGGCCGCCGCCGGTTACCCTTGAGCTTGTATACGCTGCCGTAGCCGTTGGGGAGCCGCATCGTTTGTCACCACCTACAGCCAGCTTTGAAACATCACGGCTTTGCCCAAGATGCGGACCTCTTTGAAGTCCGCTTCGGATAAGTACAGCGGTGGGTATTTGCTGTTTTCAGGCTTAAGGATCACCCCCTCGCGCGTCTTGTAAAAGCGCTTCAGCGTAACTTCGTCGTCGATCAACACGACAGCGATGTCACCGTTATCGACGACGGGCTGCTGGCGGACGAACACCAAGTCGCCGTCTTGGATCCGAGCGTCGATCATGGAGTCGCCCTTTACACGGAGACAGAAGTCCACCGGAACATCCTCGGAGAGCTCAACATACTCTCCGTACTCCTCGGTGGCCAAGATAGGCTCGCCAGCGGCAATCGACCCCAAGATGGGCACCCGTTTGGTGCGTGGCGGCCCCGACCTTGAGTCGGTGATACCAATGACCCACAAAGGGGAGACTTTGAGAACCTGCGCCAGAGCTGCAGCCTTGTTGGCCCGCATATCCTCGATTGTTCCGGTTTCCCACTTCAATACGGTGCTCTTTGAGACACCAACGGCTTTAGCGACTTCTTCCAATGTAAGTCCGAGCTCCATGCGCCTTTCTCTCAGTCTCTCGCCCCTATTCTTAACCTCCCGCGTCATCTAGCTCACTCCCTTCGATGGCGATTATACCGCTCGGTGTGTCGGAAATGCAACTTTCGCTATCAAAATGGATAACCCTGTTTCCAAAACTCCTTGACCGCATGCCAACACTGGGTTAATATGGAGTTGCGGAAAGGAAACAAACCCGAATGAAGGAGGGTCCGGGGTGAAGCCAAACGAGCTACGGGCAGAGGTCGTTCGCAGGGGAACCACAATCAGCGAGCTAGCGGACCGAATCGGCATCAGCAAGGAGACGTTTTGGCGACGCCTGAAGGATCCGGGCAACTTCACGGTCTCCGAGATCCTGGCAATCAAGGAAGCACTTGGGCTGGATTCGGAACGGGTGTTCTCTATTTTTTTCTCCGATAGTTTCCTGGAGGAAACGAAAGCGGGGAGCCGGTCATGATGAACGCCAGAATCTCGGTCACCGAAGCCGCCGCCCGGATGGGGATCACGCCCCAGGCGCTCCGGATGGGGCTGCGGCACGGTCGCTTCCCCTTCGGGACGGCAGTGAAGATGGAAAGGAGGTGGGTCTACTACATCAGCCGGGAAAGGTTCGAGCGGTGGATGTCCGGCGCCGATCTGGTTGCAGCTGGCGGAGAGAGGGGGTGATTGGGATGCGCTGCGTCGTTTTGGAGGGTTACGCCTGCAACGACTGCGCACGACTGTACCTCGTCGAGGAAGCGGCTGGCGAAGACACGGTCTGCCCGGTCTGCCAGTCGCCCGCAAGTGAGTTCGTGGGCCTATACAGGATCATGCAGGTCGACAAAAAGACGACCGCCGCCGGCGGCGAGGACGCCAGCGGCGGCAACTGAGTGGTCATGGGCGTGACCGGTAACACGGCTACTACCATTCTACCGGCACGCCCTCCAAAGATCAAGGAGGGATCCCACTGTGCAGTATCCGCTCACTGAGGTCGAACGTGTTTGGCTTAGGTGGTACCGTCGCCTTCGCGTGGCTCGATACTTCGGCACCGCGGCTCAGCTCTACACCCGCCTCACGGGGCGGCAGCATCCCCGGGCGAGGGGTGAGGCGTCGTGAGGAGCTTT